>NZ_CBFHNM010000004.1:0-285633 GCF_965657255.1 Nonlabens sp.
TGCCGCATTATTAAACGCTACTACTCGATGCCATTGTGTGTCTGTAATTTGCTCGCCTTGTTTGTTTGTATAGCGATCTGTAGTGGCGATAGAAAATTTTACTAGTTTCTTACCATCGTTAAGATTTACGATTTCTGGATCTTGTCCTAGGTTACCGATTAATTGTACTTTGTTGCTTAAATTGTTCATAATAAATTAGTTTGTATGGATTATAAATGAGTTAACGCCATCGTTTGTTTTGATGACAGTGCAAAGATGAGAAGCTATCCAAGTTACAAACGTCTTTTAACCGTTTGCTTACGTTTAATTTCGTTTGTAAGTGTTTATCATCATAAATATAGGCTTCAGCATTCTTTGAGTCCACTCTATGAGAAAGAAAAAACTATAGCATTTATAGGACAGGTATATGATGAACCAAAGGAAAAAGCATGGTAAAGGCGTATTTGCAATGGTATAATTAAATTTATAAACAATTGTTGAAACAGCATAAAAGTTCTCATATACAACTAAAACCGCAATAGGTAGAACAAAGACAAAAAGTTCTTATATACGCCTTAAAAAAGGTGGTTAGTATATAGTTTTTGATTAAAATGCTCATATATACTAGTTGCTAAAAATCAACGATTTCGCAACATTGAAATTCATCGATCTTATTCTGAGCACGGTCTTAATTAAGTAGTATTAGGCTGGATATAATAGTGTAGTTTACCTCTCAAGTTGTTTCGATTCCATCATAACAACTTGTGTTAGGTAGCACAAATAGAATAGAAATCCGCACTAATACTCTGAAATTATGTCAGCTACAGAATGAACTTACAGAAATCAACGTCCCTTATACTCAGGTATAAAGGGCATAGATTCCTTATGAAGTTTTATTTTCATTTATTGACGAGTGGCAAATGATTGACATTTAACAACATTAGCGATAATTCATTTCAAAGAGAAGGCGGTAATTTAGATCAATGTAATATCTTTAAAGCAATCAACTAAGAATTTACGGTAAGGGTTGATGCGTGAAACGAATCATAGCCTTACCGTTAGGCTTCATTATAAACAACTAATAACCAATATAAATTCTGAGTCTAATTTATATATTTAGAGTTATATTTAAATCCAAAAAAAATAATGAAATATTACATCTACATATTTGTACTTATCGGATCAATTTTAATGGTAAATCAACATGCAATTGCACAAATAACTGTTCCCCAAACAGAGCAATTTCAAAATCGAATAGTGGATTCAATATTTTCTAAAACTTTAAATGAAAGCCGTAACTTTTGGGTAAGATTACCAGATAATTTTCAGCCAGGTAATGATGAAAAATATGCCGTGATTTATCTAATGGATGGATTTTCATTAGAAAGTACTTTGGAAGCTGTTTATGGTAATTATTGGGGGCATTACCTGCCACATATGATACTTGTTGGAATTTCTAATCGCAACAACCGAATAAGAGATTTAACTACTTCGCAGATAAAAATGAGACGTGGTAGTGCAATGAACGATGAAACTGGAGGTGCAGAAATCTTTACTAAATTTATGGAGGAGGAACTCATCCCATATATTGATAGTAAGTATCCAACCATGAACTATCGTACATTAATTGGACATTCTTATGCCGGATTGTTTACTATAAATATGTTGGTTAATCATAAACATCTCTTTCAAAACTATATAGCCATAGATCCAAGTTTGGATTGGGATGACCAAAAATTATTGAAGGAGGCAAAACAAAAGCTGAGTACAGAAAGTTACAAAGGCAAGTCCCTCTTTGTATCTTTAGCTGCAGAGCAGCTGCATATGTGGAATGAAGAAATAAACATGGAGAATATTATGGATGACTCTTCGGAATTTACTTTGTTTGCGCGTTCAATCATTGAGTTTTCAAATTATACTAAATCTCAAAAACAGAATGGACTAAATTTTTCATGGAAAGTTTATAATGAAGATTTACATGGTACAGTTCCATTACCATCCATAAGAGATGGGCTGATTTTTCTTTTTGAATGGTATCAATTTAAATCACCTCAAAAATATAATAATCCAGAGACCCCTATAGAAGAATTGGTTTCACTATTGAAGGTGCAGGAACAAATCTATACCGAACATTTTGGTGTTCCTACTGCACCAATGATAGACGAAATGTTAAATGGCTATGGCTACATGAATATGCAAATGGGACAACCTAAGAAGGCGTTCATGTTTTTTGAAATGAATATAAAATATAATCCAACAAGTGCAAATGCTTATGATTCGATGGCTGATTATTATGAATCTGAAAACGACAAAGAGAATGCCTTAAAATACTTAAACAAGGCCTTTGAATTAAGTGGTAAAGATTACTTTAAAGAAAGGATTGAAACTCTAAATAAAAAATAACGAAAGGCTAACAAAGTACTGTGGTAAAAAACAAGTAAAATCTGCTTTATTTAATCACTAAAGTACTTCTATAAGAATCATCGTAAATGAGTCCTGATTTTGCTATAGCAAAGGCTTGTTTTAAGAGCTTATTACAGACAGCAATCAAGGCTAGTTTTTTGCTCGTGTCTTCCTCTCGATCGTGCCTCAATCGTCGGAGACAAGTCGCAACAATTCGCTCATAAATTTCTCTACAGGTCTTGTTGTATTTGCACGCGTTAAAACTGCACATAAATAATAGGTTTCTTAATTTTTGATTTCCTATTTTACTGATTCTGGCGCGTCCTCTTACACTACTACCTGACTCTCTGATAGTAGGCGTTATTCCTACATAACTACATAATTGTGCTGCATTCTCAAACTTAGAAAAACCATCGGTCACCACTATTAAAAACAAGGCCGTTTTCTTGCCTATTCCTGGTACGGATGTTAGTAAGGTTAACTGAGCTTGTTGATCTGTACAACAAATATTTCCGTTAGTTCCAAAAACAGAAATATCGCAACCAGATTAGTAAAAATCAGCAGGTCTTTTGATTCCATATCCATGTTGTTTTATTCAAGTAATTGGATTTGTTTTAAGTAAATATTAGAACTATCGAACAAAGGTTGGTGTCCATGTTCCGCTTTCGCGAAAGCGGAATTATTATATAATTCTTAGAAAAAAATCAATGAGTTAAGGATATCGGTAGTATCGTTTTATAGATTCCTGTCATACACAAATGGTGTTTGATAATTTTGAGTAAGTCTTTCACTTTTTATTAAATTACCTATATGTACAATAGAATTTAAAAATGTTGATCAAATGAAATACAGCTTAATAATAATTTGTTTTTTGTTCTTGTGTAGTTGTGAAAAGAAAAAAAAAAATAAGCTCGATCCATACAGAAAATTGGTCAAAAAGAGCTGCGGCAATCAATGATGTAGATTCTTTAGTGTATGGAAAATCTTACCTATCTGTCTATTCTCAAATTTACAGTATTTCTGGTGAAAAAACACAAAATTTAACAGCAATGGTAAGCCTGCGCAATGTAAGTGAAACCGATACTATTTATGTTCTTAAAGCAGATTACTATGATACACATGGGAAGTCGATACGGAGGTATTTTGAACATCCTATTTATTTAGCGCCATTAGAAACTACTGAAATAATTATCGATCAACTAGATATCTATGGTGGCACTGGTTCTAACTTTATATTTGAATGGAAAATACCTCAAAACGCACCAGAACCACTTTTTGAAGGTATTATGACTTCTATTCTAGGAATTAATGGTTTATCCTTTACAACGGAAGCTAGAAGGCTGGAATAGGTTTCTGATAATCTCAAAATAGCTTAAAGAAAGAATAGGAACTGACAGATATTAATGGCTTTATCAGTGACTTAATTTGCGTAAAAGTTATTGAAATATGTCTTAATAATTAAGTTGACGATTATAATAATTAATGTTTACATTGATCAATTACCTGATAAAATAAGTATGAAATCTGAATACATCTTTATAATAGTCTGGATAGGATTAGTTATCGTTTCATTTATCGTTTTTTATATTTTAGGTAAAAAGACACTGTCTATCTTTCCAGAATTGAATAATGATCAAATTACTTTTAGAGTAAAAGGTGTTACTGGAAACTCAGATCGCTCTGCTTTGACTTATTTGGGTGGAGCGAAAAATGTCCTGGATGTAATTATTACTATTCACGAATTATGGGTTAAAACTCCTTTAATTTTTGCTCGATTTACCAAATTTTTTGACTTGCTACATAAAGTTCCATCAAAAGATATCTATGTTCTAAAAATAAATGATCGTTTTTTAAGTGTCACTTTTAGGACCAATAGCATTAACCCAACCACATTAAACTTAAGAATTAGAAAAAAAAGTTTGAAGCACTTTTTACCCAAATTATAAGTGAAAACACATCTTCTTTTTAACCCTAGAAATACCAGTTTTAAAAGACCTCTTTAGCCGTATCTTTGCAGCTTTCAATTTTGGTATATTCCACAGTACTTTTCTATGACATTACATGTCCAAATTACCACAAGAGCATAAGTTTATTGATCTTTCTGATTACGGAAGACCGGTAGCAAGAATCATTGCAGACTCTTTAAAAAACACGCGTTTTACTCCTATTCATGTGACCATATGGTTCATTATATCTGGCCTTCTTGCCATTTATTGTATTCTTAATGGTTATTTCTGGTTAGCAGCTTTCTTTTTAATTTTTAAATCTATTCTTGATGCAGCAGATGGAGAGCTGGCTAGAGTAAAACAAAAACCTTCTTATACGGGACGTTTTCTAGACTCTGTAGCAGACATTATTTTAAACGCAATGTTCTTACTTTCCATATGGTATATTACTGAAGGTAGTATATGGGTTTGTATTCTTGCCTTTTTAGGGTTACAGCTTCAAGGAACACTTTACAATTATTACTATGTCATCCTGCGCAGCAAGTTTAATGGCGACACCACTAGTCGCGTTTTTGAGACAACCACACCTATAGCTCTTGAAGGAGAAAAGCAATTGCATGTAAATATTTTATTTAAATTATATAAGTTGCTATACGGTACTTTTGACAAGTCTATTTATTATCTAGATCGTACTGCTGGAATAGGAAAAATATTTCCTAAATGGCTGATGACTAGCATATCTACTTTTGGATTAGGATTTCAACTACTTATAATAGCGATCATGCTTGTGCTAGGGTTAAAAGCTTCTATATTACCTTTCTTTTTAGGTTACACCATCATGGTATTTGTATTTATTGTGATCAGAAAGAGTTTTTATTAAATCGAGTATATTTAGAATAAGAGTTTTGTAAGAAGATTAAACGAACTGGTATTCAGTTAATTCAGTTAAAAAAAACTCTTATCAATCTGTAATGTTTTAAAGAAAACTATACTTAATAGAAAGGTGTAACTTACGGTATCAATTGATATTTTTGTTAAACCCTAACTAATTCAACCACTTTGGGAACTTTCAATAATATCATACGTTTTTTATTTAAAATATTTCTCTCTGCTGAAACGCGCGATAAAACAGAAAAGGTCATTCTTACTATCGCGATTGTAAGTTTCTTTTTGCATCTAGCATTTATATTTCTTGTTCAATTAAAGGTTCTAGAATTACCCTTTGAATCTGATTTGCTTGAAAACCCTATTTCGGCCGCTTATACTCCATTTTCATTCATATTGATTTATGAGGTATATCTCTTGATCTACTACTTACCTAAATCGTTTACAACCTATATTACAAAGCAATATGAAATTATTACATTAATCATTATACGTAAACTTTTTAAAGATTTATCTGCTTTAGAACTTTCTTCAGAGTGGTTTGAAATAAAAGGAGATTTGCAATTCACTTATGATTTACTAGGCTCTTTGCTTCTATTTTACCTCATATTTTTATTTCAAAAACAAGGACGAAGAAAGGTCATGGATCAAGAAAAGATTGAAAAAAGCGTTAAAAGCTTCATCAGTAAAAAGAAAATTATAGCGACGGCTTTAATTCCTTTATTGTTTGGAATGGCGCTTTATACTTTTATAGATTGGACGCTTTCTTTTTCTTTTAACTCTAGCGATTTAAATCCATTTGAAAGTATTAATGATTTATTTTTTGATGAGTTTTTCTCGGTGCTCATTATTGTTGATGTGGTGCTTTTATTGATATCGTTGTTCTACACAGATCAGTTTCATAAGATCATTAGAAATTCTGGTTTTATAATTTCCACTATTTTGATACGTATGTCTTTCGGTGTAAGCGGTGCTATTAGTACCATTCTAATTGTAGTAGCTGTATTGTTTGGTCTATCTATTATTTTCATTCACAATAAATATGAAAAAGATCTATCAAATATAGATAACGATACGATGCCATAAGATCGATACCTTCTCCCTATTTTTACGTCAGCTTTTAATCAAATGTTATTGATTAATTTGTTTTAATTTTCTATTCACTTATACCTTATTATACATCGTTTGTGCTGACACGTAAAATCATTCTTCCCGTAATAGTCGTATCTCAATTTTGTTGTACGTCCTTATGGTTTGCAGGAAACGGAATCATCGATGATCTGGTGAGAACTTTTCAATTAGAAGTTACCGCGTTAGGTCATTTAACCATTGCCGTACAATTAGGTTTTATTATTGGAACTTTATTATTTGCGATATTTTCCATTGCAGACCGATTCTCACCTTCAAAAGTATTTTTTACTAGTGCAATTCTTGCAGCTTTGTTCAATTTATGCATTTTATGGGAGAGTAATAATCTGATTACCTTATTACTATTTCGCTTTTTAACTGGTTTTTTCCTTGCTGGTATTTATCCCGTAGGAATGAAAATAGCCGCAGATTACTATGATAATGGTTTGGGAAAATATCTAGGTTTTTTAGTTGGCGCATTAGTTCTAGGAACCGCATTTCCACATGTGCTTAAAGGAATAACTACTGGCGATCAATGGAGATATGTATTGATGGCTACTTCTCTTCTTTCTTTAACTGGTGGACTGCTTATGTTTAGTCTAGTCAAAGATGGTCCTTTTAGAAAAGAAGGTTCAAAACTACAATTAAACGCTTGTTTTCAAATATTTAAAAACCCAGATTTTAAAGCAGCTTCGTTTGGATATTTTGGCCACATGTGGGAATTATATGCATTTTGGGCATTTGTACCAATCATTCTTAAAGAATACCTGCAATTGCATCCATCTATAGATTTTAACGTCGCACATTTATCTTTTGTTGTAATAGGAATAGGAAGTTTATCATGTGTAGCGAGTGGTTATATCTCGCAGCATATAGGAACCAGACGCACTGCATTCATGTCTTTATTATTATCAGGAATTTGCTGCTTAGTTGCTCCACTTCTTTTCAAGGTAGATTCAGAATATATTTTTATAAGTTTTTTACTTTTTTGGGGTATGACCGTCATTGCAGATTCTCCATTATTGTCTGCTCTTGTTGCTCATAATGCTCCAGCGGCGATTAAAGGAACCTCATTAACGATAGTAACTTGTATTGGTTTTGCGATAACTATTATAAGTATTCGGTTGCTTAATTCGTTAACGGCGATTTCAAACAGTGGCATGATGTATATGCCTCTTGCTATAGGGCCCATATTTGGTCTATTAGCTTTGAGAAAAAAGAAATTTAATAAAAAAGTATTGCCATCTTTATAAATTGAGAACCAAATCAGTTTATGAATTTTAATAAAATGATGGATGTTTATTCCGCTTTCGCGAAAGCGGAAACAAAAAAAGCAGCTCTATTTCTAAAGCTGCTTTGATTGTTTAAGAAAGGCCTTATCTATTGACCTTGCCCAAGAGAATAACCTAATTCTCCATCAAACTTATAAAGATTCTCTGTTTTTATAGCGTCAAGTTGCTCTACTCCTATCTTTTGAAGTAGATCTACAACACTTTGATTAAAGACCTTTTCTGTTCCTTCTGATTTTTCAAATCTACATCTCCAGTGATCCGTACAAAAAGTTTCTTCAAAACCTTGTGGCCATACTTTTACACCTCGATTTGTTATCATTTTCAATTCTAGATCTCCATTAGCTTTTCCTAAATGAGCGGCAAGATCATCTGCATTTGCTCCTTTCCAGTCTATAAATACATCAACACCTACGAGCTGTTTTGCCTGCGGCTGGCGACGTACATATTTTTTTATGGTGATTTTTGCATTGGTATCGTAGGCTACTTCTGGAAGATGTTTTGGTTTTCTACCTAAACGCTCAATAACGGCATCTGCAAAATCCATAGTATTAACTAGTCGCTTACTTGTACCTTCTTTATAAATATCTGCCGTGTGGATTCCTTCTTCAATCGCACAAGACCATGCATTTTTTATTTTCATCGCTACTTCCTGCTCTCCTAGATGATTTAACATCATAATCGCACCTCTTAATAATCCAGACGGATTTGCAATGTTCTTTCCTGCAATTAATGGAGCAGAGCCATGAATGGCCTCAAACATAGAACACTCTTCACCTATGTTAGAAGATCCTGCTAGACCTACAGATCCTGAAATTTCTGCTGTTATATCTGATACGATATCTCCATATAAGTTAGGCAAAACAACCACGTCAAAAAGTTCTGGCTCGTTTGCGATTTTTGCCGCTGCAATATCTACAATCCAGCTATCAGATTCAATTTCTGGATATTCGACTGCGATTTCTTTGAAAACCTTATGAAATAAACCATCTGTAAGCTTCATAATATTGTCTTTTACAAAACAACTTACTTTTTTACGATTATATAATTTTGCATATTCAAAGGCATAACGAACAATCTTCTCGCAGCCAGGACGTGTAATCAATTTCAAACACTGATAAACCTCATCAGTCTGTCTGTGCTCTATTCCAGCATACAAATCTTCTTCATTTTCTCGTACAATAACTACATCCATATCTGGATGTTTTGTAGCGATGTATGGAGCAAAACTATTGCAAGGACGTACATTTGCAAAAAGTCCCAAGGTTTTACGTAAGGTTACATTTAGACTCTTATATCCTTTACCTTGAGGTGTAGTTATAGGAGCTTTTAAGAAAATCTTATTTCTTCTTATGGTATCCCAAGCTTCATTAGGAATTCCAGTTGTATTACCAGAGAGATACACTTGTTCACCTATTTCTACTTCATCCCATTCTATCGGTGCATTTGCAGCCGTTAAAATTTTAAGTGTCGCGTCCATAATTTCTGGACCTATTCCATCTCCTTTTGCAATTGTGATTCTTTTCATTAGTTGTTATTTTAATATTTTACAAATAAACAGATATAATTACATAAGTAATAATTTATATTTATAATGATATGCATTATTATAATTTATGATTTAATCAAAAGAAATAAACTTTTTATGAATGAAACACCTTACCATTATATTTCAAGACACACAAAAATTTAGGCCAAATCACTGGCTTTAACAAAGAGTTTAAGGAACTATTAGAAATTGTTTATTTTTAAATAAAATAATATCAAAATGAGATTCATATTACTATCAATGATGATTTTTTTGAGTCTGGCATCTTATTCTCAAAACGCTGCTTTAACTCAATCTCCTTGGTACTTTACTCAATTAGAGCAAGGAACTACCATTACAACACAGCCGGTTTTGTTCCGTGGAGTAGGCACGACCATAACATTTAATACAACTACCTCTTTTGAAACTTATGCTTATAATGATATAACTGGAGACATAACTTTTGTAGCTAATAACACAGAGTTCATTTTCAACTTTGGAGTGGCGACCTTATCATTTGCAAATGATCCGGTAATAGACGGCTTTGATCAGGAATACACACAATTCTTTTTACCTTATCAAGGACAGACATTTACCTATTCCATTGTTACCTTAGGAAATATAACCACCTTGCGCATTACTAATCCGGTAGGAAAAATAGCGGTTTATCGAAATGCACCGTTAAGTGAAGCCTCTTTTCAATTTCCCAGCACAGAAATCTTTTTGTCACCAGACGGCAATAAAATCACCATTGATCCTAAGGGTAATACCTTAAGTCTTTTAAGTTTTGAATTATTTGATTTAAGCGGTAAGAGAATAGCAAAATCTCAAAATTTAGAAAATGCACAGATGGACATCAGTTATCTTCAAAACGGTTTTTATATTTTAAAAATATTAAGTAAAAATGGTAATTCTAAAACCTTTAAATTCTCTAAATAGTTCAATTCTTACCTCCTAAAAATGGTACAAACCTAAACTCGCCAAAAGTTTCTTTTGAAAAATCGGTAGCACTTTCTCTTATGATTAAAGTCATAATTTGAGGATCGCTACCTACTGGAATAACTAACCTTCCACCTATTTTCAGCTGCCCTAATAAAGTTGGTGGTATTTCTGGTGCACCACAAGTAACAATTATAGAATCAAAAGGCGCTTCTTCTGGTAATCCTTTGTAACCATCGCCAAAAACATATTTTCTAGGTCTGTAATTCAGTTTTCTAAAGAGTAAATTGGTTTTTTTGTACAATTCATTTTGACGTTCTATCGTATAGACATTTGCTTTCATTTCTAACAGCACAGCACATTGGTAACCGCTACCGGTTCCTATTTCCAGAACCTTATCACCTGCTTTAAGTTGCAACAATTGACTTTGAAAAGCAACCGTATATGGATGTGATATCGTCTGGTCTGCTCCTATAGGAAAAGCTTTGTTTTGGTAAGCATGTTCTAAAAACGAACTATCTAGAAACAAGTGTCTAGGCACCTGATTCATAGCCTCAAGTACGGCTGGATCGGTAATACCTTTTGACCGCATCAATTCTACTAACTGGCGACGTTTTCCTTTATGTATGTAGTTGTCTTTGATAAAGTCAAAAGTAGCTACCTGTGGTCTATAATCCGCTTTATAATTCCATCTTTTTTTCAACAATTTAGGATCCATAAAATGAACTTAAAATTTGCTATTCATATTTTTAATCAAAAATCATTTACCTACTTTTACAAAAATGCAATAACTATGCTCAAAGCAGGAGTTCTAGGCGCTGGTCACCTAGGTAAGATACATCTCAAATTATTACAACAAAGCAAGCGTTACGAACTTGTAGGTTTTTATGATGCAAATCCAGAGGTTGCTACTCAATTAGAAAAAGACTTAGGTTATAAATATTTCTCTAATGTAGATGAATTAATTGCAGCTTGTGATATGATAGATGTAGTGACGCCTACTTCCTATCATCACGCTAGCGGTGTGAAAGTTCTAGAAGCTGGCAAGCACTTATTTATTGAAAAACCAATAACTGTAACTGTAGAAGAAGCAAATGATTTGATCTCGCTTTCGCGAAAGCGGAATTTAAAAGGTCAAGTAGGCCAGGTAGAACGTTTTAATCCTGCATTTAAATCTGTGGCAGACCGTTTTGATAATCCTATGTTTATTGAAACACATCGACTGGCAGAATTCAACCCTCGTGGGACAGACGTGAGTGTGGTATTAGATCTTATGATACACGATATTGATGCTATTTTAAGTGTTGTAAAAAGTCCAGTAAAAAATGTAAGTGCAAGCGGCGTAAGTGTTATTTCTAAAACGCCAGATATTGCAAATGCACGTATTGAATTTGAAAACGGATGTGTAGCAAATCTTACCGCTAGCCGCATAAGTCTAAAGCAAATGCGCAAAGCTCGTTTTTTCCAGAAAGATGCTTACATATCTATAGATTTTCTGACTAAAAAAGTAGAAGTCGTACGTATGAAGGATGCTCCAGAGGTTCCTGGAGATTTTGATATGATCCTTAAAAATGCTGAAGGTATTAAGAAACAAATCTATTTTGACAATCCCGATGTAGAGGATAATAATGCCATTCTAGATGAGTTAGAAACCTTTGCAGATGCAATTGAAAATGATACCAGACCTATTGTTAATTTAGAAGATGGAACTCATGCGCTAGATGTTGCTTTGAAAATTATTGAAAACTTTAAATCTTTATGATAAACTATAGACTACTGATCATTGTACTTATTTTTTGCGGTCTATATAGTTGTAAAAATACTAATCCCAACCCTGTAGATGAAAATATCATTGTTAACGCGGTAGAAGTAGAACTTGATAAAAAACTGGACAGCATTCATAAACTAGGTCACACAAATGGTCTAGGCGTTGCACTAGTAAATGAAAAAGGATCCATTTTTGAATCAGGTTACGGTTACAGCGATCGAAAAATACGTGCTAATTATACCGCAAACACCATTCAACCTATAGCTTCTATTTCAAAAGTAATTTTAGGATTAACACTAGCTAAAGCCATTGAAGATGGTCATTTAACCCTAGAAGATGATATCAATAAGTTCCTAGATTTTGAAGTGCGTAATCCACAGTATCCTGAGATTCCTGTATTAGTAAAACATCTCGCTTCACATACCAGTAGCATCAATGATGGTGACTATTATGACCAGTCGTATATCAATCTTGAACCTGATGCCTCTGAGAATCCTAACATAGATCAAGAAGAGCTAGATAACTTTTACCCTATGGAAGATGCTAAATGTCTGGAAGCTTTTTTAAAGAATGGACTTACTAATCTGGATGTAGAAAGCTTAGATTATATTTATTCAGGACATTCACCAGGAACTGCCTATGATTATTCTAACATAGGTGCAGGATTGACTGCATTGGTTATTGAAAAAGCAACAGGCACCTCTTTTAAAGAATATTCTAAGAAAAATATTATTGCCCCATTAGGTTTAAAAAATACTTCATGGAATTTATCAGATTTAGACTCTAGAAAAGCGTCTACTTTATATTCTACGCTCGAATTGCGTCATCCTAATTACAGACTCATCACCTTTGCAGACGGTGGATTGTACACCTCACCTCATGATTTAGGTATAATTCTAACGGAATTAATACGCGGTTACAACGGTAACGGGACGCTGCTTAATACAGCTTCTTATGTTCAGTATTATAAGAAACAATTAGAAGCATCTAACTTTTCTGACCCTAAAACTATAGATCGAATCAATGATAATTTGAATCATGGAATATTCATTGAATATAATAATGAATATATAGGTCACACTGGCGGTGATCCCGGAGTGAATACCGTAATGTTTTTTGAACCAGAGAACAATTTGGGATTTATCATATTTCTAAATACAGATATTAACACACAAGAATCTTACAATAGCTTTTTAGATATTGGAAAAATATTAAGTGAAACTAATAAGAACATATTGAAAAAGAAAAATAGCATAGAATGAAAAATATTACAGTTATAGGTGCAGGAACCATGGGAAATGGTATTGCACACACATTTGCCCAATCAGGATTTAACGTTGCTCTAGTAGACATCTCTCAAGAAGCAATAGATAGAGGTTTAGGAACTATTTCAAAGAACCTAGATCGTATGATTGCCAAAGAACGTATTACTGAAGAAGATAAAGCAGCTACTTTAGGTAATATTACTTCATTTACAGATCTTAAGGAAGGTGTTTCAAAAGCAGATCTTGTTGTAGAGGCAGCAACTGAAAATGTAAATCTTAAATTGAAAATATTTGCTGATATGGACCAATTTGCTCCAGCAGATTGTATTCTATCGACCAATACTTCTTCTATCTCTATTACTCAAATCGCAGCCGTTACTCAACGACCAGAAAAAGTAATAGGCATGCACTTTATGAATCCTGTGCCAATCATGAAATTAGTAGAAATCATACGTGGTTATTCTACCAGTGATGAAGTTACAGAAACGATCATGACGCTTTCACGTGAGTTAGGTAAAACACCAACTGAGGTCAACGATTATCCTGGCTTTGTTGCTAATAGAATATTAATGCCTATGATTAATGAAGCGATTGAGACTCTTTACAACGGCGTTGCTGGTGTTCAAGAAATCGATACCGTGATGAAGTTAGGTATGGCACATCCTATGGGACCATTACAACTAGCAGACTTTATAGGACTAGATGTTTGTCTAAGTATTTTGAACGTAATGCACGACGGCTTCAAAAACCCTAAATACGCTCCTTCCCCATTATTAGTAAACATGGTTATGGCAGGTAAAAAAGGAGTAAAATCTGGAGAAGGTTTTTACGATTATTCTGAGTCTCGCAAAGCAGAAGTAGTTAGTAAGAGTTTTCTATAGTTTAAGAGCAATTAATGCCTAAAATAAAACCATTTAAAGGAGTAAGAGCCGCTGCAGATAAAGCTGCGCATTTGATCTCGCGCACTTATCAAGATTATGGTAAAAAAGAATTAAAAGCACAGCTTAAATACAATCCTTATTCTTTTTTACAGATTTTAAATCCAGGTTATAAGTTTAATCAAGAAATTTCTGGTGCAGAGCGTTTTAATCTAGTACGCAATAGATATTTAGAATTTAAGGAAGAAAATTATCTAGTTCAAGATAAGCAAAAGGCCTTTTATGTTTATGAAAACATAGATCCACATCATAGTTATACCGGTATCATTGCTGGAATTAGTACACAAGATTATGAAGATAACAAGATCAAAAAACATGAGGATACCTTAAGCTTAAGAGAGACTCTTTTTAAAGATTATCTGAAAGCCGTAGGTTTCAATGCAGAGCCTGTTCTACTTACTTATAAAGACAAGTCTAAGATTAATGAACTTATTAAAGAGATTAAATCTGAAGCGCCAGATCAACATTTTTCCACAACAGACTTTAATTCTCATAAAATATGGGCGGTTACCAGTCCAGAATTAATAGAATTGATCGAACAATATTTTGCAGATATTCCAGAACTTTATATTGCAGATGGACATCATCGCAGTGCTAGTTCTAGTTTATTATCTCAAGAAATGAATCCTGATCAAGAAAGCTATCATTATTTCATGAGTCTTCTAATTGCCGAGAGCCAATTGAACATCTATGAATTCAATAGACAGGTAAAGGACCTCAATGGACTTACTAAAGAAGAGTTTTTGATGAAATTAGATCAACACTTTAGAATCCAAAATCGCGGTCTCGAATTATACAAACCGTCTAAAAAACATCATTTCTGTATGTATCTAGATGGAGAGTTTTACAGCTTATACCTGCGCAAAACCGTTTATCAAATCAATAATGTATTAGATGACCTTGATGCACAGATGATGTATGATTTGATACTAAAACCTATACTAGGAATTGAAGATTTAAGAACAGATGACCGCATCCATTACAGTTATGGAAAGCACGATTTAATGCACATGAAAGATCGTGTGGATAATAAAGAATTTCAAGTAGGGTTTGGACTTTATCCTGCCACGGTAGAACAAATGAAATCTATTGCAGATGCAGAGCTTATCATGCCTCCTAAAAGCACCTTTATACGTCCTAAACTGCCTAGCGGATTAATAATTTACGAATTTTAGAAATGAGCAATATAAAAGAATCCTTGTTACGCTTTCGCAAAAGCGTGCAACCACAAGCGACATTAGTAGCAGTAAGTAAAACCAAACCTGTAAGTGATCTGGAAGTAGCTTATGAAGCTGGTCAACGACATTTTGGTGAGAATAAAATTCAGGAAATGACCGATAAATGGGAAACCATGTCCAAGGATATCCACTGGCATATGATAGGACACACACAACGTAATAAGGTCAAATATATGGCTCCTTACGTTCATTTGATACATAGTGTTGATTCTCCTAGATTACTGAAAGAGATCAATAAACAGGCAAAAAAAAACGATCGCGTCATTGATTGTTTGCTACAAATACATATCGCACAAGAGGATTCTAAATTTGGTTTTGATGAAGAAGAATTGATAGCTTTATTGAATGATGAAGCGTTCAAAGAATATAAAAATGTCCAAATTAAAGGACTGATGGGAATGGCCACTTTTACAGAGAATAAAAAACAAGTAAGAGAAGAGTTTCAATCACTTGCAACTACTTTCAAAAAGATAAAAGAAGACCATTTATTAAGTTCTAGACATAATTTTACAGAACTTTCAATGGGTATGACCGGTGATTATGAAATTGCATTAGAAGAAGGCAGCACAATGGTGCGTATAGGAAGTGCGATTTTTGGTAGTAGGAATTAGTCGCGTTTGTGTGATTTGCGTTTTATAAAAGATGAAAAAACAAATATGAAAGAGCGATAAAAAAAGGGATCTTTACATGTAAAGATCCCTTTTTTTAATGGATTATTTTTTCCTCTTCCTCAAGACTCCAGAAAGATCATAACCTGCAAATTTCTTCATATAAGATCTAGTCGTACTACCATAAGCATCTTTACTACCTCTATAACCATTTGATTTTAAAAACTTTTTTACGCCACCAGGTCCTGATAAGTGGGCAGCTGCTAATATTCCGCTTTCTGTAATTTCTACACCAACCATAGATTTACCTTTGTATTTCTCAATATAAGGTTTCAAGATTTTGTAATTGTATCTCAGATTTTGAATAAAAACTCTCTCTTGTAATCTTACAGAATTTAAGAAAGCAATCGTATCAGTAACACCAAAGTGTCTTAATGTAACTGCACCAAACTGATATTTACCCATGTAGCCTAGCGTATTCACTTGCCAGTGTTGACCTCTAGATTCTTTGAAAGCAAGCGCTTCTTTAAAAGATACAAAACTATCTTTACTAGAAGTAGCAAGAGAATAATCTCTTAAACTTATATCTTCACTTTCTTGTTGTTCTTCAAAAGGTCCCATTTCTAAAACCTCGGCAATAGTGGTCTCTTCAGATTTACTATTAGAAGAATCAGTCTTTACATAAGTATAAACCGAAAAGCTCATCAGTAATACAACTGGATAAGCTAGAAAACTCACATATTGTGATCTCATATTCTTTGTTTTCGAAAGCTACTGTCACTCTTTCTTTAAAGCGGCGCAAATTTACGACACTTTTCTTCTTAAAATTCAGGAGAATGTTAAAGAAGTCTTTTTAGCGCTCTTTATCTTGTTTTTATGTATTTTAACGATAAATAAATGATTGAAAAGAAAATATAATGCATTTCAACCTTTTTTAGCGACTTATAATTAACTAAAGATAAAAACAATAGAAATCTCTTATGATCTTTTAAGCGCAGTTATTAACAATAAATAACAATTAAAGAAAAAACGAACCGTTTTAAGGTTCATAATCAGAAGATTAACTTTGAATCTATTGAAGAATGAAGTAATTCTTACTTATTATTCTTTGCGATCCACCTTCTATATGCTGCAGCATTACGATTGTGTTGTGCAAGAGTTTTGGCAAATTTGTGGTAACCAAAATTCTGCACATTTGCTACAAAAAATAAATAGTCGTGACGTTCTGGATTCAATACTGCATTGATCGCGGTGAGGTCTGGTGTCACAATAGGTCCTGGTGGCAAACTTAAATATCTATACGTATTGTACGGACTATCAATTTCTAGATGCACATACAAGACCTGCTTTATTTGTTGGTTAAAATCTTTCTCTGATTTCTTTTTGGCATAAATAACAGTTGGATCTGCTTCCAGCTTCATACCTCTAGAAAGACGGTTTAAGTAAACCCCAGCAACTCTAGGCATCTCATCTACCTTTGCTGTTTCTTTTTGAACTATAGATGCAAGTGTATAAACTTCGGTAGGCGTTAGATCTTGTTTTTTGGCCTTTGCAAGCTTCTCTGCCGTCCAGAATTGTTTGTGATAAGCAAGCATTTTATCTCTAAAGCCAGCAGCACTGGTATTCCAGTAGGTCTCATAAGAATTAGGCAAATAAATACTCAATGCGGTATTTTCATTCAGTCCATTTTCCTTTAAAAAAGCTGGATCTGTCATTGCCTTCAGTAAACTTAGACTATCTGGTTCGATTTGTTCTGACAGTCTACCTGCCAGATTTTCTATACGCTCTTGATTATTAAAAGTTACCTTGATGGGTACATTTTGACTACGTACGGTGTTAATGATATCATTATTGCTAGAACCTTTTAGAATTAAAAAACGTCCAGGCTTCACATTTTCATTGTATTTTTTCTTTACCGCTGTAGTATGTAAATCGTCTCTATTCTCAACAGCTTCAGCAATAATCAAGAAGGCTTCATTATAATCTGCATCAGTAGGAATAAAAACTTCATAGGTTTCTGTCTCAAAATTAGTATTGGGCGCAAATAAAACAGCATATACATTATAAGCAAACAGCGCCATGATAACCAGTCCAACAAGGACGATTCCTAAGATGACTTTTTTATAGTTACTATTCATTAATCAGTTGATAAAGATGTTCGTTTTTATAAGATTTTTCTGTGGCAATCCAGTCTTTTTTAATTCCGCTTTCGCGAAAGCGTAACTTCTCAAACAACCTGCGACTGGATAAATTATCTTCACTTATACTTGCATATAATTGATGTAATCTGAGGTGTTTAAAAGCGTATTCTATAATAAGTTCTAATCCAGATGTGGCAAGTCCACGAGCGCGATCAGACTCTTGGGAAATCACGATACCAACGCCAGCACGTTTATGATAGGGATCAAAATCATACAAATCTACAACACCTTTAATTTCATTCTTAGCATTACAGATCGCAAGGCGCAATTGTTTTACTTCGTAAATATCACGATGTGCATTTTCTAGATATTCTCTAATCGTAAATTTTGAATAGGGTGTGATAGTATGACCAAATTCCCAAAGAGCAGGATTGTTCTCTAGTTCATAAATAAATTCTAAGTCTTCAGGATCTACAGCGCGCAAACTACATATGTCATTTTGTAACATCATACGTCTATTTCTCCTTTAAAAACCTGAACAGCAAGACCAGTTAACCAGATATTTTCATAACCTTGTGGTGTAGGCTGAAACGATACTTTTAAATCGCCGCCAGGTGTTAAAAGTTGTACTTCATTAGTACTAGTTTGTTGTGTGCTGTGCATGGCAAGCGCCACAGCTGTAACACCTGTACCACAACTTAATGTCTCGTCTTCTACGCCACGCTCATAAGTACGAACCTTAAAGAGGTTGCCACCTTGAGGTTCTACAAAGTTAATATTAGCACCTTCTTTCCCATAAACCTCGTTTCTTAAATGTCTTCCTTGCGTAAAAACATCGGTGTGATCTACATTATCTGTTAATTGCACATGATGTGGTGATCCTGTATTTGTAAACACATATCCATCAAACACTTGTACCACTGGAACATTACTCATTTGTAAACTTACCTGTCCGTTGTCAAATAAGTTTGCATGATGAACACCATCTGTAGCTTCAAAACTGGCAGAATCTTGAACCAGACCTAAATACTGCGCAAAACTAACAAGGCAACGGCCACCATTACCACACATACTACTTTCATTACCATCTGCATTGTAATAGACCATGGTAAAATCTAATGAATCATGGTTTTCTAGTAACATGAGTCCGTCAGCACCTATGCCAAATTTGCGGTCGCAAAGTCTGGCAATCGTATGGGTATCTTTTTTGTCAAAATTATTCTGACGATTATCGATAATAATAAAATCATTACCAGTTCCTTGATATTTAAAGAATGTGACCTTTTTCATATTTACAAAAATACAGTAAGTGATTGAATTTTTTGAGTGTTAAACAGCGTTAAACCTGTTTTTAAAAAACAATTATGGCATTATTTTTATGTTATTATAAAACAAAAACAAAACGCATATGAAATCATTTATTAAAACATTAGGGATAGCCATCCTAGGTGGCGTGATTGTTCTAGGATCTTATAAATATTTTCTTGAGAAAGATTCTCAGCAATTTACTCTTAAAGAAAAACAAACAACAGAAGAAAGCACTCCTGTAGTGCCAGTTAATTATGTGTCAACCACTTCTATAGGTGGCGTAGATTTTACAGAAGCTGCAGAAAAAACAGTTCATGCTGTGGTGCATGTTAAAAATAAAACCATCGCCAGAGGAAGACAAACCATGGCCGACTTGATGTACGGTCGTGTTCCCTATCGTGAAGCAATAGGAACTGGTAGCGGCGTCATTATTACAGAAGATGGCTACATTGTCACTAACAATCATGTTATCGATAACGCGCGCGAGCTAGAAGTGACCTTAAATAACAATACAACCTATAAAGCAGAGCTTATAGGAACTGAACCTAATAGCGATATTGCTCTTTTAAAAATTGATACGGACGAGGCACTTCCTTATATCGTATTTGGAAATTCTGACCAGACTAAGATAGGAGAATGGGTTCTTGCTGTAGGAAATCCTTTCAACCTAACCAGTACCGTTACCGCAGGAATAGTGAGCGCAAAAGGTCGTGATCTAGACACTAACGATCGCAAGGCACAAAGCTTTATACAAACAGATGCAGCGGTTAATCCAGGAAACTCTGGTGGCGCACTCGTAAACACAAACGGCGAATTAATAGGAATTAACACAGCGATTGCCTCAAAGACTGGATCTTATGTAGGTTATTCTTTTGCTGTTCCTTCAAATAATGCACGTAAAATCATTAACGACATTATGGAATACGGTTACGTTCAAAAAGGAATGTTAGGTATAAGTGGCGGAGATTTAAACGGAAATATCGCTGATGAATTAGGAATAGACGAAAGTGAAGGAATAGTAGTCGGTGATGTTATAGAAGATAGCGGCGCGGCAAATGCTGGATTAAAATCTGGAGACGTCATCACCATGATTGATGGTATCAAAATGACAAGGTTTTCTGAACTTACCGGTTACGTTACCAGCAAAAACCCTGGAGATAAAGTAGTTGCAAGAGTAATAAGTGATGGTAACTTTAAGGATATTACTATAGAACTTACTAAAAACAACACAGTGAGCATTCCATCTATAGAAATGGATTTACGCAACCTGACGGAAGCTGATCTTAAAAAGTATCAAGTAAAAGAAGGAGTAAAAATCGTTCAGACCACTGGTAACCTAGCACGATACAATATGAGAGATTACATTATTACAAAAATCAATGATTATAAAGTAAGTGATATTGATGATGTTCAAAAAATATTAAGAAATGTAGATCCTAATGCAACATTATTGATTCAAATGATGAATAGTAATGGAGAAATAGAACGATTTAGGTATACGCTGGATTAAGTTTAGGTTTAAGTTTAAGTTTAAGTTTAAAAATGCAAAATCTCCTGATAACTAATACGTTATTTGGAGATTTTGCATTTTATCAGTCTACTAGTTTGTACTCTGGATAAGTTTCTTCTAAGTATTCTTCTGCTTTTTGAGGGATTTCAACGTGCATGATGTAAATCATAATGAACATCAATACAAGAATAAAACTAAAAGAGCCTAATACCCAAATATTCATGGTCTGGAAGTTGAGACTTTTAGGTATTAAAATATTAAAAAGATATAGAGGCAAGAGTCCTATTCCTAATCCTGCACCGTAATTCAAAATAATCTCTTTAAATAGCCAGCTCTTTTCATTGCTCAAAAGAGCCTTTTTCTTTTTACGATAGCTAGAAATTACAAGTAATACAAAGTAAGCTGCAAAAATTGCGATTAAAACACCATAAAAAATATCAGAACTACCATCTACTAATCTTAAAACGTAAAATACAGTAACACTAAGCAAAACCAACATCAAAATTTTAGGCAGCTTAAAAAACTCCAAAACATGTTTCAAAATCAATTTAGAGTACTTTTTACCTAACGATTTCTGGCGCTCTTCTACCACTTCCATAAAACCAAAAACACCAAATTTCTTGAACTCTTTTTGAAGAGCATCGTCAAAGGATAATTCTGGATCAACTAGCCATTGTCTTTCAATGCCATTAGCGAGGTGATCTACCAATTCTGATTGAAGATCATACCATTCTACGTAATGTTTTCTTGTAAACTGGAATAGTTGCTCTATTTGAATTGCATTAACTTTCATATCAATAAGCGAGTTTAGGGTTGATAATTGCCTGCATGTTTTCCATATATTCTCTAAGTTCTGAAAGCATATTTACAGCTTCTTTTTTACCTTGTGGTGTGAGCGAATAATATTTTCTAATTCGGTTCTCTACTTTCTCTGCTTCTACTTTTAAATGACCTTCTGCCTGTAGTTTATGTAAAGATGGATACAAGGCTCCTTCTTTAATCTGCATACTACCACCAGTTATCTCTTTTACTTTTTGTGTAATTTCATAACCGTACATTTTTCCTTCTTGTTCTAGCAATCTCATGATTATAGTAGTAAGACTACCTCTATATAATTGATTATTTGACATACCTAAGAATCTTAGGTGTAAATATACATAAGATTCTTAGGTAAACTTAATTAAAATCGAAAAAAAATCAAAAATAAGTTTGTAGTCGCAGTTTTTTGTATGGCAAAAAACTGTGAACCAAATAATAATTACCTAATGAGTATAACTAATAGGCATGTCATTTTCTCGCTTTCGCGAAAGCGTGATGACCATCATACTCCATCATTAGATTTCGCAAAAAAGCTATAAATAATTGCAAAAATGTTTCACTATAACGTTGTAGTATGATTACTTTTGCAAAAAATTAAACACATTAAACCCACATTTATGAGTAACCATATAGATACTTATGAAAAAGAGCTCGCTTTTCAAACCGATAGGCGACGTGCAGCTGTTGCATTTATCAAAGCCGTAAGTGATTTATGGTACGATCGTTCTATCGAATTGGTTCTTTTTAGAAACCAACTGATCGATAGAAACGTAAGCGAGATCATCAATTTGCACGAGTATGCTGGTGAATTTGTACAGAAGCCTATATCCGTTTTTGATAGTGTGGAAATCGCACAGGCTATTTTAACATTAGACTTGCCACCTTCAAAACTAGATATAGGTAAGCTTACCTATGAGTACCACCTAGAGGAAAACGAGATGCAGGACATCATGAGTTTTGTAGTCAATAAACTAGGAGAAGCACAAAAATCTGAAGAAATTACTCCTAAGGATGTGGTATTGTATGGTTTTGGAAGAATAGGAAGGTTACTAGCACGTGAATTGATGTCTAAAGCTGGCAAAGGTAGTCAGCTAAGATTACGTGCAATTGTTACTAGAGGTGCCATCACAGAATCAGTTCTTGAAAAACGCGCTTCTTTACTGGCTCAAGACAGTGTTCACGGAGACTTTTCTGGTACGGTAAATTATAATCTAGAACAAGAGGCCTTAATTGTTAACGGTACTACTGTAAAAATGATTAGTGCAAATGCTCCTGAGGAAATTGATTATACCGCTTATGGTATTAATGATGCGCTTATTATAGACAACACTGGTGCTTTTAGAGATGATGTTGCTCTAGCGCGCCACTTAAAAGCAAAAGGCGCACATAAAGTATTGCTTACAGCACCTGGCAAAGGAATACCTAACATCGTTCATGGTGTAAATCATTTAGAGCACCATCCTGATCAGGTAGATATTTTCTCTGCTGCTAGTTGTACAACAAATGCCATTACACCTATTTTAAAGGCTATAGAAGATAGCTTTGGAGTAGTAAAAGGACATCTAGAAACCATACACGCCTATACTAATGATCAAAACTTAGTAGATAATATGCACAGTAAATACCGTCGTGGTCGTGCAGCTGCATTAAACATGGTGATTACAGAAACTGGTGCTGGAAAAGCAGTAAGCAAGGCATTACCATCCTTTGAAGGTAAACTTACTTCTAATGCTATACGTGTTCCTGTGCCTAATGGTTCTCTAGCTATTCTTAATTTAGAATTAGAAAACACTACTTCTGTAGATGCTTTAAATGCTACCTTAAAGAAATATGCCTTAGAAGGCGATCTTGTAGAACAGATCAAATATTCTATTGATAATGAATTAGTATCTAGCGATATTATAGGATCTAATGCTCCATCGATTTACGATTCTAACGCTACCATCGTAGGTCCTGACGGTAAAAACGTCGTGGTATATGTATGGTATGATAATGAATACGGATACAGCCATCAGGTGATACGTCTAGCTAAATACATTGCTAAAGTGAGAAGATTCACTTATTATTAGTCTGTTACTTGCTTAAGATTAGACTAAAACGTGAAAAACCATCTCAAATTGAGATGGTTTTTTGATTTTATATAGTTTCGCTTTCGCGAAAGCTTAACACTACAAATTCACCTTGCTCATGGTATCCACAGCCTTACTTATCAAAGTGTCTCCTTTAATTATTTCAAACGTTTCTCTATTTGCAGTATCATCATTTAAAACTCTTACTAATGTCTGGGCAACATCTGCTCTAGAAATTTCTCCTTTTTGATCTAGCTTATGAGAGAGTTTTATATGATTTGTGGCGCCATCATTAGTCAGTGAACCTGGTCTAACAATAGCATAATTAAGCTTTGAATTTTTTAAATATTTATCTGCATTATGTTTAGCTTCTAAATACTCTTTTAGATCTTCAGCTTTTTCTGGCTGGTCTGCTCCTAAAGAGCTGAGCATTACAAATTTCCTTATGTGATGCTTCATTGAAGCATCCATAAGTTTTTTAGCTCCTTCTTGATCTATTTCTTTTACGTTTTTCCCGCCTGAACCAGCAGCAAATATTACCTTATCCATGTTCTTGCAAGTATCCTCTATATTTTCAGATAAATCTCCCATGATCCATTTCACGTTTTGAGCTTTAAATTGAGCATTTTGATCTTCCATACGAATCATTGCATGAGGCTCAAAATATTGAGATTCACTTAATAAATTAATTATTTGTTTTCCCGTGGTGCCTGTTGCACCTGCTACTAATACTTTTTCCATATATTAATATACGGAAACAAAAAGAACACAACTCTTATGAAAGCTTAATTAACCTTAGTTTAAGTTAGTATTAGCGAGAAATTAATCTTTAATTAAGCTCGATTTAACAGATTTTGTAAAAGCTGACTAGCCTTAGTAATATGAGCCCATCTTTAAAATGGAATGAAAATCACCCAAAATAAAAATGGTTGTACTTTTACAGGAGAATCTATAAATAATACAGTCGATTGAAAAGTCTCGATTACTATCTGGAAAGAGCAGGAATCATCTCTAATTTTACTTTAGAATTACCTATAAATGCCTACGATTTTGCTAGCAGATTAGGTAACGCTAGCAGATATAGTACCATAGGCTTCTTCTCTGATTTTGAAGACGTTTTTTCATCAGATTATCGCACTTTAGTTAAAGGGTTGGTAACAGATAGGCAGTTTAAAATAAAACACCAGGCTAGACTATTAGACTTTTGTAAACATACGGCTATAGCTACCGGTCATATACAACCGACAAACTATGGGATAAAAGTTTCTGTAAAAATGAACTCCTTTAAAATCATCCTTTTTATCTACATGATAATAGCAACGGCTTACTTTATTATCGCGGCTTTAAGCGTTCTTATCGGCTTAATTTATGGAGATGTAATGTCAATAATATTTCTTCCTTTTTTATTCCTATTTGTCACCATAACTATAATTTTACCATATTTATTATTGTGCAATAGCACGAGAACTATGCAAGCCTTTTTTAAAAAGCAATTTCAATACTTAAGTCAATAAAACATATATGCATCTTAAACCGCTCACTTCTTTGCGTTTTCTTTTTGCTTTAATGGTATTTGTATCGCACCTAGATTTCTTAAAAACAAGTTCAACAAGCTGGTTGCGGTCTATTTATAAAGATGTTTTATCACATGGTTATATAGGAGTGAGTTTCTTTTTTATATTAAGTGGTTTTATATTGACTCATGTATATGAATCAAAATTAAACGGAACTAAAAATAAAAAAAAGAACTTCTTTATAGCTAGGCTAGCTAGAATTTACCCATTACATGTAGCGACTTTTATCATTGCAATTCCTCTGATGTTTTGGGGACAGGAAATTAATGGTAAAGGACTGCTTTTAGGACTTTCTAATATTTCACTTACACAAAGCTACTTACCTATTAAGGAGCTGTATTTTTCTTTTAACGGACCATCATGGAGTATTTGCTGCGAGGTCTTTTTCTATTTATGTTTTCCTTTTTTGCTGAGCTTATTCAAAAGATTAGAAAAGGGTAAGTATTATTTTACTGTTTTACTGGCTATTAGTATCATAATTCTCCCTCATTTTATACAAGAAAAATGGCATCACGGTCTCTTTTATATCCATCCGTTATTTAGGTTAGTTGATTTCATTTTAGGTATTATTCTATACGGCCTATTTAAAGAATTGAAATCAAAACAAGCTTTGGTGGATTTTACTAAGCTAGAATGCCTTGCTATTGCCATTTTTGTTCTGTTTTTTTCCTTGCGTAACTATGTTACAGAAACTAGTCTTTATAGCGTTTTCTACTGGATTCCTATGATGATGATTATCTTAGTATTTGCTTTTCAGAAAGGTAAAATTTCAAAGCTACTTAGTCACAAAACAGCTATCTGGTTAGGTGAAATCAGTTTTGGATTCTATATGCTTCACCATTTAATTATGCGTTTTTTCTTATTAGGTAATGGAAGGTATGAAGTGTTAAATAACGATTACATGATTATCGCCCTATTATTGACTACTTCTATAATTGCAGCAGGAATAAGTCATAAATTTTTTGAAGTACCTATGAATAAGTGGATACATAAAAAGTGGAATTAATCTATTGTGTTTTCAATTTTGCTTTCAAAACTTTTGAGGCTTGAGTGTAACCGCCATTATCACCATCTAGAAAATGAATGTGATAATCGTCAATAGCAGTTACAAAACAAGAAAGAATACTACTCGTACTGCTGTAATAACCATATGTGATTAAACCTTGTTTTTCTATTTCATTTAGATAAGTCAGTAACACCTCTCTTTGCTGGACTTTTCCAGTAATAACTGTGTTAATGGCGCCATCGAGTAGCAAAGTCTCTGTTAGTTGAATCATGTCGTTAAGGTAATTTCTACCGGTAGCAGTATTCTTAACAAACCAGCTGCCTATAAACGAACGCCACCAATTAGCTGCAAATTTTTGCCCAGTTACTTTTTTAAATTTCATTTTAACTTCGGCTTTGATCCGGCTAAAACTATGAACCATTTTTAATCTTTTAGCAGTAACGGGATGTCTATTCACATCACTACCATAAACATCCTCTATTTTTTCAAGTACCTGACTGTATACTTTAGATTGGTCAGCTACTTTATTAGCAGCTATTATAAGAGTTAATATCTCGTTTTGGTTTCTAGGCGGTTTTATCTTATCCCATTTACATTCCATTCCGTTTAAATCCAGGTTGTATTCTAGACCTTTTATCTCTTCTTCTTTTGAAGATGATTTTATGGAACGTTCTGCCATTTGCAAGGCATCACCTAAAATAATAGGCATCACATGCAAATCATTACGTTTGTATTTTAAAATTCTTAAACTAGCGCCTTCTTCTATCATAGCGCCTACTTTACGATAACCTACTCTAAGAAAGAAATTAAAAGATATAGAACATCGTTCTTGATGCAGCTGTAAAGCAAAAAGACAATCTGGTAAAATATCATCTGGAACAATGATTGTCGCCCCATCACCACCAAAAAAAAACGGGATTTCGATTCCTTTACTTCTTGAAATATTGAGGCAGGCTACAATACTTCCTGTTGCTGCTAGATTCACTAACTGCTGTTGACCATCTTTAACCGCTTGTGTAGAATTCTCAACGTCTGTTACTATAATATTCCACGATGTTGGAACATTTGTAAACGCTTCTTCATCTGCCATTAATTCATGTAAACTACCATGATGCAGCAATAATTTAGAATAAAAGGAGGTTTGGTTGACATTCATATTCAAACTTACATTTTTCAAAACGCGTCAATCACAAGGATTTGCCAAATATTTTTATGGTTCAAAGCTAACAAATTGTTTAAAAAACATAGATCCTATAACCATTTCTTAATGTCAGACGCTGTAAGAAGTAGTATTTTTGCAAAAAATCTCCCCTGATTATGAAAAATATATGGTTAACTATTGTTGTTGTTCTCGCTTTCGCGAAAGCGGAATCGCAAGTAGTCATCAACGAGTTAGACGCAGATACTCCTAGTACTAACGATAAACAATTTGTAGAACTTAAGTCTGATACACCTTTTTATTCTTTAAACGGATTTGTGCTAGTGTTTTTTAATGGCTCCTCAAATGTTAATAGTGGTATGGGAAGAAGTTATTATGCGGTTGATCTGGACGGATTAACTACAGATAATAATGGACTAATTGTTTTAGGAAGTTCTCTTGTATCTCCTGTTCCAGATTTTTACCTAGCAGAAAGTAATATACAATTAGGTGCAGATGCTGTTGCTGTTTACAGAGGTGATGATACAGACTGGCCGGACAGAACGTTTGCCACACAAACAGATCTTGTCAGCGCTTTAATTTATGATACAGATGATCCAGATAATGCCGCATTAATGTCATTGCTAGGCATTACCGTTCAATACAACGAGGACGAAAACAATAATAAAACAACTGAGTCCATACAAAGAAAAGCAGATGGAACTTATGAGACTAAAGCTCCTACTCCACACTCTTTTAATGATGCTACCGTAACTACATACAATGGCGTTAGTTTTACAGCTAGCAAAAACGAACTTACTGAGCCAGATACATTTGACATCACTTTTACATTAACTCAAACTCCTACAGTAGATTTTACATTAGGTTTTAGTTTAAACAATGGCAGTTTTGATAATACAGATTACACAGGTAACAATTCATTTACTATTCCAGCAGGACAGACTAGCACTACTTTATCGTTTACCATTGTAGATGATGCAATTGATGAAGGTGATGAAACCTTAGAAATAGATCTGGATAACAACTTACCAGTAGGTTTTAAACGACTAAAAGACAATGAAGAAATTTTTGTGATAGATAATGATTTTGTAGTAGCAAATTATGGAACACCACTAGCGCCTACTTATGGAAATGTGGCGAGTACAGCGCCAGCAAACTATTACAGTTCCTTAAATAACCTGTCTTCTCCACAATTAGAGCAAGCTATTACAGATCTAATTTCTGAAGAATTCACTGTGCGCATACACACCTATGATGATGTAACTGAGATTTTAAAAAAGGCAGACGTTTCTCCTTTAAACTCTAATAACATCTGGTTAATGTACACCGAGCAAGAAAGAAGAATTATAGATTTTCAAACTGGTAGCACTAATACTGGAAAATGGAATAGAGAACACATATGGTCGCGTTCTAGAGGTAGATTTTCTTCTATTGAATACGACGAAACAAATGATGGAATGTCTGTATGGACAGAAACAAATGCAGACAGCTTGCGCCATGGCAATAGCGATGCACACCATTTAAGAGCTACAGATGGTCCAGAAAACAGTTCTAGAGGAAATCAAAATTATCCTGAATACAATGGTCCAACAGGTTCACAAGGAAGCTGGCATGGCGATGTTGCTAGAGCTCTTTTTTACATGGATTTGCGATTTAACAACCTTAATATTGTTAATGGTACACCAGGAACTTCACCAGAAGGACAAATAGGTGATCTAGCTACCTTGATACAATGGCACAGAAACGATCCACCAGATGATTTTGAAATGAATAGAAACAATGTGATCTACACCTGGCAAATCAATAGAAATCCCTTCATCGATAATCCAGATCTAGCAGAGTATATTTACGGAAATCTAGTAGGACAAAACTTTACTTTATCAGAAAGTACAGAAGAACTTTCTAAAATTATTTTAAGTCCTAATCCATCTAAAGATATACTGAAGATTCAAAACATCAGTAATCCAATTGATATAATAATTTATGACACTTTTGGAAGAAAAACGCTTTCGCGAAAGCTAACACAAAATACAAACCTTACTCATAATCTAGCTTCTGGAATGTATCTGGTTCATTTAAAAGAAGGTGATTTTACTAAAGTAGAAAAACTGATTGTAAAATAATTTCAAAATAATATTTTTTCAAAAACCCATCTTAATAATCTTGAGATGGGTTTTATTTTGAATAAATTCTAATCCCCAATTTTAAATTTTCTTAAGTTTTTGAACAAAATAATTTTCACTAAATAATCCAATTAACATATCCATTTAAGCATGTAGAGTTGATCAATAATTACCTCTAAAACAAACGATCACTCTTTATAGAAATTTATAAATATTGTCAATTAATATTAGACATAAAGTTCTATAAGGCACAAATATTGATTACTATTATATTATAAAAAAACCATCCTACTTTTATGTGCGTGCATTATGGGATATACTGCTACAGCACAAACTGCAAATGATTCTGAAGATCGATTTGCAAAAAATGAAATCTCTTCAAACATTCTAGACCTCGTAATTGCCCGTTCATTAAATGTTACTTACGAGCGATTTTTTGATAATAATATTAGTATCACTGGTAGCGCTACTTTCTTTGACACCTATGGATATTATGATGCTGGATATTTAGAAGATACTAATGCATTTTCTTTTAGAGCAACTGCAAACTTTTATATAAGCAAAAGACGTCAATTTGAAGGGCTATTTTTTTTACCCATTATTAAAAATTCGCAGTAGTGAAGTAACAAGCGATTATGATATTTTCATTATAAACAGCCAAGGTGACTTTATACAAACAGACCGCCGCAAGTATGATATAAGCGGCTTTTCAGCCGGTGTTGAATTAGGTAATAAATGGGTAATTCAAGATAAATTTACCGTTACTGTTTTTGGTGAAGCAGCAAGAAATTTAGGTGGCAACCTAGAAGATGAAAATGCAGATCTAGGAAATGTAGAACCACGTTTAGGTATTAATTTTGGATACCGTTTTTAAGAATAAAAGAAATAGATATACAGCAGAGAAACATAAAAAATCCGATTTCAAAGAATGAAATCGGATTTTTACTTTTTATAAAACTTCTATAGGTTTAGTCCCACTTAGAACCAAAAAATTTAGAACGGTTTCCTTTTTTTCCTCCTGAACTATCTGAAGAACCAGAGTTTTCTCTTTTAGGCTTAGAATCACGGTTCTTAAAACTGCTTCCACCACTTGAACGTGAATCATCACCAGATCTAGAACTGCGACCTTTAAAACCACCGCCAGAGCTAGAGCTATCATCACGACGTCTTCCTTTAAATCCGCCGCCACTAGAATTTGAATCTCTACGACCTTTGAAACCTCCACTACTACCGCGGCCACCATCACGTCCACCGCCACGACTATTTCTTGATTCTCTTACTTCACCGTCATGAACATTTGCTCTTAGTTCGCGACCATTACGCTCTGCACTATTCAGCTTATCCATTTGAGAAGCTACTTCTTCTTTTACATCCATAAAAGAATGAGCACCATCTAATACTATACGTCCTATATCGTTACCTTTAATACCAGTAACGTCACAAACAAAACCTAATAAGGCTCCTTTATTCATATCATCCTTGCGACCTAGGTTGATAAAGTAGGTTTTCATACCTTCTTCTCTACCTCTCGATCTAGGCTTTCTCTCGCGATATTCACCACTATCTTCACGTGGTTTAGAGCGGTCATTAAGATCTGTAATAGAATTACGTTTATAAATCTTATTAAATTCTTGACTTAAAAATTTACCTATCAATTCATCTTTAGAAACATCTTCAAGACTAGTTTTCACCTCTTCAAAAAGCTCGTCTGTAATTTTATTATTTACTTCGAGACCTTTAATTCCTTCTGTCCATCTAGAAATACGTTTTGCGGTAATCGCTTCAAGAGCAGGAATTTCTCCTCTTTCAAAACTTATAGAGAGTTTTTTCTCCATAAATTTTAATTTACGCATATCGCCTTTGGTGATCAGTGCAATAGATGCTCCTTTTTTACCTGCGCGAGCAGTACGGCCCGAACGGTGCGCATAAAACTCAGGATCGTCTGGCAATGCAAAGTGAATTACATGAGTAATATCATCTACATCTATACCTCTTGCTGCTACATCTGTAGCGATAAGTAGTTTTAGGTTTTTATTTCTAAAACGTTTCATTGCGGCATCGCGTTGTGCCTGCGACATGTCTCCATGAAGTGCTTCAGTCGAATAACCATTATTATTTAGCTCATCTGCAACATTTTGAGTATCTCTTTTTGTACGACAAAATACCACACCGAACATGTCTTGATCAAAATCAAGCATTCTTCTTAAAGCCTCTGTTTTATCACGAGCCTTAAGTTGAACGTATTGGTGCGTAATATTTGTGTTAACAATATCTTCTCTATTAATGCGTACCTCTTCTGGATTTACCATGTAAGTGTCCACAATCTTTTTGATTTCTCTTGCCATAGTAGCAGAGAATAACCAGATGTTGCGACCTACGTCTGTTTTAGAAAGAATAAAATCAATGTCTTCACGGAAACCCATGTTCAACATCTCATCTGCTTCATCAAGAATCAAGAATTTTAATGCGTCTAGTTTAACCTCGCGACGTTTCATTAAATCCATAAGACGTCCAGGAGTAGCTACAATAACTTGAGCGCCACGTCTGATGTCTTTGATCTGTCCCATGATATTTGCACCTCCAAAAACAGGTACGACATTAAGTCTTCCCATTTTTTGAGACATCGCTTCTATCTGACGACAAATTTGTTGTGCTAGTTCACGCGTTGGGGCTAGAATTAATGCCTGCGTTTCTTTTGAGCTGGTATCCATTAGTTCTAGTAATGGTATTCCGAATGCTGCGGTTTTCCCTGTACCAGTCTGCGCCAGACCTATAAAATCTCCATCGTGCTTTAGCAAGATTGGAATTGCTTGCTGTTGAATCTCTGTTGGATTCTCAAATCCCATTTCAGCAAGGCCGTCTAATAACGGCTGAGTAAGCCCTAAGGCTTCAAAATTTTTCAAATAACTGTGTTTAATTATTTTGCAAAAATACAATTAATATATGAGAATTAATGTAGATCAAATAGCATTGATAAATTCCATACAATAAAGAGATTCACATCATAATTTGAAAAGGTAAATTAGTTTTTACCTATTTGATAAACAAATACTTGACATAATTTCTAAACATCCCATGAACCACTTGCACAAAAGACTTTGCTACAAGGTTGCTTGTTGCACAAGAACTTTTTTAAGAATTTACACATCTTAATGCACAAATTGAACAAATTCTTCTACAGATTTCCTTTCTGGTAAGTTTACTGGCATAGCTTTTTCATAAGTTCCTATATAAAAGAATCCTAAAAAGTCTTCTCCTTCAGCTACTTCAATACTTGCAAACTTTGTCATATCTGCAAATGCCTTAGGTGAACTCCAGTAGCAGCCATATCCTAAATCATGCGTTGTAAGCCACATATTTTGAACGCTCATACTAACCGCAGCTATTTCTTCCCATTCTGGGATGGATTCTTTTTCATCTCTTGATTTAAAAATAAGAATCATAGCACTGGTCATAGCCAGCTTATCTTGTAGTTTTTTAAGTTTAATAGAAACAGGCTTGCCCGTTTGCTCTACATAATGATCACACATAAAAACACCCAGCTGTTTTATAGCATCACCTTGAAGCACTTTATATCGCCATGGCTCTGTTTTTCTATGATTAGGTGCCCATCTAGCGCTTTCTAATATTTTCAACAAATCTTCATTTGGAATGTTGCCACCTGTATATTGCGCAGGGAAAACACTACGTCGCGTCTGGATCAATTGTTCTAATGTCTTTTTCATGATTTAAAGATAGTTGTTGTTCCGCTTTCGCGAAAGCGGAATACATAAAAGCTACTTCAACCTATTATAAAAAAGCATTACACGGAATTATACAAGTGCCAAACAAAGTAGTTATTTTCAAAAAGGTAAATGAAGAAACGTTTTTTAAGTAATGAACAGCACCTATGTTCTTGCAATTCTAAACTGTTCCAAAATGGTAATTGTTCTAATTGATTTATTGAATCCATTAGCTCTATAAAAACCTAGGCTTCATTCACCAACTATTTAACTGAAAAGGTTTTAAACTTTGGAAAGACGTATAAATAACTTCAACTTCCTTAAATTTAGATTCTAAATTTAACTTATGCTTACAAAAGTTTACGGAAGTGCCGTTTTTGGTGTGGAGGCTACCACTATTACTGTAGAGGTGAATGCAGATAAAGGAATAGGTTACCACCTGGTAGGTCTTCCTGATAAGGCGATTAGTGAGAGTTCTTATCGCATCACCGCAGCTCTTAAAAACGTAGGCTATAGAATGCCTGGGAAAAAATTAATTCTCAACCTTTCTCCAGCAGATCTTAGAAAAGAAGGTAGTGCTTATGACCTGCCGTTAGCCTTAGGTATATTAAATGCCTCTGGTCAGATCAAAACCGATTTATTCAAAGAGTACATCATCATGGGAGAACTATCTCTAGATGGGCAACTACAACCTATAAAAGGAGCTTTACCCATAGCGATTAAAGCAAGAGAAGAAGGATACAAAGGTTTTATTTTACCTAAACAAAATGCAAGAGAAGCAGCCATTGTAGATAATTTAAATGTGTACGGAGTAGATAACATTCTAGAAGTAATAGAATTTTTTAATGAAGGAAAAGAGTTAGCACGCACTATTGTTGACACTAGAGATGAATTTTTTCAAGCGCTAGAACATCCAGAATTTGACTTTGCCGATGTAAAAGGACAAGAATCCATTAAAAGATGTATGGAAATTGCCGCTGCAGGTGGCCATAATATCATTTTAATCGGTCCTCCAGGAGCGGGAAAAACGATGCTGGCAAAAAGGTTACCATCCATCTTACCACCGATGACCTTGCATGAAGCTTTAGAGACGACAAAAATACATAGTGTTGCTGGCCGTACTCAAGAAAAAGCGGGGTTAATGGCACAGCGCCCTTTTAGAAGTCCGCATCATACTATTTCTGATGTTGCTCTCGTCGGCGGTGGTGCTTATCCTCAACCAGGTGAAATCTCTTTAAGTCATAATGGCGTTTTATTTCTGGACGAGTTGCCGGAATTTAAACGTACTGTACTTGAAGTAATGCGACAACCACTGGAAGATCGCGAGGTGACCATATCTAGAGCAAAATTTACCGTTACCTATCCTTCCAGTTTTATGCTAGTTGCTAGTATGAATCCTAGTCCTGGTGGTTATTTCAATGACCCTAATGCACCAGTTCAAAGCAGTCCGGCAGAAATGCAGCGCTATCTAGGTAAAATTTCTGGACCACTACTAGACCGTATTGACATACACATTGAAGTAACACCTGTACCTTTTGAAAAATTAACAGAAGAACGTCTGGCAGAAAAATCTACTATCATCAGAGAACGAGTTACTGCAGCAAGAGATATTCAGACCGCTCGCTTTGTGGACAGTGAGAATACGCACTACAATGCACAAATGAGCGTTAAGGATATTAGAAAACATTGTATTCTAGACGACGCGAGTAAAGACATGCTTAAAAATGCGATGGAAAGATTAAACCTTAGTGCAAGAGCTTATGACCGTATTTTAAAAGTTTCTCGCACCATTGCAGACCTAGAAGGCGTGGAACAATTGAACGGATCGCACATTGCAGAGGCTATTCAATATAGAAGTCTAGATCGGGAAGGCTGGCTAGGATAACGGTAAAAAGTCTATTATATTGCTACCTAATTATATTTCACAATAAATCATTGTGGACTTTTTATGTAAATAATTACTATTGTCAAATAAAATAAATCTTTTAACTATATCAATGAAACCTACTGTACTTGCTTTAACAGATTTAAGAGAATCATTTCAAAATGATGCAGATATTCTATCTTCTATTTTAGATATGTTTCTAATAGAAGTACCGCAGGATTACCTTATTCTCAAAAATTGTATTGAAAACAAGGATTTTAAAGCGGCACGTCTACAAGCCCATAAAGTAAAATCTAGTTATAAAACCTTAGGTATTGACGATATGGCAAGTATTCTTCAAGAAATTGAAGATTGTACTAGAACAGAAACCGATCTCAACACGATTCCAGAATTGTTGTCAAAGTTTAATGAGAAATATGAGCATATAAATGCGCAAGTACTTTACACTAGAGAACAACTTTAAGCTTCTATAAAATCCTTATACTCGACAAAAAAAGATTCCATCTTATCCATATTTTTATGGAAAAAATCATAAACCGCAGGCCAGTCGGTTTGTTTCTGTATTTTAACTCTTTCGAGCATTATAAAAACACGAGAAATCATTTTCCCAGACTCTAATAAATAGTTTTCCTCAAAAATAATCTCATCGCTTACCTCTTCTAACATTATGTTTTTAAGGCTTACCAGTTTATCATAATAGTAGGCTCTAAAAACATCATCTTCGTGATTGATATCTATAGAAACAAGAGCCCTGCGATCTTCAAATGAAAACTTAAGAACAATATCTTTAAGTTTTGTATCATACAACATCCATTTGCGATCATATCGTTTACCGAACATGGTCCAAAATTGTTGACGTATTTGTTTTGCTTCTTCTTTAGAATACATTTTACAAAATTAATGTTTTAAACATCTGCTTAATAATAAATGGTCTTTAAAGTATTGATAACAGCATATAATCTTTGCTTGATTCATACTTAGAACCCACCGCTTATTTTTACCTTTGTATTATGTTTAAAAATGATACTATTGTTGCACTCGCAACTCCAGCTGGTAGTGGTGCCATCGCTGTGATACGACTTTCTGGATCTGAGGCTCATAAAATTGCCGCAGGTATTTTTATTCCCGCTTTCGCGAAAGCGGAATTACAACCATCTTCTGAAACCTATGCAAAACTAGGTGCTAACACGGTTACCTTAGGACACATATATGATGGTGATCGCATAATAGATGAAGTATTACTCACTAAATTTGATGCACCTAGATCCTATACTGGTGAGCATGTAGTAGAAATATCCTGCCACGGTTCTATTTATATTCAGCAAGAAGTTATTGCCGTTTGCTTGAAAAAAGGGGCGCGAATGGCACAAGCAGGAGAATTTACCCTTCAAGCATTTTTAAACGCAAAAATGGATCTTTCACAAGCAGAAGCTGTAGCAGACCTGATTGCAAGTGAAAGTGAAACGGCACATCAAATTGCTATACAACAAATGCGCGGTGGTTTTTCTAGTGAGTTGAAAGACTTAAGGTCACAATTACTCAATTTTGCTAGTTTAATAGAATTAGAATTGGACTTCAGTGAAGAAGATGTGGCTTTTGCAAATCGCGACGATTTAAAAAAATTACTGAACGCGAGTCAACAAACCTTGAGAAAATTGATCGATTCTTTTGCTTTAGGAAATGTATTAAAAACAGGTATTCCTGTTGCTATTGTAGGTGAACCTAACGTAGGGAAATCTACTCTACTAAATGCCTTATTAAATGAAGAAAAAGCTATTGTAAGCGATATTGCTGGTACTACTCGTGATTCTATAGAAGATGAAATTAATATAGAAGGAATACGTTTTAGATTTATCGATACCGCTGGATTAAGAGAAACGACAGATACTATTGAAGGAATGGGAATCCAGCGTTCTTATGCAAAAGCAGAACAATCTAAACTGGTTCTTTATCTACTAGATGCTACACAATTAAATACGGCGCCTCGCATTATCCATTGTTTAATGCGCATACAAATCATGCGAGAGAAATTTCCAGATAAACCATTAGTAGTCATTTTAAATAAAATAGATCAAATTACTGGATTAGAACATGCTGAAATCACCAAACAAATTACACAGAAATCTCCAGAAACTATTTTGATTTCTCTCAGCGCAAAATCTCATACAGGTGTAGAAGAATTAAAAACAGCGTTAGTACATAGCTTTAATAGCGGTGCACTTTCTCAAGATGAATCTATTGTGAGTAATGCTAGACATTTTGATGCTTTACAAAAGGCTTATAGCTCTTTATTAGAGGTTCAAGAAGGTATTGAAAACGATATTACAAGTGAATTTCTCGCCATAGATATACGTGCCACAGTAGAGTCATTAGGCATTATAACTGGAGAGATTACTAACGATGAGTTACTTGGCAATATCTTTAGTCAGTTCTGCATCGGGAAGTAACCTCTACAAAACAGATTTGAGCTGCCAAACAGTCTATAAGCATTCAAAAAACGCAAACCATGCGCTTTAATTAGTTCAAATAGAGCAATTTAAATTTATGTTTGTAAAGATTTTCATTTTGCAGTAAATGTAGATACAGTAGCGGCAAAATTTAATTTTAATGTGGTAGGCTTTGTAAATAACGGTCACACTCAAAACAATGTTTTATTAGAAAACCGCAACAACTTTATTCCAATCAATAGAACTGTTTTAAGTCAGGAAACCGTTAAGCGTTAAGGCTAAAACAAATTTAATATTATTGAAACAGTCTTAAAAAAAAGTATTACCACAACCCAACCTTTTGGAAATTGAAAATTTGAGTTTACGGAATTAAGGGAAGGAAATTAATTACGTTTAAAAACCAAAGAACTTTAGAATAACTCAATACCCTTATTAAAAATCAATAAGGAGAAAGTTTTAAGATGTTGGCAATAGTTATAGCCATGCTCTTTATTTTATATTGCATTTATAAACCTGTATTTCAACTACTTACTAACTCAACTACTTTCGTTTCTTATGTCCACAAATACCCATTAAACCAGTTGAATGGTCCCAATTTCTTCACTATTTAAATGATTATTTCAATATGATTATGATACTCGCTGAAAACCATCTATTTTATATAAATCAATACAAGTTAAACGAGTACAAATATTTTCTTTAAACGTTTCATCACTCATAAAACGATCGCTTATATAAGTTATAGATATGGTTACCATATGAAAATGATCTTTTTTCACTATAGCATTAAGACTTTTAAAAACCGATTGTATTTAAATTAATTAAACAATCTCAGAACTAAACTCTGATCCAAAATGAAAGGGTTGTCATTCCCTTGTTGAGCCTTTACTTTAACGTTTCTATCAATTTCATCTTGATCAACTGGATCTTGAATATGCCATAGAATTAATGTGTTTTTCATTGAATTGAAAAAATTATCATTAGCATAAGCAGCATACGTGTTTACGTTAGTGTTATTGTATATTGTGTAGAAGTAAAATACTGCTCTTGCTATATCTCCCTTTTTGCTTTCTCTAGGTTCAAAAGAACATTGTTGACTTGCGTCTAATAATGGAAAAATAGCATCGTTATCTTTTTCACTATAATCATCAATATTAGTAGAAGGAATTGAATTTAGCTCCGTATTCAAAACGTACCATGAATCAGCATCGGCATCATCAATTTCGCCAAATGGGCAATTATTTCTTGATGAATTAACGTTGTCCTTAGCAGGAAATAGGCTGTGCATGTCAGACCTATTAGGTTCTTCGTTTGCTCCCATACTTTGAGGGTATGCATGCTCTGCGTTAATGCCTAGATTAAAAGCGTGAATTGAAGCATCAGGATCAGTTGAGTAATCCATAATAATTGTAAAATCAGTATAAATTCCTTTTAATTCCAAGTTTATTGGGTTCATATCGATTGAACCATACATAACATCTCTTGCCGTAGCATACCCTAAAGTCCCAGCAGGTGTATAATTAGATTGCAAACAACTTAATAACCCTGCGTATGTAGTTTCAGTAGTACAGATTGTTGCGGTATTCACATTAACAATAGCATGCCACACTATACCATCAAAAATATTTAAAACATTTTTATCTAAATTATAAATTATTAATCCTTTAGAAAGAGTACTTACGTTTACAGCATCTCTTTCTAAAGTTGTCATCCTTGCAAGTAAAAAACCACCTTCAATACCAGAAATTTCAAGAGCAGCAGATGGATCAGGTGTCATCGTATTAACACCGACTTGTGCGACAGAAATAAAAGAGCAAAATAGAAACGTAATGATTAGAAAAAACTTCATATACTATTTACTAGACCTTTAGAATTATTGTTATTATCTAAATTCCAACCTCCAGAAATAGTTCGTTCAATTGATCCATTAATTGTTGTGCTATTTGATTCTTGTACACCAACGTCTATACTTAAAACACCGTTTGCAATTCCGTTGGCTGCCGTAAATGTCCCCCCATAACTAATGAATTCTACAAGACCTGAAGGATCACTTAATGCAATTCCATCGGGAGCACCATTTTGCAACACTACATCCCAAGTGTAATAACAATAAGAACCATCACAGGTTTGAGTGAAATTATCTAAGGTTTCAGTTTCATAACCAGTTCTTTCAGTAGCACTACCATTGTAAAGAGTAACTGTATATTGAGATAAATCTGATGGTTGACTTGTTACATCGCCACTTATCCTGATCTCAACAAACTCATTTACATCAATACCAACGTTTTCATAATGAAATTCATTAATACGACTCACGGGAGTTGTAATCACGGCCCCTTTCCAAGCAGATAAGACTTCTATTCCGTTTAACGCTCCAGTACGTGCAATTGGAGTTACACCAAAGGAAATGTATTTGGTTAATTCATTGTTTGTAAGTGTATAATTTAAGGATGTTGCTCCCACTATCGGACTGCTATTCGTTCCTATATTATCATCAGCAATAAACCATTGAAATTGCGATGTATCTTCAGAATCAAACTCATCATCTTCAAAATCATAATCCCCAGTTAAAGTACTAGACTCATTTAAGACACCAGTAAAATTAACATTTACTGCTCTAGGTACTGTATTCGTTGTGGGACAATAAATATCCTCCCATGCAGTACCATTGTAAACTTGTAAACATTGATCTGTACCATCAATTAAATAAATCATTAAGCCAGTTGCTGGATTTATAATATTATCTCGTTGTGATGCATCCATTCTAGGAATTAAAAGTCCTCCCTTTGTAGAAGTGATGTCTAATATTGCAGACTGGTCTGGTGTGCTAGTACCGATGCCTACTTGGGCGTTTATAGCCAAAGTTCCTATAAAATAAAATAAAAACCACCATCTCATATTCTAACCAATTTACAATATCAAATACATCAAAGTTTTACAATGAAAAGTTTTAATAATTTGGACTTTAAAAAGCCATTTTCTTTATCCTTTAGAACCTTATTTGTAATTCGTATTTACCAGATTCTGAATGTGAAAGTTAATTACTATTTGTATTGGGAAATAATCCTATACGAATGGAATCATTTTTAAGAACTACCAATTGAGTTAACATGGTTAATCAGGCACATTACTCATAAAGTATTTCAGAAATAGTTTATAGAATACTTTATTTTTATAAGAGGTTGATCCAGAAAATCTGATTTTCTTTAGTTTTTCGATCTGAAAGAAGATAACAAGAAAAAGTAAAAAACTAAGCGTGATTACGAAAAACAGGTGGTTTGCTAACATTTGAAAAATAAATTGTAATGATAAATGTACTCATTATGAATCAAATCAAGTCAATAAACAGTACAAACAAACCTTTTATCGATAATTTAATCAAAAGATGCTAAAAACGCTAGCCTTTTAACTTGATTTAACGGTGGTAAAAATCAGACTAAAATTTAAACCAAGTTATTAGAAAAGGATCGATTTACTTAATTTTCTAGATTTAAATAGAACAAAATAAGTTTACATCTATCATCCTTTGAAAATTAAAAATTAATAATTGTAAATAAACCCTTTCAACTATAAGAATCACGATCAAGTAGCAGATCTAGATATAGATTTTTCTTCCCATAATAACAGACTCTTTTCCCATAGCATGATAATGCTAAACAACGAATTATAATTTTAATATAAATACCTGTGTTTTAAAAGACCTACTTAAAGATAACTACTATATTTATTAGAATAATCTGCATAAAGCTTGATCACTATGTTCTACCCTACTGTTGTATTAAAAACCTTCAACAGCTTCTTGATTTAGGATCAGATGTATTTACACTCGTATAAATATAGTAAAGCACTAACCTGCAACATAAAAGATCACTGTATCATGAATCAAAACACTTAACCGAACACTCTTTAGATAGCATAGTTAGGTTAAAATCATTTATCTAGTAGTGTTTTAAGGAGCGTTTTTAATGAATAGAAAGTATTTCTTTAGGTAATTTCAAAGTTAAGGCTGTACCATCTTCTTCATTAGTAAGAAATGATAAGGTACCATTGTGAATCTCAGCAATCATTTTTGAAATGTACGTACCTAAACCTGTACCTCTTTCTTTACCAGAAGTCGTGTATTTATCAAAAAAAGAGTCTCTTATTTGTTCTGGGATCACGCCCTTATTACTAATCTTCACAGTAAATAAAGCGTCTGTTTCTATCTCTATTTTAATAGTTTCTTGATGTGGTGATGCTTCTAACGCATTGCGTAATAGGTTCTGAAACAAGTGCTGTAAATAAAACTCATCACCTTTCATTATAATTTTATCTGTTCCAGGATCACACTCTTTTTCTTCATGAAATAAACTAAAACTCGCTTCCTTTTCTTCAATCAATTCTTTTAAATCACTGGTTTCATTTGCAATGAGTCCAATTAAATCAAATGAAGAAATCTCGGGAATATATTTACCGCGTTCCATCATTGCAAAATCTTTTGCAGACGTTAAAAGTTTGATTGTATCCTTACCGATGTTTTTCAACATACGCACCCATTTTGTTTGATCAGGATTCAGTTCTGACTTTGATAAAATACTTGCTATAGAAACCATAGAACTCAACCTATTTCTCATATCATGTTCTGCCAGTCTATTTGCGATATCTTGAGTTTCAATCTTATTTTCTAAGATATCAATGGTCGTTTTTAAACGCTGTATGGTTAAGTTAAGTTCTAGCGCTTTTACCACTAAGGTCATTTTCTTCTTTACCTTAGTATCTTCATCATATAAAAAAGCTGCATTTGTAATTATCTCAAATTGCTGTTTATTTTTATCTTGCACGGTCCATCTTCCTTGAAGTTCACTTTGTTTCTCAAAAAAATCATCATGTAATTTATTAAGAACTCCTGTATATTCATCTGGGACTACAGTGGTAAAGAGCTTGCCTATTAGCTCCTCTTTGGTATAACCATATGTATCGCAATATGTGGTATTTACATCTGTAAAATAGCCATCTATATCTGTTATACAAATACCTATAGGCATTTGTTCAAAGATCTCATAGGACAGCTCATTATTTTTTTCAAAACTGCTCTTAATCATCGCAAGTTTCTTTTCTGTATCTTTCTGAAAGGAGTCCATGAGTTTTATTTTCTACAAATATACTACTGGTAATAATTGAGTAAATGGAAAAATGGGGCTTTACCTATTAAAATCAAATGTTTATAATGAAATAAATTAGAACTACTTATAAAAACAAACCCAACAAAGAATCACTTTATTGGGTTGAAGATGGTAATAATTCCGCTTTCGCGAAAGCGAAACAATTATCCTACTCTTTTACATCTTTCATCAATTCGATAATGGAACGTTCTAATTGTTGATCTATACCTTGATCAATCTTACCAGGCATATTTTTTACTTGAATCATAGGTTCTGTTTGATTATTTTCCATCCATTTTCCATTAATATCCTTTGCACTTATAGGAACAACGCCCCAATACGATCCATCTGGAAGTCCTTCCCAACCTGCAAAACTACAGGTTCCAGGCGTAGGCATTCCCACGGTTTTACCTATCTTAAGATCTGTGTAACCACAAGCAAAACAGTGGCCATCGCTGTATTGCGCTTCATTGATCATGGCTAGCGTAGGCTTTACCCATCGCGATGTAGGCTCGCCACCTACTACTTTATCTTCTGTAGCATAGGTAATAAAAGGTGTTCCTGTAAAGAACATCGCAAGATCTGCAACTAGATCGCCACCACCATTATATCTAGTATCGATAATCATTCCTTTACGGTCGTAAAATTTACCCATCATCTTTTCATAAATATCACGATATGGCCCATCACCCATTCCAGGAATATGAACATAACCTAGCTGACCGTTACTTTTCTTAGAAACTTCTTCTTCATTTTGTTTTACCCATCTTTTGTATAACAAACCTCTTTCTTCTCCTAGACTAATCGGTTTTACCGTAATTATTTTGTTCTTATCAGTTGCTGGATCATTGATCTCTAGTAACGTAAATTGATCGTTCTTGCGATTAAGGTATGTAGCAATATCTCTATTTGCGCTTATGGTATCGCCATCTATTTTTAAAATTACCATTCCAGCTTTGATATTAAAACCTGCTTTGTCTAGCGGCCCATCTTTAATCACTTCTGTGATTTTAATACCGTCAGTTTTATGATTGTAGTCCATAAAAACACCTAAAGAAGCCGTAGCGTCTGCATTGCTCATGTTAATATCTGCGCCACCAGCACCGGCATGAGAGACATTTAATTCTCCTAGCATTTCAGAGAGCAGCTCTGTAAACTCATGACTATTTCCTAAATAAGGTAAGTGTTTACCATATTCTTTTTTCATTAAATCCCAGTCTATTCCATGAAAATCTGGATGATAAAAAATAGCATTGGTACGTATCCATACATGATCAAACATTGCTTCACGTTCTGCCACGGCATCGTATTCCATCTCTCCAGATATCTTTACTCCTTCTTTTTTATTTTTATCCAGATCTATTTTTGAAATGCTACCACTACTTAAAAGAAATAAGTTTTTCATTTCTTTATCCCATTGCAAACTACCAGAGGAAGCGTTAAGTTCTATCGCCATTTTTGTTTCCTTAGTTCTCAAATCTGTTTCCCAAAGATTCAGCTTATCTTCAAACCTAGTGAGGTAATATAATTTACTACCGTCTTTATTAAGAATGGCATCACTTAGACTAGAAGAATGAATCGTAAAACGTTTGGTACGATCTTTCATTTCATCCCAATCAAATTTTAGGTCTAATGAATCTTTCTTAGTCTCCTTATCGTCTTTTTTCTTCTTTTTCTTTTTGTCTTTTTCCTCAGCTTTCTTTTTTGCTGCTTCTTCTAGTTTTTTAATCTCTTTTTGCAAGGCATATTCTTCTTTACTCAAATTAAATTCATCCCAAGCATCTTGAGTAAAAAACATAGAATACACATCACTTTGAGAAGAACCACTTGTAGCATAAGATTTTAATCCATCACGATTAGAGAACCAGATCATTTGCTTTCCTCCATTTACCCATTGTGGGCTAAAATCATAATAACCACTTTCATTTAAATTCACTTTCTTAGAACCATCAGCAGCTAGTAAAAGTACTTCACTATTATTTAAGGATAAACCCCAATCCATGAGTAACCATTTACTGTCTGGGCTCCAAGTAAAATTCTTATCTCCATCGCTCATGTGGAACAAATCTTTAGGAGTCATTAAAGTCACTTCTTCACCAGATTTCACGTCTTTTACCTTCAAGGTTCGTCTATCTTCAATAAAAGCCATTTTTTTACCATCTGGAGAATATTTTACCAGATAGTTCTCTTTATCGTTTTCTAAAACTGGTGTTTCTTTAATTAAGGTAGAAGCAAAAAAGAACGGTTCTTCATCCCTTATTTTTTCTGTTTTATAAACACTCCATTTACCATTGCGTTCACTGCTATAGACTACCGATTCACCTTCTGGACCCCAGGTTACAAAGCGTTCTGCTTCTGGAGTATTGGTAATTCTTTTTGTGAACGATTCCTCTACAGAGGTAACAAATACCTCACCACGAGCGATAAAAGCAATTTCCTTACCATTAGGAGAAACTTCCATTTCTCTAACACCGCCGTTTATAGAAATGAATTTATCGTTATTACTTATGGCTTGTGTGGTAATATTTACTTCAAGTTTTTTAGGCTCTTGACCTTCCTTCATGGTATATAATTTACCATCATAACTAAAACAAATCGTTCCATTTCCAACACTTAAAAAACGTACAGGATGTAGTTTAAAAGAGGTTAATTGAGTAAAATCGGTACCACTTAAATTGGTTTTATGTACATTAAAAGAACCACTCTTCTCACTCAAGTAATAAAATGACTTTTCATCATTAGATAAAACCGGCATTCTATCCTCACCAGGATAAGTGGTGATCATTTTATGCGTATTTGTAGCCGTGTCATAACTCCATATATCTCTGGTAATGCTCGATTCATGATGTTTGCGCCATATGTTTTCACCACCTTTTTTATCGTGATAAAGGATAGTTTTTCCATCCTTACTTACATTAAGAAACTCGGCCGGAATAGTAAATAATTGATCTACACGACCACCTAAAACGGGAACCGTATATACTTCTGGTTGTGAGCCTGTAGGAAACTGTCTATGATTTACGGCATCCATACGTTGCGCACCGAATAATACTGAAGCATCATCATGAGAAAAACTAAAAGGCTGTTCGTCTGCAGAATGAAAGGTAAGTCGCGTTGCAGCGCCGCCTTTTGCATCCATCACATACACATCAAAATTGCCATAACGGTTAGACGCAAACGCAATCTGTTTTCCATCTTTACTCCATACTGCTTGATAATCATGTGCTTCATGAAAGGTCAATTGCTGTGCATCGCCACCTTGTGCGGGGACTTTATACAAATCGCCTTTATAAGTAAAAACAATTTCTGTCCCGTCTGGCGAGATCGTATTGTGACGCAACCATCCTGCATCCTGTTGTGCTTGAAGACTTATAGCTGACAAAAGCAACGTCCAAAGGAATAAAATTTTCATAAATTGGTTTTAGTTATCTAATCAATAGACAGCTACAAGTTACAATAGTTACAGGTAAAATTGCTTTTTCAATAAAAAAGTTAATTGTTTTTCTCGCTTTCGCGAAAGCAAAATGCTCCAAATAATTCTAATTCAATAAATTATTAGATTTTTTAATTCTAAAAGCTTGTTCTAAACCTAGATAATTAGGATCGCCATGTTTTTCTGACCAGAAACCATCTAACACGTCTTTAGAAATACATTTATAAACAACAACGCCTTTAAAAACCTGATGTTCTTCATTTTTATAATTAAAGTTGATCACTAGAATATTATCCTTGAAAAAGCCCGTTCCTTTTTGAACCTGATCGCCGCTTATATTCCATAAAGCGACAATTCTTTGATGCGCATCGACAGAAAGTTCTAACGTGCCATCATAAGTACTTTTAAAAGCATCTTGATTTTGACCTTTAATTGTGTATTTTCCTATCAGATCGTTCACCTTCATTAGAGTTCCTTTTGCACAAATGTACTACCTAGAATTGTGAAGTATAGAACAATTACCTTTGCAGGATTATCATATGATCATGGCAAAGCAAGGAAAAGAAAAAAACACCAGAAATAAAAGTAAGCACACAGAACTTATTGAGCGTATTAAAAACAAAAAACGCGTTAAAAAAGAAACTCGTGCAGAGCGTTTAAAAGCGATCACAAAAGCTGCTCAAGAAGCTGCAAAAAAAGCCAATGAGTAACTTTAAGTATGGTAATAATGAGCGGTGTTTAATGGCAGGATTTTAACAGTAAAAACTGCTGTGTTTTCTAGTTTTGTTACCGTTACATATTACTAAATTAAAACTAGATGTCCTTCAAATTCTTTTTTATTCTTATCATTTCTATGCTGTTCCTGACCAGTTGCTCTGTAAAGAAATATAAGAATCTAGATTACCTGGCGCCGCAGGTAAAAGAAGCGCCTGCTCCTACTCTCAACATATTTGCAAAACGTAAAAAAGCAAATACTTTGCAACCGGTATTGATTTTTGTTTATGGTGGCAATTGGAATAGTGGTAAAAAAGAAACTTATAATTATGTAGGTCGCAACTTTGCCCGTCATGACGTGATTCTAGTAATGCCTGATTATACTAAAAGTCCGAAAGCTAACTATGAGGACATGACAAAACAAATAGCGCAATCCATCAAATGGACCAAAGAAAATATTGAAGCCTACGGTGGCGATCCTAACCAGATTTTTATTACTGGTCACAGTGCAGGAGCACATCTAGGAGCGCTAGCTGTAATGAATCCTTCATATAAAGTAGACATAAATACCGTAAAAGGTATCCTATTGAATGATGCTGCTGGACTAGACATGTATTCTTACTTATTAGAGAACCAACCTACCGCACAAGACGATTATATCGCCACCTGGACAGAACATCCAGAAAACTGGAAAGCAGCATCGCCTTATTATTTCATCGATAAGGACACGCCAAAAATGAAAATATACACTGGTACTAAATCCTATCGATCCATTATTAATGGAAATGAACGTTTTGTAAAAAAACTCAATGAGTATCAACCTGATGTCTCTATGGAATACCTAGAGAAAAAACACGCCGCAATGGTTGTTCAATTATTTTTCCCTTGGAATAAAAGGATTGATGAGATGGTACAATTCATGAAAAAGTGATAGAGTACCATTCTTTATTCTAGAAATTTGGTGTGTTGTTCTCGCTTTCGCGAAAGCGTAAGTAAAACACCCCAAAACAAACCTATCCTACTAGGTAGGAAAAAAGGCAGTGTTTTGGGGAATGGTGAAGATAAGAGATAAAAGACAGAAGTAAAAGCAAAACACAAAATTAAGAGGCCTTGAAATGGTACTTAAAAACAAGGTCCCAACTTAAAAAAGAGCTGCTTACAAATTCAAATAACGTTTAGGATTATATCGGGCAATCTGGTCAAATTCTGCTTCTGTCAATCCAGCTCTCATTTCTGCTAGAATTGCTTTATCGCTCTTGTGATTTCTTACTACATAAAAATCAGATCCATACAGTACTTTTTTACCTAGTTTACGGTTGCTTAGTGTTTGTTTTAACAAAGGCAGTATTTCTGTATCATGAAGTATATAACTTATGTCTGCATAGACATGATCATACTGTAAAATCATGCTACAAATAATGCTGTACCAGTCTACATATTTCCATATAAAAGCGGTTTTTCCTGGACTAGGTTCCTGATCTCTATTAAGAAAGAAATCAATTCCTTTATCTGGTTGTAAGAGCAGTTGTGAGGTGTAATTATCTCGATCGCTTTCTAAGAATTTATTCCATTGATCTTTCCCTCCAAAATGTGCAAAACACAATTTTAACTGGCTTAAATCTCCTCTAAAACTACCGTCTGGTTCATGAAAAATCTGTTGAAGCTTTGTAGCTTGTTCTTTATCTACATCCAGCAAGCATTGATGCAGCACTTTATGCAATAGATCAGGATCTAAAAGACATAAATAGTTCAATGGATGTGTAAAATTGTTACAAAAGTCTCGATTCTTGACTTCGTTAAGATGTAAAGGCTGTTCTTCTGGTTCTATGAAACAAGAATCGATATCGAGTGTTTTTATATCTTTCTCTTTACTGGCAGCGCGTTTCTCATTATTCATTTTTCCTTCTGTAAAAATAGGATGCTGATCCCATGCTGCTTTTTTAGTACCTCTATAAAAAATGGTTCCTTTTATGCAGTGCGTCATGATAGGAATATCCTGTTGCACGCAATATTTCCATAAAGGCAATAAACAGGCATCAAAAGGATAATATCCTAGTGCAGGATAGATTTTAATACCACTAAACTTGTGCTGTTCTATGTACTCGTACAAAAGGCATTTTTTATCTAAAATGACTTCTCCAGTTTCTGGATCTACTTGATAATCAAAATAAGCTGGATCTTTCATGCGCTCTGGATGTGCAAATACAAATGGATGAAAGGTGTTTTTATCCTGACTTCTATTTTTAATATACCGCAATCCATTCATTTGCGCCTGCATCGCGATCTTTTTATCTGCTCCTGTAGATCTATCAGTACTGTTGATGGTAACGTAATCTTTAAGATACATGTCGTACATTTTCTTTAAAGATCCTGCTCGCATGTATTGCATATCCATGGGCAAGGCTACAAAATGCGTATCTATAGGATATTGTTTTTTTAATCGGTCATAAATAAGGTATTGTTTCTTGTATCTAGAAAACAGTCCTATCTGTAAATAGCGGTAAAATAAATCTGTAAAATTTTTACCAGGCAACACCTTGAACTGTTTTAATAAAACAATCACCAGATTTCTAATAGATTTAAAAAAGAAGAGGACAACAAATGTATAAAGTAAGATGTAGCCAAAGTTCAATTCTGTAAAGAATAAACCGGTTTCTTTAAGCCATTTCAATGTATTAAGAGCTACTTCTCTTATACCATTGTAGGTGGTATCAAGATCAAAAAACAACAGTGAAACATAATAAACCAGTGAGGTAAAGAGATATATTTCTGTAATAAATTTTAAAACACCTAACAATCGTGTTCTCTTAAAGAAAATCTCAATCTTGTACCAAAATCGCAACCAAGCTTTATAGCGATTGGTATAAAAAATAGGTTTGATTTTACTTTGATATATCTTTAAAAACCAAATGACAACACGCAGTGATAAAAGATAATAGAAAGGCCACGGCACATAGCTTTTTGCTAGATAAGGCGGCACATAATCACTCGTAAAAACATGAGTATGACAGTTAACAATAGGTGGTTTTTCTTCTAGCATGATGGTGCGTTACATACAATAATGCTCCTACCGTGTCAGAAACGGTAGCAGCCCTTATTTTTATTGGAAGTTATTTGAATAATTGGGTTGTATTACTTCTTAATTCTATTGACAAAAGAAGTGAGATTAGTCGCATAACCTATCATAAATTGAGGAAATACGCCATCAGTTCCTGTGTGATAAGAAGTACCTAAACTGGTGTAAATACCTCCATCAGAATTCTGAGGATTTGTTAACCAATAAAAGTTTGCTTTAACATGAACCAGATCACCTTTTTGATTGAGCACGTTTTTTTCAAAATCAGTCGTTCCCAATTCTACTTGATCACTAAATTCAAAGCTCTCATAATGCAAGTTAATATCTGCCCCAAAGTTATTCTGTGGACGGAATTCAAAGTTTAAATAAGGTCCATGTCCTGTAGAAAAAACTTGTCCTTCTTGCACCTGATCTAGTCCACCAGTAGCAACTTCTGTAAATCTATATCCTGTGCGGTAAAAGCTTCCTTTATATCCTAAAGAAGTATTGAGAAACCAGCCTTTAGATTCATAAGTTAATAAGTCTAGATATAAATCTACATTAATATTACGCTTAGTAAACAGATCAAATTCATTTACACGATCGCCATTTTGAAATCCCATAAATCGAGTACTGTCTTCAAAACTATTATTTAACGCCACAGAAGTAGATACAAGAAACTGTCTGGTTGCAGTAACCTTTGACCAGTTTCTAGTATTCATAGGCACTAAAAGAGTCGCTTGTGCATTGAGCACAGAATTGCTGTTACTAGAATTTAACCCTAACACATCAGAATAAATGACACCAGTGAAAAAATCAAAAAATCTACGCTGTTTGACTGGTTGAGATCTTTCTTTCTCTGTTTTTGTATTTAATTTTACTTGATCGTTTGCAATAGAATAATTGAAAAATTGATCAGACTCAAAGTCAAAAACATCATTATAATCGATCGTAATTGCTTCACAGTTCTTAGTTATCGCTGTAACACTCATTCCATAAGTATTGAACCATCGCAATGGCACACTAAAAGAAGTATTTAAAAATATTATTTTTTCATTGTTGTACGTGGCTTCTACATATATAGAAGAGGCTTTATTATTGAAAAACTGTACGAGTGCTTTATTTATTTTAACTACTTCATTTGTTAAAACTACCTTAGGTCCTAGTTGATTGATCAGGTCATTTTCACAATTATCTGATGCTTCTTTCTTTCTAATTACCGCTTCTTTTTTCAAGACCAATCGTCCAGAATATTGGTCTTTTGCATTATCTATATCAGATAAAACACGCTGCTCTTCTTCTAATGAGGCTCTTTTGCGCTCAAGAATCTTTTCTTTAAGAGCGAGCAAGGCAGTCTTTTCAACTGCATCCAGTGTATTAAGGTTCAGATTTTCACTAAAAGAACCATTGATAGCTTGAATAATTCCTGTAGCAAGCACCTCTTTATAACTATCCCAACCATATTCGTCTGTGGTGGCAGTAACCGTGTCTTTAATAATTTGAAATTGAAACGAATTATCTTTCTCTAGATAATTCAATTGATACACCATACCATCGATGATAACCGTTTGCAGGTACTTGTATTCCTCGGTATTTTGAGAGTGAACTTGAATAGATAAAAGCGCAAAAAATAAGATGAGTAATGTTTTCATGGTTTAAGGATTGGTTTCTCTAAAGTTATGAAAAAACAAACTAGCGTCATCTACTCTTTATAGATTATTTTCATGTAGTGACATTAAAGTCAATACTATAGAATAATAGAAAGCATATGCTAGGTCTATTATTGTGGTCATTATGCTTTCGCGAAAGCGAGTAAAACACCAGCAAAAGAGTGTAAAAACCACCTTTAAATTACGAATAACTAATTTGCTAAATGAAGGCAAAACATTTTCTGTGCGAGTGTGGTCTATAATACATATCCATCAACTCAAAAACTCAAGACGATCCACTACCTTTGTAATATGCACAAACTACCTATCAACAATAGCTTTACCAACACATTACCAGAAGATCCTATTCAAGAGAACTTTACAAGGCAAGTCAGTGATGTGGCCTACTCTATCGCGACTCCTTTAAAGTTTGAAAAAGCCAGTTTGATTCATGTATCACAACTAGCTGAAGAATTGGGTTTTGATGTACAAGAAATCAAGGAAGAAGAATTTTTGAAACTTTTCACCGGTCAAGTTTTGTACCCTAACACACAATCGTATGCGATGGCTTATGCAGGACATCAATTTGGTAATTGGGCTGGACAATTGGGTGATGGACGTGCGATTAATTTATTTGAAATTTTAGAGAAAGATAAACGTTGGGCATTCCAATTAAAAGGCGCTGGTCCTACACCTTATTCCCGTCGTGGTGATGGTCTTGCGGTGTTGCGCAGCAGCGTTAGAGAACATTTATGTAGCGAGGCCATGCATCATTTAGGCGTTCCTACCACTCGATCGCTTTCCCTTTCTTTATCGGGCGATCAAGTTTTGCGAGACGTGATGTATGATGGTCATCCTGATTATGAAAAAGGAGCGATTGTATGTCGTGTCGCACCCAGTTTTATACGTTTTGGTAATTTTGAGTTGGCCGCGGCTCAAGGCGATAATGACCTGCTTAAAAAACTTGCCGATTATACCCTATCTACCTTTTTTACAGACATAAAAACAACTGGCAAAGAAGCTTATTTACAATTGTTTCAAGAAGTAACCGATCGTACATTAGAAATGATCCTGCACTGGCAACGTGTTGGTTTTGTGCATGGTGTAATGAATACCGATAACATGTCCATTCTAGGATTGACCATAGATTATGGACCTTACGGCTGGTTAGAACCTTATGATCACGGCTGGACGCCTAACACGACAGATCGCCAAAACAAAAGGTATAGATACGGCGCACAACCAGAGATAGGACTATGGAATTTGCTACAACTGGCAAATGCGCTCTTTCCGCTTGTTGAAGATGCAGTGCCGTTACAAAAGATCCTGGACAGTTATAAAATTAATTATCAAGTCCAGTATCTAGAAACGATGATGAATAAATTAGGCATCTATCACACGCATAAAGACGATCGTGATCTGATCCAGACCTTAGAAGAAAATCTACATCTTCATGAAACAGATATGACCATTTTTTATCGCGAACTAAGCAAGATTGATCATAAAACAGCTCAAAACGATGCTTTTAAGATCATTTCTATAGCTTTTTATCATATAGACCAACTAACTGAAGCGCGTAAAAATAGCTGGATAGCGTGGTTAGAAAGTTATGTGTTACGATTAGAACTAGATGTAAAAATGGAAACTGGTAATGCACTCGCTTTTGCGAAAGCGAGAACAGAAAAAATGAATGCGACTAATCCTAAGTACGTTCTTAGAAACTACATCGCACAATTAGTCATTGATGAAGCTGATAAAGGAGATTATCAATTATTAAATGACATCTATACCATGCTACAAAAACCCTATGAAGAGCAACCAGAATATGATAAATGGTACGCATTACGTCCAGAATGGGCAAGGGATAAAGTAGGTTGCAGTATGTTAAGTTGTAGTAGTTAGATATAACAAAGCCTATCACCATGGCTTAAAAAAAGTCTATGTTAAAACAAACAATTAAAGTTTGTGTTTAGGAATTATTCCATAATTTTGGAACATTTCCAAATGATTAGCTTTTGAACTTTAAAGAACAATATTACAGCGTTGTAGATATAGAAACTACAGGCAACAGAATGAGCAACAATCGCATGACAGAAATCTGTATTGTGCGTATGATGGGCGCTGAAGTTGTTGAAAAATATACGACTCTTATTGATCCAGAAAGTCTTATTCCAGATTTTATTACTGGACTAACTGGTATAGATAATGAAATGGTCGCGGCTGCTCCTATTTTTGCAGACGTTGCTCAAGAAATTGAACGCATGACTCGCGATTGTATTTTTGTGGCTCACAATGTAAATTTTGACTACAATATTATCCGTAACGAATTCAAACGTATAGGATTTGATTTTAAACGTAAAAAGCTTTGCACAGTCAGGCTTTCTAGAGAATTGATACCTGGAATGAATTCTTATAGTTTAGGAAAGCTGTGCAACTCGTTAGGGATTTCTCTAGAAAACAGACACCGCGCAGAAGGTGATACAGACGCCACCGTAACACTTTTTCAAAAACTATTAGAAATAGATCAAGATGGAACTAAGTTTGCTAAATTCTTAAAAGGAAATAGTAAAGAAGGGACATTTCCACCACATCTAGATCGCAATGTATTTAATGATTTACCAGACGCACCTGGTGTTTATCTTTTTAAAAATCAAGCGCGTAAAGTCATTTATGTAGGGAAAGCGATTAGTTTAAAGAAACGCGTTCTTTCTCATTTTTATTCTAAAACTAGTAAATCGTATCTAATGTGTCAAGAGATTCATCACATAGAACACATACCTACTGGTAATGAATTAGTTGCATTGCTTCAAGAAGCAGACTTGATAAGACATTATTATCCTAAATTTAATAGTGCACAAAAAAAACCTAGGGCTGCGTACCAAATTTTACACTATAAAAATCAGTTAGGTATCATTCAATTTGCTGTAGGCCTAGTAAAATCTTACGATTACTCTATAGTGACGCATTATGATCGTGCGCATGCGGTAGAACAGTTAGAACAATTATGTGCAGATTTTAATTTGTGCCCTAGATATTGCAGCTTTAAAACTCAAACAGTCTGCTCTTCTCATTATAAATTAAAAAGCTGTAAAGGTGTTTGTAAAAAAGAAGAGCTAGTTTCTCTTTATAATATCAGAGCAAAACAAGCTATTGAATCCTTACACAATCAAAACCCTAATTACATTATCAAACAACCTGGCCGCAATGCAGAAGAGACTTGCTTTGTTATGGTAAAAGAAGGAGAATATCAAGGTTATGGATTTGTAGATCAATATGCATCGATAGGTTCTATGGAAGATTGCGAGGATTATATAGATCGAAAAACAGCTAACTATCATACGAACCAAATCATAAGGTCTTATTTAAAAAAATATGGCGAGCAAAATGTAGTTTATGATCAACCGCTAGCTAGTTGATTTCATTCTGTTTAACAGAAAAATTTAAGATGAATTTAAAATATATTATGCATGTACAGTATTATATTTATAGAAAAAAAGTTATGGATTTAATCATTTCTCAAAACGGCTACAGCGACTATAAACGAAAGACAATTGAGTCGCATGACGATCACCAAGAAGATTCTTCTGATCAAGTGTGTAGAATCCCTTTACAAAGTTATTTATAACAAAAAATCCGATCTAACGATCGGATTTTTTGTTTGCGATAAATTTAAAATTTTCAATTCTTTTTCTTGTAACCTTTATATTCTTGAGCAAGGATCATTTGAAAGTTTATAAAACATATTTTTTATCCCATAATTATCTAGAAGTATGTTCTAATTCATATGTTCTCTGATTCTTATGATCTTTTATTAGTGTTTCAAAAATACTCATCCACTATCTTTACAGTCGTAAACTTCCAGAAGTTCCTATTTGCGTTTCATTTCCCGTTATTTTAGTAAAAGCTATTTTTGCTAGGGTTACCAAAGCATTTGTCTTAGTATCCCAATAATGCCCTTCTTCTGGACTAAAAATTAGAACGGTTAAGGATGGATCTTCCTTATTCTCAAACGAGTTATTATCTAATGGGTCATAATATGTATCGATCAACTCTTTGTTTTTAGATATTACAGTTGTTCCGTAAACGCTCAAAAATTCTTTGCTTGAACTATCTCCATAAATTAATTGAGTTTGTGCACTCGCTTCTATATTTGAGTTGTGCTCACTTCCATCTTTACTAAAAAACAGGATATCACCGCTATCTAATACATCCTTATGACTCATAGGTATGGCATGAATAGGTGCACTGCTTAAATTGGTTAACATCATGGCTGTTTTGATGTCTCTAGAAAGTTCTAGGTATTTTTCTCTTGCCTCTTTGTGTATTAAGTTTTTGTTACTCATGTTTTCCTTTTAATATAAGAATTACATATCGCCTCTTTCCTAATAAAAGCTGAATTAACTCGAGTTTTAGAAGTAAAAGTGCTGTTTTTATAGCATTATTGATGATGATCTCGCTTTCGCGAAAGCGTCAAAATTACCTACATACACGACTAAAAACGGCTTTTATTATCAATAACATGATTATCCTTTGCCTCTAAAATATCATCTATATCTTCTTTTGAGACATCTGTACCTTTATCGGTAATGATCAATTCTTCTTTGTATTTAAGAGCTGTAGAGTTAGGAGAAACACCAGTACCGTAGCGTTCTACATAGACTAAAATAAATTCTGCCCCGTAAAACAAAATAAGACAAGAATAAGAAACCCAAAGTAATAAAATGATAACTAATCCAGCTGCGCCATAAGCACTTGCCGGTGATGATTGTGTAAAGTAAATCTCTAACAAAAACTTTCCTGTTTCAAACAAGAGACCAGTTAATAGAGCGCCTGGCCATACCATTTTCCATTTCAATCTAGCATCTGGTAAATATCTAAACATCAATCCAAAAAGAAAAGAAATAATTCCTAAGGAAAGAAAGTAATTGATTAATAGTGCGATTTTGCCTAAATCTTCTGCTAGATTTTCTTGAATCCAATTTTGAAAAATAGCTATGGCAGCAGATAGCATGAAACTGATCAAAATTAGGAAACCTAAAACTAAAATGAATCCAAAACTTTTTACTCGATCGGTAATGATTTTATACCACGGTGTTTTAGGATTGATCTTTAATTTTCAGATTTTATTTAAAGCAAGTTGTAATTGATAGAATACTCCTGTTGCTGCAAAAATTAAGGTCGCCAGTCCTATCACATTTACAATAATACTATCGTTATCTAATCTAGCTGCTTGTAAAATTTCATTGAGATCTGATGCGGCATCATATCCTATCATCGATGTCAATCCATTAGTCAATCTTCCAGAAGCAATCTCATCATCCCATACGGTGCTTACCACATTAATAACTATAACTAAAAGTCCAGGTAAAGCAAGTATTGCATAATAAGCGACAGCAGCACTTAGTTGCCACACGTCATCATTATTCCATTTTTTTGCACTTTTCCATAATAAAGATGGTACATGTTTCCATTTAAAAATGTCTTTGATAGTTTTTTAACCCATATAATACTAAGTAACTAACAAATTTTAAAACTAACTACATGATTAATTATAGTTTAACGATCTTTTGAAAGTTATTGAGGCACATCTATTAATTCTCTGCATTTTGTAATGCATAAATAGCAAAACTACCTAACCAGTGTCCGCCAGCATAATCGTCTGCTACCAGATTAGGTAAGGTATTTGTGATATGCGCATCTGCTATTTCAGTAAGGTTAGTGTATTCTGGATATTGAGCAGCGAGTCCATAAAGTACCCAAGCACGACTAAGATTTAATCCATCAATATGAACCAATTTTCCATCCCTACGGTCGGATACTTTTCCTATCTCGATATCTAATTTGCCGTTCTCGATTCCAGGCAAAAATTCTTTTACCCAACTGTGAAATTCTTCAGCAGTTAAAACGCGACGCATGATATCTATTTCTTCTAGACAAGGCGATAAAAAATCATAACCACTAGGTTCCCAAGAGATAGGACAATTTGTGTCTTTGCTGTAAAATTCTTTGGCTGTAGTTTCTATGATAGATTGAAGAGCTGCGTTTTGTGCATGAACAGCATAATCATAAGCAAATGCCATCCCAAAAGCTGTATTCGAGTGCTCTCCTACTCTTATGGCATAATTTAACTTAGGTAAATATTCTATATAGCGCTGCGCGATAATATCAGAAAGTGGTTGTAAAATTCGAGCAAATTCTTTTCCTTCTTTTGATTGCCACGTATCTAATTCTTGTTGTAATTTGAGTAACCATGCCCAGCCGTAAGTTCGTTCAAAAGTTTTGTTATCCTTAGTATTTAAATAGGCGATTTCTACATTGATATTTTCGGCTGTGAGGTTGCGTTCTATTTTTAGAAGTAACTCCTCTCGAGTTTCTAATTCTGGAAACTGCTTCAACAAAGTAACCGCGCTCCAATAACCATGAACCGCGCTATGCCAGTCAAAACAACCGTAAAAAACAGGATGTTGCACCCTAGGCCGTTTTTGATCTTCTGGACTTGCTGTAACGTGTCCCATTTTATTGGGATATTCTGTCTCAATACAATGCAACGGTAACTGAGCAAGATTATTAGCTTGTTGTAAGTTGAGTTGAGGCGTTGGGATTTGATCTTCTACCACTACAATTTGCGTTTCATTATTCTCAGTAGAAGATTCTGAATCTACATTTTCTTTGCAGCTTAATAAGGCAAGAATTAAAAGTGAATAAAGGACGTATTTCATATATAAAGATGATTAAGTCTTTAAAGATACTAGTTTGTTCTGTGAATTACGTTTCAATTCCGCTTTCGCGAAAGCGGAATTTCATTACATCTTTTCCAACAAAACAACACCATTCTTAACCATAACGGTAACTTTACCATTCACAACAGGCAATTTCTTGATGGTGTAGGCATTACGTAAACGTTTTGCTTTTGGAAAAACTTTAGTGACATCTATTTCCATCAAACCATCTGGCAATCCGGCTCCAATGAGAACAATATCTTCATGACCGTTTTTATTATAGAATCGTGCTGCTAGTGTTCCTTCTCCTTCATGTGATAGGGAAAAATGTTCACCTGCGCCTACAGATTTATGTTTGTTCCTGAATTTCCCTAACTGTTGCCAGTGTTTTAAAACCTCTTGATTTCCATTATCAAAATCCATTACAGATCTTAAAGTTGCGTCTCCTACAGTTTCTTCTACAACTAATGATCTTGCTATTTCATCTCCGTAATAAATTTGTGACATTCCAGGCGATAACATCAACTTTGTAGCAGATTCCATCGCTCGTTCTCTTGTAGGATCAAAAGGCTGTCCATCATCATGAGAGCTGATGTAATTCATGAAATATGCTGGATCTTTTGGTTTTTCTGTCAACAAGTTTTTTCTAATACTGTCGTATTTTTTGAAAAGAGCTTTATAATCTTCGTTTGCAAAATATTTAAACCCAAAATCGATCATCGCATCATATCCAGAATCAAAATAATCTACCTCGCCGCTAGAAAAATCATAAGACCTTCCATTTACTGCAGAATAGCCATAAAGCTCTCCTAGAATAAAAAACTCGTCATCGTGAACCGTTTTTGTAGGATTATTTTGCTTCCATTGATCGTAAGCTAGTTTTGCCTGTTCATTAAAAGTTGTCCAAACTGATTCTTCCACATGTTTAACGGTATCAATTCTAAAACCGTCTACTCCAGTTTCACGAGCATAATCGGTGACCCATTTGATAATGTAATTTACTGGAGTTCTCATCAATCCAGACGTGGTGAAAAAGTCATCTAACTCTTTAATTTCTTGCTCATATCTTCCTTCTTTTTTCCATTTTGCTATAAGACTTTCTGGCAAATCAACTTCTTCTGTACTTTCTGTTCTTATATCTGGTAGGTTGTTAGTTAACGTACAAGTTACCGCGGTAGTTTGATCTTGATACGTACATCCAGGTCCAGTACGAACCCATTCTTCTGGCCATACAGGATCTTGCTCAGTTACCGGACCGCTATGGTTGATCACAACATCTAATAAAATTCTAATATCCTTTTCATGTGCTTTTTCTACTAGTGTTTTAAACTCTTCCATAGTTCCGTAAGAAGGTTCTACAGCGGTCCAATCCTTTGCCCAATACCCATGAAAAGCATAAGTAAATCCAGTTCCTTCATCTACTCCACCGTGAATTTGTTCCCAGATAGGTGTCAACCATATCGTATTAACTCCTAAATCAGTAAAATAACCTTCGTCAATTTTTTGAATGATTCCAGCAAAATCACCACCTTCAAAACCTCGTAACTTTGCCGTTTCTTGAGATCGATCGATAATGTTATCATTAGAAGTGTCCCCATTATTAAACCTATCGGTAAGCAAGAAGTATACATTTGCAGCACTCCAGTCAAAATATGCTGGTTCTTTAGCAATAATTTTTTCAACTACGGCGCTGTCTTTACAAGATATTGTTACTACTAAAATTAAAAATAAATAAAGATACTTTTTCATAGACATGAATTTGTTCTGTAAAAATAAAATAAGAAGTTCATTTTATACCATTATAGAATCCTAATATGATACAACGATTGCGTTGTGATAGAGATGTAGTAATTTTACATTTATAAATGCGACCAATTAAGTAATGGAAAAATACCTAGACATTTTTATAAAATCCTTTAATGGATACGCTTCTTACCTATGGAATGAAATCATGAATCCATCGTGGACCAATTATTTTTATTGGTTACTAGTGGTTTCTCTATTGGTCTTTGCTTTAGAGATCTGGCTGCCATGGAGAAAAAACCAAAAAGTATTACGTAAGGATTTTTGGCTTGATTTATTTTACTTGTTTTTTAATTTCTTTTTGTTCTCCTTAATAGGTTACAATGCCGTGTCAGATGTGTTTGTAGAACTTTTTAATGACGGTCTGGCCAGCATAGGTATCACAAATATTGTGGCTATTGAGGTAAGTAGTTTTCCTTTTTGGATGCAATTATTAATCATGTTTGTTATTGCAGATTTTATTCAGTGGAACATACATCGACTGTTACATAGAGTTCCTTTCTTATGGGAATTTCATAAAGTACACCACAGTGTGAAGGAAATGGGTTTTGCTGCACAGTTCCGTTTTCACTTTATGGAAACTATTGTTTATAAAGCTTTGCAATATTTACCGCTGGCGATGATAGGATTTGGGATCAATCAGTTTATTGTGATTCACATGATTGCTGTATTCATTGGACATTTGAATCATGCCAATTTAAATTGGGATTACGGTATTTTCAAATACATCCTGAATAATCCAAAAATGCACTTGTGGCATCATGCAAAAAAACTTCCAGAAGGTGCAAAATATGGGGTCAACTACGGGCTTTCTCTCAGTGTTTGGGATTACCTTTTTGGTACGGCACATATTCCTTATCATCAAGCCGAGTTAGAATTAGGATTTCCAGGCGATGAAGATTATCCTGATCATTTTGGCAGTCAGTTGTTAGAGCCATTTAAAAAAGATTGATCATTTTCTCACACAACCTTATGGCATTAGTTGCATCTATTATATGAAAAACCAAACCATAAGACTATGAAATACATCAAATTAAGTTTGCTGATTTGCGTCACATTTTTACTTTTTCCAAGTTGTAATAATGATGATGACAACACTAATTCATCAACTACTATTAAGGGAACTTGGCACTTGAAAAACGTTCGTGGTGGTTTTGTGGGAATCAACATAGACTATAATCGTGGCGAAGTCATTTATGATTTTAATTTAAATAACAATACCGTTGACATCACAAATAATATTCTTACCATTGGTCCTGAGGATATATACGCGGGACTGGACAGTGGAACCTATTCCATAAGAATTGAACAAAACGGAGCCATTGAAACGCTTTTTATTGACAATGTAGATAAAGGAACTATCGATTTACAGGGCAACACTCTTCAATTAGATGACAACATAGCGGCAGATGGATTTCTTACGGAATTTGAACGTTAAAATGAGAAACTATTCAACTGTAATTATTCCAGTTGTTTTTATGAAAGTCTTGCTTTCGCGAAAGAGAGACAAAAAATAACTTAATCTAAATAAGCCCCAGGACTAAAAACCACCTTTTTTAAGCCTATCAAATCTGCTAATTTTCTGTTTCCTGATATGCTTTTTCTTTATCCGTTAATTGCTGGAGTAACAACTTGTGATAATGACTTTTACTGAGTAAAGTGATTCTATAAACCATATTTCTAGAAGAAGCGCTTACCAATGTTGTATGACTACTTACACTAGTCTTTTCGGTAATTTCTAGTACAGTAATATGTGGAAAGTGCTCTAAATTTTGCCATTTCCCAAATTTTATAAAAAAGAAACTGTTGTATTCTTTTAATTTATTTTCTGCAACATCGATCAAGACACCTTTAGAAGAAAATATAATCGCAAAACCTATTAATGGAATGAAAATAACTTGAAGACCATTTGTAATGACACCTACAATACCAATAACTAAAATAAGGACACCTAAAATTCTAGTCATAGGTGGAAAGAAATTGGTTACTTTAAAATTCATGTTTATAAACCATAATGTTTTTTCAACATGTTTTCATACGTTTTCTCAGGCAATATTTTCTTAAGTACAATGGAAAACTTTTGCAAAAAGCTACCTACTTTATAATGTATGCCTGGATTTTCCTTTTGTAAGATTTCATAAATTTTTGTGGCTACTTCAATAGGATCTTGCCCGTCATCTACATGCTCGTCAATTAACTTTAAAGTATGTGCATAACCAGCTTCATAATCAGATCCTGAAACTACTGGTGCATGAAAACGTCCTGCAGCAATATTAGTAGCAAAATCTCCTGGCGCCACATTGCTAAAATGAATATTTAAGTGAGCACACTCCATACGATAAGCCTCCGTAGCAATTTCTAGCGCTCCTTTACTCGCGCTGTAAATTCCGCGATAAGGCAAACCCATATATCCTGCAATACTCGTGATATTTATGACACGGCCACTTTTTTGAGCTCTCATTTGAGGTAAGACCGCTTGTAAAACTCTCAATGGACCATAAAAATTAGTTTCCATAGCGTTTTTCACCTCTTCAATAGGTGTTTCTTCCATTGGACCTGTAATTCCTACACCTGCATTATTGATTAAAATATCCAGTTGTCCTTCTTTTTTTATCAGTTCTTTTACTGCCTTATTTATAGAGTCCTGATCTTGAACATCCAGTGCAAGTAATTTTATCGAGCTGTCTGGATAATTGGAAGGTGTTCTACTTGTACCGTAAACGGTGTAATTTTTTTCTTGAAGATATAGGGCTATAGACTTTCCTATTCCTGAAGAGCCACCGGTAACTAGAACTACTTTTTTCATAATCAACTTTAAATCAGATAGTTAAATTTGGGTATAAAGCACAAAAAAAGGCAAGCTACCTACATCACACTGCTACGACCGCTTACCTTTGCTGCGTTCCCGCCCTGGAGGAGTTCAACAGGAGCTAGTTGTGTAGGACTTGCCAGATGCAAATATACAGTCTAGTTTTAGTTACACAAAGGTTTTTCTCCATGAATTTTATGGCTATCTTTCGCATTGATAAAATTATATTATGAAATTGAAATATTCGGTTTTAATCTTGCTTGCAGCGCTCTCATTATCAAGTTGTAAAACAGATATCGATACTTTTAAACAAAATTTTAAACTTGAAGTTACTAATTCAAAATTAAAATGGCTGGAAGATGATACGGTAGAAATCTCTTTAATAGATGCAAATTCTATTCAAGTAGATAGTGTGATCTGGACTCAAAACGCTGCGCCTATCGATGGAGCTAGTGGAATGACGCTTTCGCAAAAGCTAACCAATCAACCCTATGGTAATCTTACTTTCAAAGCTACCGTGTATAAAAATGGTATGAATCATACAGTATCAACCAGTATTAAAAGGATGCCTACTACCAAGGCTGCTATTTATAACTATAGCATTGTCAATACCTACAAGCACGATGTGAATTCTTATACACAAGGGCTGGAATTTTATGGTGATTCTTTATACGAAAGTACTGGTCAATTTAAAGAAAGTGATTTAAGAATTACTAATGTAGAAACTGGAGAAACCATAAAGAAAATCAGTCTGCCAGACAATCAATTTGCTGAAGGAATGACTATCGTAAATGATAAAGTATACCAACTTACCTGGCAAAGTATGATAGGTTATGTATACGATCTGGATCTGAATAAAGTGGATAGCTTTACCTACAACCAGAGTAAAGAAGGTTGGGGACTTACTAATGATGGTAATTACTTATATAAAAGTGATGGTACCTCTAAAATCTGGAAAATTGATCCAGAAACCTATGAAGAATTAAGTTATATAGAAGTAACAGCAAATGATCGAATCGTTTCAAAAATTAACGAAATGGAATGGATCGATGGTAAGATATATGCAAATGTTTACACGACCAATCTAATCATGATTATCAATCCAGAAAATGGACTGGTAGAAGGTGCTATCAATTTAAACTCTATCACTAAGGAAATATCCAACTACTCGGCAAATGAAAATGTGCTGAATGGTATTGCTTACGATAAGAAAAATGACCGTCTTTTTATCACTGGTAAAAGATGGCCTAAAATGTTTGAAATAGAAATAGTAAAATAATGATTCAACCTGATTTACCATGTTTTACCGCAAAACGAAGTGTACAAACCAGTGAAATCGATGACTTGGATCATGTAAACAACGTTGTATACGTTCAATGGGCTGCAGAAGTTGCAAGAGAGCACTGGATAACTGTAGGAACAGAAGATATGATCAACGAATTTGGTTGGGTAATGCTCAAACACTGTATTGAATATAAAAAACAAGCTGTTCTAGGCGATGAGATTTTACTTAAAACCCAAGTAGGTAGAGCAACAAACGTACGTTATGAACGTTACATAGAAATATATAATGCCACCACAATGGACTTGCTTGCAAAAACAATTTCTGACTGGTGTGCTATTGATAAAACAGGAAAACCTGTAAAAATATCTCAAGAAATTAGAGATCTATTTGAAACATCATGAAACATATAATTACGGTACTCATTTGCATCATTGCTCTAGTATTTATTTCTTCTTGTAGAAATGACTTTGAATTTTCTAACAGTACTGGCAGTCTAGAGTTTTCTCAAGACACCATTTACTTAGACACGGTTTTTTCTACTATAGGTTCTAGCACAAGAACTTTTAAAGTGTACAACCGCAGTAGTGATGACATTGTTATTCCTAGAGTGGCTCTTGCGCAAGGAACTAGTTCTAACTATAGACTATCTGTAGATGGAGTTCCTGGACAAGTATTTGAAAATGTAGAATTACTCGCAAAAGATTCGATGTTTGTATTTGTAGAAACTACGGTAGATATCATGAATTTTACGTCAGGCACTCAGTTTTTGTATGAAGATACTATAGAATTTGATTCTGGTGCAAATCTTCAAACTGTAGAACTGGTTACTTTAATTCAAGACGCTATTTTTCTATTTCCAGAACGCGATGCTCAAGGAATTCAAGAAACCATTCTTTTAAACACTGATCCCGATGGAAATGAATTGAGAATTTCTGGCTTTTTCCTAGATGATACCGAATTGAATTTTACAAATGAAAAGCCTTATGTCATATATGGTTTTGCCGGTGTACCATCAAATAAGACATTGACCATTGATCCAGGTGCTAGAATCCATTTTCATTCTCAAAGTGGAATTATAGTAGCTAATAATGCAACCTTAAAAGTCAATGGAGCTTTGTCCACGACAGAAGATCTGGAAAACGAAGTGATTTTTGAAGGCGATCGTTTAGAACCTCTTTTTGATGATGTGGCTGGTCAATGGGCTGCCATATGGCTTACCGATGGTAGTAAGGATCATGAAGTTAATTATGCAACTATAAAGAATGCAAGCGTTGGGATTATTATGGATAATAATAATCCTACTTCTAACGGTGCAACTTTAAAAATTAATAATAGTAGGATTCTTAATAGTTCAAATTCTGCATTAGTAGGAACAACGGCTTCTATAGAAGCCACTAATTCTATTTTCCATAATTCTGGTCAGTCCACTGTTGTTGGTAGATTTGGCGGAGAGTATAATTTTAATAATTGTACCATTTCAAATTACTGGAACGGTAGTTTTAGACAAGATCCAACTCTACTACTAACTAATGTGATTTCCAATACCGATCTTACAGCAGATTTAGTTGCTGCTAATTTTACCAACTGTATCATTTACGGTGATCGCAATATAGAGTTGGCTTTAGTCGACGACGGAATTTCTACCTTTAATTTTAAGTTTGAAAATTCATTGATACGATTCAATGATTTCTCTAATAGTTTTGATGGGATTCCTGCCTACGATTTTAGTAACTCAAGTCTGTATCAAGATTGTGTATTTAATGAAAATCCATTGTTTGAAGATGTAGATGCCTTTAAACTGCGCATTGATAATACAGGTGGCGCAAATGGAATAGCAAATCCAGCATCAGATACAGCATTAGATATTTCAGGAATTTCAAGGCCAGCAATTGCTCCAGATGCAGGAGCTTTTGAAAGCACAGATCTTTCTGGTTAGTAAACCAAAAATCGATACAATAAAAAAGAGCCTTTCTCGCGATAGGCTCTTTTGATGTATTAGAATAAAAGTAACTTTACTTGATCAAACCATAACTACGGTTTACAAACTCTGTCAACTTCTCTCCTTTTAATAATCCTTGAGATAATTTGGCTAGATCAACACCTTGCTGGATCAATCCTGCTTTCTTTGCCTCATCTTTTTCATTGAAGATAGTTTGCACTAGATCATTATTCCCATTTACGACTAGGTTGTACATATCTGGCATTGCTCCCATCATCATCATGCCGCCGCCGCCAGTCGCTTGCATCTCTTTCATACGACGCATAAATTCTGGCTGAGTGATCATAAATGGTGCTGCATCACTACTCATCGCTTCTACTTGAACGGTATAAGTAGAATCTGCTATTGTTTCTGTAATTGCTTTTTGAAGTGTTTCTTTCTCTTCGACAGACAATTTAGAAATTTGTTCTTCTTCTTTCTTAATTAAATTATCTACATGCTCAGCATCTACTCTAACAAAAGAAATGTTCTCTTTAGAAGATTCTAGCTTTTGCATTAAGTGAGAGATAATAGGAGAATCTAATAACAGTACCTCATATCCTTTTGCTTTTGCTGCAGCGATGTAAGAATGTTGTGTTTCTTTATTAGAAGCATAAAGAACAACTGTTTTACCATCTTTATCTGTTTGCGACGGCTTGATTTTTTCAATCAATTCATCCCACAAGAAATAAGAACCATCAACCGTAGGATAAAGTGCAAACTTATCTGCTTTCTCAAAGAACTTGTCCTCGCTTAACATTCCGTATTCGATAACAATTTTGATATCGTTCCATTTCTCTTCAAAGCCTTTACGATCATCATTGAAAAGACTCTTTAATTTATCTGCTACTTTACGAGTTATGTAACTAGATATTTTCTTTACAGCACCATCTGCCTGTAAATAAGAGCGAGAAACGTTTAAAGGAATATCTGGAGAATCTATCACACCACGTAACATGGTTAAGAATTCTGGTACGATTCCTTCTACATTATCCGTTACATACACTTGATTTTGATACAACTGGATGCGATCCTTTTGTACATTTAAATCTTGTGTCATTTTTGGGAAGTATAATATTCCCGTTAAGTTAAAAGGATAATCTACATTCAAGTGAATGTTAAACAAAGGCTCCTCAAATTGCATAGGATACAACTCGCGATAGAAGTTCTTGTAATCTTTATCTTCTAATTCAGTAGGTTGCTTAGTCCATGCTGGAGAAGGATTATTGATGATATTATCTAGTTCTTGAGTAGGTGCTGGATCTTCCTCCTTAGCTCCTTCTGGCTTTTCAAGTGTTTCTGTTTTGGTACCAAATTTAATAGGCACTGGCATGAACTTGTTGTACTTGTTCAATAATTCGGTGATACGAGATTCTTCTAAAAACTCTGTCTCGTCATCAGATATATGAAGAACGATCTCTGTACCAAAATTTTGTTTATCACTAGGCTCTATCGTATAATTAGGAGAACCATCACAATACCAGTGTACTGCTGGAGCATCTTTAAAAGATTTTGTAATGATATCTACTTTATTTGCTACCATGAAAGCAGAATAGAATCCAAGACCAAAATGACCTATAATACCACTATCCTTTGCTGTGTCTTGGTATTTTTCTAGAAACTCTTCAGCACCAGAAAAAGCAACTTCGTTGATATACTTCTGCACCTCATCTTCTGTCATTCCTAAACCTTGATCGATGATATGAAGTGTTTTTGCTTCTTTATCAATTTTGATCTCAATTTGTTGATCTCCTAATTCTACACTAGCCTCTCCTATTCTTGCGAGGTGCTGTAATTTAAGAGTGGCATCTGTAGCGTTAGAAACCAGTTCTCTCAAAAAGATCTCGTGATCGCTGTATAAAAACTTCTTAATAAGCGGGAAGATATTCTCTACCGCTACATTAATCTTTCCTTGTTGTGACATAATAATTATTTATTCTATTTAGGTTTATAAATGTTCCGCTTTCGCGAAAGCAGGATTATCAATAACAAATCCACCATTTCAAGCCTTGTACCAATTAAAATATTGTGACAAGCTGGCAATATGTTGTGCTAAAAACAGACGTAAAGTCATAAAACAAGTCATCTTAAATTTTAATAACTTAAAAAAATCACATTTCACTTTTGAATGATTTAATTTTACAAAAAACAACTTTGTGGATATAGATTCAGACCTTTATGGTAAAGCATTACTAGATTATCATAAAGGAAATTATACCGAAGACATTATCGTTTTAAGTACCATAATGGAAGATGATGTCATGCCATTGCCTTATCTTTTTAGATCATTTGAAGAAATGCCGGTATTAGAAAAAAAAGCACTGGCATTAGCAAGCGGAAAAACACTTGACATAGGTGCTGGCGCAGGTATTCATAGCTTGTATTTACTAGAAAAAGGATTAGAAGTAATTGCTTTGGACCAAAGTAAAGGTGCTTGTGAAGTGTTGACCTCTAGACTACCAAATAGCAGCAAGGTGATTCATGACAGTGTCTGGAACCATAAGGGTAAATATGACACACTACTCCTATTAATGAATGGTACGGGAATATTCTCCTCATTACAAAACGTTTCTAATGGTCTAGAAAAACTCAAAAAACTATTGAATAATAACGGGCAGATTTTAATAGACAGTTCTGATTTAAAGTTTCTTTATGAAGAAGATGACGACGATGGACTTTGGGTTGATTCTACAAAGGAATATTATGGAGAGGTTACATTTTCACTTCAATACAAAGCAATGGAATCAGAACCATTTGATTGGTTATACATGGATTTTGAACTTTTAAAAACTTACGCTTTAAAAGCTGGTTTTAAGGTAGAGCTGGTTCAAGAAGGAAAATATCATGATTATCTAGCTAGGTTATCTATTTAAATCTTTAGAAAATTAAACAGGCGCATTACTTGTTTTTCTCTAACGCATTTTTATCTCTTGCTTACATATTTTGAACTATTCAAATAAAATCGCCATGGCAGATCTTTATCTTCTTCGGCATAATCGATTCCTACTCTTTTACTTGCTGTTATCTCGCTTTCGCGAAAGCGGAACTCCTTATTATCCTCAATCCAGATTTTATCTCCAGTCATATCTGCTCCATAATGAGATTTATCCAGAGCAAAAGCCTTGCTGAAATTTCCAGGTCCAGAAGTCAAGGTTTTATCGAGTTTTTCTTTTCCACGCCTTTCTAACATGACCTCTACTCCATCGATAGGTTCTACTGCTCTAATTAAAATAGCGTCTGCGTTATCGTGTGTATTGGTTATGATATTGAACAAATGATGAATCCCATAACATAAGTAAACATAAGCCACGCCACCTGTTTCATACATGATTTTAGTACGTTCGGTAAATCTGCCTAAATGCGCATGACAGGCTTTATCATCATAACCGCGATAAGCCTCTGTTTCTGTAATGATACCAGAGGTTCGTTTCCCATCGATTTTAGAAACAATTTTCTTTCCTATTAGATCTTTTGCTAATGCGACTACATCTTCTTGTTGGTAATAGCTGTGCGTTAGTTTCATAGGTTAAAAATAAAACACAAGTTCCCACGTTCACTTATATATAAGATGATTTTATGAAATGCATAGGTTTACTTCTATTAATATGTAGCTTTTCTTTTGCCCAAGATACTCAGAGACAATTCTCATTAAATTTTGAAACTGATAGCTATTCTATTTTACAAAAAGACATTCGCGTTCTAGATTCATTAATAAATTCTTATAATGAAGCTAGTATTGAAGAAATAACTATCATAGGCTATTGCGATGACCGTGCAAGCAAAGATTACAATATCAGACTGGCTATCCAAAGAGTAAATAGTGTAAAACGAGCGATACTTAAGAAAAAGTCAATTTCTGATTCTTTGTTCAAACTACATCCTAAAGGTGAGTTACCTCTCTATTCTAGCCTTAATAAAGAAAAACAAAGAGCAGATAACCGACGTGTAGAAGTAATGATCGTTTTTAATCAGGCCACATCAACTGAATCAAAAGAAGAAGACACAAACACTTTACAATCTTATAATGTCTTTACAGACAGTCTAAAAGTAAATGAAAAACTAGTCTTTAATAATTTAATATTTTATCCAGGAACCCATCGATTAAGAGAAATTTCTTATCCTGTTATGGATTCTATTATCAATTCATTGATGATTCATAAGAAATATGAAATAGAAATTCAAGGACACATATGTTGTAACGGCCCAAATGAACCTGGATTAGATAGAGATACCGGACAATGGAATCTTTCAACAGCTAGAGCAGAGCAAATCAAAAGGTTTTTTGTCAAATACGGATTAGACCCTTCACGTTTTACAACTGTAGGTAAAATGGCCAATTTCAAAACAGGGAAAGAAGATTTCTTTGATCGAAGAGTAGAATTGCACATTACCGCAATAAGAGAAAACGATAAAGAAGCAAACAAAGAAATGCCTTGAAAATCGATTACCTTTGTTGATTGAAAAAAACCTTATGTCTTTTGAAAAATTAGGACTCGATCCTGCACTTATAAAATCTCTTAACGATCAGCAATTATTAGAACCTACTCCTATACAGGAACAGGTGATTCCTGTGATTTTAAAAGGGAAAGACGTTTTAGGAATTGCTAAAACTGGATCTGGTAAAACGGCAGCCTATTCCTTGCCACTTCTTCAAAAGTTAAAAGGCATTGAGTCTAAAAACAGACACATCAGTGCGCTAGTGATGGTTCCTACTCGTGAACTAGCAGTGCAAGTAAGCGAGGTGATTAAAACATTTTCAAAAGCTCTAGATAGGCCATTAATCACCATGCCTGTTTATGGTGGTGTTAGTATCAATCCTCAAATGATGAAGATGAATACGGTGGACGTTCTTGTGGCAACGCCAGGACGATTGATCGAGCTTATAGAGGCAAATGCTGTTGTAGTTAAGGAGTGTAAGATTTTAGTGCTCGATGAGGCAGACAAAATGCTTTCTCTAGGATTTAAAGAAGAAATGGATGCCGTGTTGTATCATTTGCCTAAGAAAAAACAAAACTTATTATTTTCTGCTACATTAAGCAACGAGGTTAAGAATATACAAAAAGGAATATTGACCGATCCTGTTGTTGTAGAGATCGAAGAAGAAGAACAAGATTACTCTCTTATCAAACAAATAGGCTATCGTGTTACAGAAGAAAAACGAGGAGTTTTATTAAGACATTTGATTGAAGAACACGACATGCAACAAGTATTGATTTTCTGTTCTTCTACTTATCAAGTAGATCATGTTAATGATAAGCTTAATGTAAATAATATTAAATCAAAAGCTATTCATGGTAAAAAGTCTCAAGGTGTCAGAAATAAAAACCTAGCCGATTTTAAGAATTTTGCCGAGACAGGTGTGAGATGTCTAGTAACTACAGACCTTCTTTCCCGTGGTATTGATATTGAATTTCTTCCTTACGTGATCAATTACGAATTGCCGCGATCTCCTAAAGATTACATTCATAGAATAGGAAGAACTGGTCGTGCAGAAAATCCCGGAACAGCAATTTCTCTTGTTACAAAAGAAGAATCTAATCATGCACGCGTCATACAAAAGAAAACCAAATTAAAAATCTGGATGGAAGATCTACCAGAATGGAATTCGTAGGAAATTGAACTTGAACTTGAATTTGAATTTGAATTTGAACTTAGATAAAATTTAATGATTCGTAAAAAAATATTTTATTTAATTTTTATACTTATATACTGTAGGCTTCCCCTATTTCAAAATACCTCACGAACTGAAAGAACTTCTAAATTGAAAACTAAAACTTCACCTAATCATCCTTTTTAAAATCCAGACTCAAACTATTCACGCAGTGCCTTATTCCTGTAGGTGTCGGACCATCGTTAAACACATGTCCTAAATGACTGCCACAGTTAGAACACATGATTTCAGTTCTAATCATTCCGTGTGTCGTATCTCTTTTGCGCTCTATCGCTCCTTCTATCTCGTCATCAAATGATGGCCAGCCACAACCAGAATCAAACTTTTGATCAGATTTAAACAGCTCATTACCACAGGCAGCACAACTGTAAACACCATTTTCATAATGTGTATTATATTCTCCAGTAAAGGGTCTTTCTGTTCCTTTTTCTCTCAGAATGTGGTATTGATCTGGTGTTAGTTTTTCTTTATATTCTTGTTCAGTCATCTTTTGTTTTTTAGGTAATGAATGTCTTTGTTAAATCCGCTTTCGCGAAAGCGGAATACCAAAAAGCTCTTCACATGAGTCAAGAGCTTTTTAAAATTCTTACTTAAAAGTAAACTTATTTTCTTAACGCTGGTAACTCTTCTCCTTTAGGAACAAAGTCTAAAGCGATACCGTTGATACAATGACGCTTTCCAGTAGTTTTTCTAGGCCCGTCATTAAATTCATGACCTAAGTGCGATCCACAAGTGTTGCATTTTAATTCTGTACGAGCATAACCTATTTTATAATCTACATCGCGTTCAACCTGTCCTTCTATTGCACGGTCATAACTAGGCCATCCAGTTCCAGAATCAAATTTATATTCGTTCTCATACACTGGCGCTTTACATGCGGCACAAATAAGTGTACCAGGAGCATATTGCTTATTCAATGGACTTGTGTGAGGTCGCTCTGTTCCTGCTTTGCGTAATACATCGTATTCTTCGGCAGTTAACAGCTCTTTCCATTGGGCATCTGTTTTAGTTACCTCGTATTTCTTTTCTTGTTGTATTTCTTCTCCAGAAGAATTTATTGCTAGCTCTTTAGGTGTATTACCACATGAAATAGTCAACAAAGCAATTAATGCAATACTTATGTATTTGATCATCGGTATTTTTATTGCAAAATTAAGCAGTAATATCCCATTAAGGTGTTGCAATTCTGTTAACTATTGTATCAATTCTATCACAAAAGAGTTAAGAAAAATTTCAATAATTCTGACTTCTTAATCAATATGAAGCAGGATTCACAACGCTAAATGAAAAAACACGGCTAAGGATAAGACAAATCCATAACGGTATACTTCAGTCTACCTGAGGTGATGGGATCATTTTATTTTAAGTTTAAAGTCAAAACATATCCTTAGGAATCAATACAATATTGTTATTTTTGTATTATGAATAAGAAAGTAGCTATTATCATGGGTTCTACTAGCGATTTGCCTGTGATGCAAGACGCCATAGATATCCTAAAGGAACTAGAAATTGACATTGAAGTAGATGTAGTAAGTGCACACCGCACACCAGAAAAAATGTTTGAATTCGGTAATACAGCTCATGAAAATGGGATTGCAGTAATTATCGCTGGTGCTGGTGGCGCTGCACACTTACCAGGAATGGTGGCTAGTTTATCACCACTTCCGGTAATAGGAGTTCCTGTAAAATCTTCTAATTCTATTGATGGGTGGGATAGTATTCTTTCAATACTACAAATGCCTGGTGGCGTTCCTGTGGCCACTGTTGCACTTAACGGTGCAAAAAATGCTGGCATTCTCGCAGCTCAAATTATAGGAGCTACTCAAGAAGATGTGCGTGCAAGAATTATCAATTACAAAGAAACTTTAAAAGAAAAAGTTACTAAAGCAGCAGCGCAAATGCGTGAAAATGTCTAAAGCTTATAAATATTCATCCCTAATTATCATTGCACTAACCGTTATCTGGTTTTGTTATGAAATGACCTTGAGACACTCAGAAAAATGGCACTTTTTAACTGCAGGTGCTGTTAATTTTCTCACTGCAATTATCATTAATAGACAATTTACCCAAAAGGAATACAACTATTTAGGCATCATTCACGGCGTGTTCATGGTGACACTATTTGGCTATGGCTATTTCTTTATATAAACTATTTGTTTAACCTTCGTGATCAAAAGTTTAACAAAATTGTGATAACTATTTGATCTACGACCACTACTTTTACAATAATATGAGCGTTGAAAACAACCCCTTACTACAGGAATTTAATACATTTCAGAATACAGCACCTTTTTCTCAGATCAAGGAATCGCATTATGAATCTGCTTTCGCAAAAGCGATAGAAACTGCACAATCAGAAATCGATTTGATCACAGGAAATACAGCTGAGCCTTCATTTGAAAATACGATAGAAGCTCTTGATGAGTCTGGTGAATTATTGGGTCGTATTTCAAGTATTTTCTTTAATTTAAATAGCGCCGAGACCAATGACGAAATTCAGCGCATTGCTAGAGAAGTAAGTCCTAAGCTTTCAGAATTTGGTAACGACGTTACATTAAATGAAAAGCTTTTTAAAAGAGTAAAAGCAGTTTATGAAAATAGAGCTACAATCGATTTAACCGAAGAGCAAAAGACGCTACTGGAAAAACAATACAAACGCTTTTCTAGAAATGGAGCTAACTTAAGTGAAGCAAAAAAAACACGATTAAGAGAAATTGATAGTAAACTTTCAAAACTCACATTGTCATTTGGCGAGAATGTTCTTGCAGCAACTAATGCATATGAGCTACATCTAGAGGATGATTCTAGACTATCTGGATTACCAGAAAGCGCAAAAGAAGCGGCTGCAGAGGCTGCAAAAGCAAAGGATAAAGAAGGTTTTATTTTCAATCTTGATTATCCTAGTTACATTCCGTTTATGACCTATGCTGATGATAGAGAATTACGTGAGGAATTATCCAAAGCCTTTGGTGCAAAGGCTTATAAAGACGAGCATGATAATCAGGAAAATGTTCTAAATATTGCAAAATTGCGATATGAAAGAGCACAATTATTGGGTTATCAAACGCATGCTCATTTTGTACTTGAAGAACGTATGGCCAAAACGCCAGAAACAGTCAACCAGTTCTCTCAAGAAATATTAGAAAAGGCAAAACCAGCGGCTCAAAAAGAATTTGATCAATTGCAAGAGTTTGCTCAAAATCATACAGAAAATCCTGTTGAATCATTGAAAAAATGGGATGCTGCCTACTATTCTGAAAAACTAAAGCAAAAATTATTTAGTTTAGATGATGAGTTGTTAAAACCATATTTTAAACTGGAAAATGTAATCAATGGTGTTTTTGAAATTGCCAGTCGCTTATATGGATTGAGCTTTGAAGAAACTCAGGAAATAGAAAAATATCATCCAGATGTACTTACATACGTGGTTAAGAATGAAGATAATACATTAAACTCTATCTTCTATGCAGACTTTTTCCCACGTAAAGGAAAACGTAATGGCGCATGGATGACATCATTTAAAAATCAGTGGCATGATAACGGTCATAACATAAGACCACATGTTTCTAACGTATGTAATTTCACAAAACCTACAGCAACAAAACCTTCATTACTGACCTTTAATGAAGTAACTACTTTATTTCATGAATTTGGTCATGCTTTACATGGTATGCTGGCTGATACAAAGTATAGAAGCCTTTCAGGAACTTCTGTTTTTTGGGATTTTGTTGAGTTACCTAGTCAAGTTTTAGAAAACTGGTGCTATGAAAAAGAAGCACTAGAAATTTTTGCAAGACATTATGAGACTAATGAGGTAATTCCATTAGAATATATTGAAAAAATAAAAGCAGCTGCCAACTTTCAAGAAGGATTACAAACACTAAGACAATTGAGTTTTGGAATGATGGATATGAGCTGGCACGGAATTGATCCTACAGCAATCAATGATGTAAAAGTCCATGAAAGAAAAACTTTTGATCAGACAGATTTATATCCAGATGTAGAAAGTAGTTGTATGAGTACATCTTTTGCACATATTTTTCAAGGCGGTTATAGCGCTGGATATTACAGTTACAAATGGGCAGAAGTTCTTGATGCAGACGCTTTTGAAATGTTTCAAGAAAATGGAATATTTGATAGACCAACAGCAAAGAAATTTAGGGATAATGTACTCTCAAGAGGTGGAACAGAAGATCCTATGTTGTTGTATACTCGCTTTCGCGGAAGCGAACCTAAAATAGATGCATTATTAAAAAGAGCAGGATTAGTGGCATAAAAATTAAATTCAAAAATACCGTAGTGATAAGGTGTAAATGAAAAGAATAGAATAACAAGAAAAACTAAAACCAGTGCCAGAAGTTAAATTAGTACCAGAAAAATGGGTAGATCGTTACGGCGATTACCTCTTCAATTTTACCATAGGTCGAGTAAGCGATGGAATTATCGCGCAAGATTTGGTATCTGAAACTTTTCTGGCTGGTTTAAAAAGTGCACATCGATTTAAAGGAAATTCTACTGAAAGGACTTGGTTGATTTCAATTCTTAAACGTAAAATCATAGATCATTACCGCAAAGTCAATTCTAATAAAGGAAAAGCAGAAGTGCGCATGAGTTACCTATCCAGCAGCGATCAAGAAGGCGACTGGATGGAAGAACAAGCTGCAGATTTGCGAAACCCTAATGTAGAAGATGACATTGAGCAAAGAGAATTAGGAGAAGCTCTTGAAGAATGTATTGCTTGTTTACCTGAGCGATATGCTACTATTTTTGTGCAAAAAACCATAGATAATCTGGAAACCGAAACAATATGTAAGGAACATAATATCACGGCGTCCAATCTTTGGGTAATCATTCACAGAGCTCGCGTGCAGCTTATGGAATGTCTCAACAAAAAATGGCACAAGAACAACTAGTCTAATGAGTAGATTTTTTATCAATTGCGATCAAGCAAGTATTTTAAGCACAAGAGAACAATACGGAGACCTCAATCCAAAAGAGGCTTTCCGTCATAAATTGCATAAAGGACATTGTTTGCGATGTCGTTCATTTCATAAAAATAATGAACGTTTTCAACGCACTTTAAAAGGATTAAGGTGGGTTTCTTTAGGAATTGAACAAAAGAAATTAATTAAGAAAGCTTTAAAAGAGGCTATGAAAAAATAAGAATCAATGAAATGAAAAAAGAGCTCCGTAGCTCTTTTTTTTATGCTTTATTTCTTTCCATCTACCAGATATTCTTAAAGTAAGTAATACAAACCTAACCATAATAATGGAATGGCTTCCACAAGAAAACTAGCGTAGTAATCTGATTTGAATTTGTCTGAAAAGCAGATGGCAACTGTTGTAACTACGATCATAATTATTTCGTGAGAATAAATTAGTAATCCTCTACTATTGCCGTAAACAATAATTGTCAAATAGAATACACAAAGCACAATCCCCATGATTTTAGAGGTTTTTACACCTAATACTTGAGGTAATGTGCGTAAATTTTCTTCGTCATATTTCAAATCTCTTATCTCAAAAGGTATGCAAAGAGCAATAACAAGAGTAAATATTTTTAAGGTATGTTGATCTAAATATTTATCAGGTTCCATTAACATTCTATATTCTTCGGTATTTGAAAAACTATAAAACGTATCAACGTAGAGAAATTGAGGTATACCTACAACTAACACAGACCAAACTATTGCCACAGAGAATAATTTAAAAAATGGACTATACCTAAGCCCATTTCCTTTCCATATAGGTAAAGTATATAATAAGTTGATGATACAGACTATGATCAATAAGAACCATGCAAATTTGCTGAAATATATTGCGAGATATAGAGCAATTGCTGATGAGAGAGCTGTAAGAATTTTTAAAGTAATATTACTTTTTAAAGGCTGTTTCAACCAAATTAAACCATATTTGATTAAATTATATCCAGCTATCGCAGAACAAAATAAAAACACATAATATCCAAAATATGTGCCGAGATTATAGCTCTCGAGATATACGATGGCTAACGCCACAAAACAAACCGCCACATGCAAACTGCTACGTATATAAAAGTCTATAATGCTTTTTAATAACTTCATTATTCAAATTTACCTTGTATAGTTAATAACTCACTTAAAAAGGTTGAAAAATTGATTGAATTTATACAAACGCTTGTTAGTTTAAATACCTTAAACGACTACTTTTGCAACGAATTCAAGTAGAATTCATTATCTTAAAAATAGACCACACAAGTACTATGAATACAGATCGTTTTGCCCTTAGACACATCGGACCTCGCAAGGCAGACCTTGCTCCCATGCTAGAAAAAATAGGAGTTTCTTCTATTGATGAACTCGTTTATGAAACCGTACCAGCAAACATACGTTTGCAGCAAGATTTACAATTAGATCCTGCAATGAGCGAGTTTGAGTTCCTAAGCCACATTAATAAATTAGGTGCCAAAAACAAGCAATTCAGATCCTACATAGGTTTGGGATATAACCAGCCTATCACACCTGCGGTAATTCAAAGAAATATTCTAGAAAATCCAGGTTGGTATACTGCTTACACGCCTTATCAGGCAGAGATTGCACAAGGCCGTCTTGAAGCGCTGTTGAACTACCAGACCATGGTGACCGATTTAACAGGAATGGAGCTTTCAAATGCTTCATTACTTGATGAGTCCACTGCCGCTGCAGAAGCGATGACTTTGCTATTTTCTGTACGTGAACGTGCGCAGAAAAAAGAAAATATAGTAAAATTCTTTGTAGATCAAGATACGTTACCGCAAACTAAAGAGCTTCTAAAAACTCGTGCTATTCCATTAGGTATTGAGCTTGTAGAAGGAAATCCTATGGACATCGATCTTAACGGTGGATATTATGGAATCTTGTTACAATATCCTGGTGCGAGTGGAAATGTGGTGGATTATACGGCTTTCGCGAAAACGTGCAAAGAAGCAAACATACGTATTGCAGTAGCGGCAGATATTCTTTCCTTAGTACTACTAGAAGCTCCAGGCCATTGGGGTGCAGATGTGGTTGTGGGAACCACACAGCGTTTTGGAATTCCGCTAGGTTACGGTGGACCACACGCAGCCTTTTTTGCAACACGTGAAGAATTTAAAAGACAAATTCCAGGTCGTATCATAGGTGTCACTAAAGATACCGATGGAAAGCGCGCTCTACGTATGGCGTTACAAACACGTGAGCAGCATATTAAAAGAGATAAAGCCACGTCTAATATTTGTACTGCACAGGTTTTACTTGCTGTAATGGCTGGTATGTACGGTGTATACCACGGACCTCGTGGATTGAAGTTTATAGCAAATAAATTACATGCTCAAACCGCCACTCTAGCAGACGCAGTAGAGAAATTAGGCATTTATCAGACTAACGAGAATTACTTTGACACTTTAAGTTTTAAAGTAGATGCTGATAAAGTAAAAGCAGCAGCGCTAGAATTAGAGATCAATTTTTACTATCCAGATGCTAACACTGTTCAGGTTTCTTTAAATGAAACTACTTCTTTAGAAGATTTGAATGATATTGTTTCCGCTTTCGCGAAAGCGGTGAATAAAGACTTCTCTCCTATTACAAACGTTGAAAAGAAAACGACAAAACATTTAGGAAATGGACGTCAAACAGATTTCATGACCTATGAAGTCTTCAATTCCTACCATTCTGAGACAGAATTGATGCGTTACATCAAGAAATTAGAGCGCAAAGATTTGGCCTTAAATCACTCGATGATTGCTTTAGGGTCTTGTACGATGAAATTGAACGCAGCAGCTGAGATGTTACCACTTTCTAATCCACAATGGGGAAATATACACCCATTTGTACCATTAGATCAAGCGCAAGGTTATCAAGAAATGTTGAAGAAATTAGAACTGCAGTTAAATGAATGTACCGGTTTTGCTGGAACATCATTGCAACCTAATTCTGGTGCGCAAGGTGAATTTGCCGGATTAATGGCGATACGTGCCTACCACATTTCAAGAGGTGATGAACATAGAAATATATGTTTGATTCCGTCTAGTGCGCATGGAACAAATCCTGCTAGCGCGGTAATGGCTGGAATGAAGGTAGTCGTTACCAAAGCATTAGAAAATGGTAACATAGACGTAGATGATCTACGTGAAAAAGCGATACAATATAAAGATAATTTAAGTGCGTTGATGGTTACTTATCCATCGACACATGGTGTTTATGAAAGTGCGATTAAAGAAATCACTGGAATTATTCATGAATACGGTGGACAAGTTTACATGGATGGTGCTAATATGAACGCGCAAGTAGGATTAACTAATCCTGGAAACATAGGTGCAGACGTTTGTCACTTGAATCTTCACAAAACATTTGCCATACCTCATGGTGGTGGTGGACCTGGTGTAGGACCTATTTGTGTGGCGCCGCAACTTGTGCCGTTTTTGCCTACTAATCCTATCATCTCAACTGGTGGTGATCAGGCAATTACTCCTATTAGTGCAGCACCTTTCGGTAGTGCGCTGGCATGTTTGATATCTTACGGATACATCTGTATGCTAGGAGCTGATGGTGTGAAACGATCTACAGAATATGCTATTGTAAATGCCAACTATATTAAGGAACGTTTAAAAGGATCTTTTGAATGTCTTTACACAGGTGAGAAAGGCCGCGCAGCACATGAAATGATCATAGACTGTCGTCCGTTTAAAGAAAACGGAATTGAAGTAGTTGACATAGCAAAAAGATTGATGGATTATGGTTTCCACGCTCCTACGGTATCTTTTCCAGTAAACGGTACGATGATGATCGAGCCTACTGAATCTGAATCCAAAGAAGAAATGGATCGTTTTTGCGATGCGATGATTTCTATAAGAGAAGAAATTAAATTATGTAAAGAAGATGAGCCTAACAATCTTTTAAAGAATGCACCGCACACATTACAAATGATCACGAGCGATGACTGGGATTTACCATATACCAGAAAACAAGCTGCATATCCACTAGATTATGTAAGTGATAATAAATTCTGGCCTACCGTAAGACGTGCAGACGATGCTTATGGTGACCGTAATTTAATGTGTACTTGCGCTCCAATGGAAGAGTATTTAGATTGAAGATAGAATAAATTTCTGTCAACTTGATTTTATTATAGACAGTTATAATTTATAAGTGTACCTATCGATAATCTAAACGGGACAGCAATACTATAAAAAACCGAATCAGCTTTATGTTGATTCGGTTTTTTGTTAGCGATTTTTATATATTTATTTCTAAATAATTCAAAAACATGAAGACTTACCTAACTACAATTATATGTTTGATATTTGGTCTACATAGCTTTTCTCAAAACACCAACCTATCCGATGGAACTGTTTTTGATGGTGAACCTTATGTAGCCATCAACCCTAATGATTCTAATAACATTGTAGTCGCATGGATGGGATGGGTAAATGTGGCTAATCAATTTCAAATAAAAACTAAAACCAGTTTTGATGCTGGAAATAGCTGGAGCAATACTGGACTAATTCCGCATGTAGTGAGTAGTTATTCCTCTGCAGATCCATCTATAGCTTTTAATAATAACGGAGAAGTTTTTATAAGTTATATAGACTTTACAGGAACTACTCCACCGGTTACTGGAGGCGTTTACCTTGTTAAATCTTTAGATGGTGGCCTTTCATGGGGAAATCCAGTAAGTGTTATAAATACAACTTTTGATGGTACTAAATGGCCTATAGATAGACCATGGATGGCTATTGATCGTTCCACCGCCAGTACTCAAGGGACCATTTATGTAACAAGTATGAACTTAAATCGCACTAATGCTCCTTTCAATCCTTATGTTTCTATTTCTACTAATAATGGTGTTACTTTTTCTACTTCTTACTTAGATACAACTAATTGGTTAGCTGGTAGTGCAAATAATTTACCAATGCCATCTCCTATCGTAAGTAGTACTGGTGTATTTTATGCTAGTTATCCCTCTTTTGTTGTAACTCAAAGTCCATTTGCTCGTTTACTTTTAGCATCTTCAGATGATGCAGGAACTACGTTTACCCATCGAGCTGTTGGCAACATTATTAATCCTGTACCATTGACCAACTTCCCTGATGCTAAAAAAGCTGGTCTTTTATTGAGTAATCCAGCAAACGCAAGTCACATTGCAACTATAGGACTGAGAACTACAAATGGTGACCTAGACGTATTCTTAACAGAATCCTTTGATGCTGGTACAACATGGAACGCACCAATTAGAGTAAATGACGATCCTATTTCTAACGATAGAATGCAAGATCTAATTTGGGGAGACTTTGATAATGATGGCGATTTAGTGATCACATGGAGAGATAGAAGAAACGGTATCGATGGAACCTACTCTGCTGATTCTGAAATATATGCAGCTTACCGACCATTTAATGCTACTCAATTTCAGCCTAATTTTAGATTATCTAGTTTATTAATTCCATATGATCCTATACTCACAAGTTCTGGAAATGATTTTATGTCTGTTCAATTAGAAAATGATATAATACATGCTGTTTGGGGTGATCCTAGAAATGGGCATTTGAATATTTGGTTTCAAAAAACAGATACACAAGGAAATGTATTGTCTTTACAAGAAATTTCCTCAGATCAGCAATCAGAAATTAAAATATTCCCTAATCCAGCAAGTTCAAGTATAAACATTCAAGGTAAAAAAATACTTGAAGCAACTCTTGTTGATATCCAAGGGAAAGAAGTATTTAAAACTTCAAATAATTTAAATGTTGACGAGTTACAAATTCCTATCGAAGGTTTCTCTAATGGAACATACGTATTGCAAATCAAAACCTATGCAAGTCGATTGTATAAAAAAGTGATTATTCAAAACTAAAATTTAATTAAGGTGACTGTCCCTGATGCCTAAATTATAGATCCAATAATGATTTCTTTCAATGCAAAATTAAAACAAGGGTGAGGTTTCAACAAATACTAACCAGAATTCTCTATTAAAGAAAGAGGAATGTCCCATTTTTTTGATGCAATAGTTTTAGATGTTTTATGAAGTCTTTTATGAAATATAAGCAGAAAACAACCTTTTACTATTCACAGCATTATATATTTATCATTAAAACTTAAGATTCTTTGCATATTTCTCAATAATTTTAAAACTACCCCACATTCCACTGTTAAATATTAGGAATGAAGTACTTTAATCACTTTTTTTGCATTCCTAAGGATTGAATACAAGCTGAATGAGAGCAAAAATTACTGGAGTAGGAAGTCACATTCCTGATGTTGTAAGAAAAAATGAAGAGTTCATGAATCATGAATTCTTAAATAATGATGGAAGCTCTTTTGGTAGTGATAATGCGACTATTATAAAGAAGTTTGTTGCTATCACTGGTATAGATGAGCGCAGATACATAAAACCTGAGCAGGTAACTAGTGATATTGCTACTTTTGCCGCACTAAAGGCCATTGAAGATGCTAGTTGTGATCCAGAAACCATAGACTATATTATCGTTGCACATAATTATGGTGACATAGAAGAAGATAGCGGTTCTAGTGACATGGTTCCTAGTCTTGCCACTAGAGTTAAAAGTAAACTAGGCATTGTTAATCCGGCATGTGTTGCTTTTGATGTGCTTTTTGGTTGTCCAGGATGGGTTTTAGGACTCACTCAAGCAGATTCCTTCATCAAATCTGGACTGGCTAAAAAGGTACTTGTAATAGGTGCTGAGGCGTTATCGCGTGTTGTAGATCCACATGATAGGGATTCTATGATCTATTCTGATGGTGCTGGCGCTGTTGTAGTTGAAGCTAGTACAGATCAAAGTGGTATTTTAGGACAGGCTACAGCTACTTATACACATGAAGAAGCTTTCTTTATTTTTAATGAAACATCTTATAACAAAGAACTAAAAGATAAAACCAAATACATCAAAATGTATGGCCGTCGTATCTATAATTTTGCCCTTTCTAAAGTGCCAGAAGGAATGAAAGCGGCTATGGATCAAGCCGGTGTGGACATTAATGATTTGAAAAAAATCTTTATCCATCAAGCAAATGAGAAAATGGACGAGGCTATCGTAGATCGTTTCTATAAACTTTATGATATGGAAACCCCTAAAGATATCATGCCTATGATCATTCATAATCTTGGAAATAGCTCAGTAGCAACGGTTCCTACGGTTATGGATCTAGTAATTCATGGAAAATTACCACAGCACAAAGTAGAAAAAGGTGATGTAGTCATGTTTGCTAGTGTAGGCGCAGGAATGAATATCAATGCAATTGTTTATCGCTATTGATAATGATATATTTAAAAATGAAATCCCTTTTGAAAAGTACTTTTAAAAGGGATTTTTTTAAGGTAAATAATTTCAATTACTCATCACCTACAATATGTTCAATTGCAGCTGCTAGTTTGAAATCTTTTTCTGTAAGACCGTTCACGTCATGCGTTGAAAGAGTAATCTCTAAGGTTGCATAGGTATTGTGCCAGTCTGGATGGTGTTCCATTTTTTCTGCTTCCATCGCGATACGAGTCATTACAGAGAAACAGTCCATGAAGTTTTCAAATTCAAAAGTAGTGTGAATAGCATCATCATAATAATCCCATCCTCCTACATTTTCTAAATGCTTCTCTATTTGTGCTTCGGTTAATTTTTCCATTGTCGATTTATTTGTTGTCAAAGGTATTTTTTATTTTCCTTTTTGCCTCACCTATTCCTTCTTTAATTTTTCCTTTGGCTTGATCTAATTTTCCGTCTAATTCTTTGTCGCTCATAATCTTCATTTTTATTGATTGAACTAAATATAGTTTCGCTTTCGCGAAAGCGTACCCAAAAAAATCTTAATCCTGCACTAAAGGAATCTTAATACAAATTCTATCTCCTATCTTTGAAACATGAAAAAAATAGCCTTTTTTATTTTATTAGTTAGCACTACAGCCATAGCGCAAACGGACTCTTTAACGACCAGTAATTATGAAGATGCGTTGCATCTTAGAGAAATACCTAGACACAATTTAATTGTAGATCTAGGGATAGCGCAACCTACTGGCGACTATGCAGATATCGCGAGAGCTGGATTAGGTTTAGGAATGGAATACCTTTATTACACAAATAAAAAGTTAGGATTTGGTATTAGTTTGAGGCATCAATACAATGAATTCGGTTATATTGATTTTCAAAATGATAGTAGTACAGGAGTAACCAATAATAACTGGACCAATACATCCATTAGTGTTGGACCAACGTATTCTTACACTAGAAATAGGTTTCAGTTTGATGCTTTTTTAAAAGGTGGAATCGCTTTTCTCAATAATCCAGAGAATTCTGTTTCACAAATAGGTATAGGCAATACACAGATTTTTTCTAGTGATACAGAAAACAGTTCTTCTTCTAGCGCTTACATAGAAGGTGGCTTGAGGTTTAATTATTATTTCCGTAGATCAGTACAAGTATTCTTTTCACCTCAATTCAACACTACTTTAGGGAATCCTATTAAATACACGACCAGAGATAATACAGATGCAACAGTGATACAACCTAATATTTCTAGTCAAATAAATATGTCTAATCTCATATTTAACGTAGGTATAAAAATCGCTATTGGTAAAGAATATAGTAGTGGCGAGCTGCGTATAGATGACTAATATGAATTTGAAATCGAAATCGAATTTGCATTAGAATTTGAAAATGAAGTTTTTTCTATTGAATAAAATTTTTGAATACGGATCAGTAACTGTTTTAATTTTAACCTAGTCCGTGTTGGTACGCATAAAAGTAAATGAACATTTCTATTTTAAGAAAGGGAAAACAGTTTGGTGACAAGCGCAAAGAGTAACTTGAAAGGGTTTTATTGTTATATAATCTAAAATTATTCAAATACCAACCTCAATTTCCGTGGAAGCTATTTTTTTTTAATTGAAATTCAAGTTCAACTACTTTTTTTAACAAGTCTTTATTCTTTATGTTTTGTTTAAGAGTTACCTTTATACCTTAAACAAAACAACTTGAAACTATACCAATTTTCTTCGCAACAAAAACTTCCTATTTCTCTAGACGAGGCTTGGAAATTTTTAACTGATGCAAATAATTTAAAGCTTCTTACACCACCAGAACTGGACATGACTGTTCAATATGGTACAGAAAGAGGTATGTATCCAGGGCAACTCATTGAATACAGCGTCACGCCTCTTCCTTTTTATAAAACTAATTGGGTAACGCATATTACTCAAGTTGAAGAGAAGAAATTCTTTGTGGATGAGCAAATGTATGGTCCTTATGCCACCTGGCACCACAAACATTTTATCAGTGCGATTGATGGAGGTACATTGATGGAAGATTTGATTCACTATCGCTTGCCATTCGGTGTTCTCGGCAAATTAGGAGCACCATTTGTAAAGAAAAAGTTGGAAGAAATTTTCCGCTTTCGCGAAAGCGCACTTATCAAACACTTCGGTGCGTTTAATGAAAATACAAAGACAGTTCAAGATATAGAAACAACACAAAAACACGAAATACTCAATTAAAATGTCAAAAAACATATTACTCATAGGCGGAAGCCACGGAATAGGAAACGCAATTGTACAGCATATGCACTCAGGAAACAACGTGTATGTCGCATCTAGAGAAAATGAAAATTTACCTAGTGGTGTTACCCATATTCCGTTTGATGCATTGACCGAAGAGTTAGATACATCGACTTTACCAGAATCCTTAGATGGTTTTGTGTACTGTCCAGGAAGCATCAATTTAAAACCGTTCAAAATGTTGAAACAATCACATTTTGAAGACGATATGGAGATCAATTTTTTCTCTTTGATCAAGGCTACAAGATCTGTTCTACCATTGTTAACTAAAAATGGAAATAGTAGTATTGTTTATTTTTCTACCGTTGCTGTAGGAACTGGTATGCCATTTCACACTAGTGTAGCAGCTGCAAAAGGAGCCATAGAAGGTTATGCTCGCGCACTAGCAGCAGAATATGCGCCTACAGTAAGAATAAATGTTATCGCACCATCACTTGTTGATACACCTCTAGCTGGTAGACTGTTAAATAATGATGCCAAAAAGGATAAAATGGGTGAAATGCATCCATTAAAACGTGTAGGAACTCCAGAAGATATCGCAAGCGTTGCGTCATTTCTATTGAATCAAAATGAAGGCTGGATTACCGGGCAAGTAATCGGTGTAAATGGAGGAAAAGGCTCTTTGAGTCTGGGCTAGATAAAGACTATTAATCAATCATTAAAAGACTAAAGGTGAAAGAATAAAAACTTTTATCTTTAGTCTTTTAGTATTGCATAAAATTTAAAATGATCTGCTGTACTTGATGATTTCATTAAACTACGGTAGTAAAAAAAGCATTGTTTGCATGAGTAAGAAAGTAAATATTTTTTGGTTCCGTAGGGATTTAAGATTAGATGATAATGTAGGTTTCTATGAAGCCCTTAAAAGTGATCTTCCTGTTGTTCCTATTTTTATATTTGATAAGGATATTCTTGATAAACTTCCAGAAGATGACGCTCGCGTCACTTTTATTTTTGAAGAATTGCAGCGCATGCGTGCTACTTTACAAGAAGAGCAAGACAGTTCTTTAGCCATGTATTATGGTAAACCGATAGATATCTGGAAAAAAATTCTAGAAACGTATGAAATCGATACTGTTTTTACTAATCGGGATTATGAGCCTTATGCAAAAGAAAGGGATGAAAAAATAGATCAACTTCTTGCAGAGAAAAACATAGATTTCAAAACCTTTAAAGATCAAGTGATTTATGAAAAGGATGAAGTAGTAAAAAATGACGGCGATCCTTACGTGGTTTATACACCATATAAAAATAAATGGCTGGAACATTTCAGAGAAGATTTTGGTTCTGGTGAAGATCAGAAGTTTTATTACACCTCTGAGTATATAGGTAATACTATTAAAAATAGTCGTTTACCTAATGTTTCTTTAAGTGATATGGGTTTTGTCAAGTCTAAAATAGAAATTCCAGAATATACGGTCACTCCTACACTAATTGGAGATTATGAAAAGACTAGAAATTTTCCAGCAATTGAAAAAGGAACTTCTCGATTGGGTGTTTACTTAAGGTTTGGAGTAGTAAGTGTTCGTAAAATGGTACGCAAAGCAGACCATGCATCAGAAAAAACTTTTCTAAGTGAGTTGATCTGGCGAGAGTTCTTCATGCAGATTTTATATCACTTTCCACATACTAAAGACAAAGCTTTTAAATCAAAATACGATCGTATTGAATGGGTCAATAATGAAGCTCAATTTGAAAAATGGAAAGAAGGAAAAACTGGTTATGCACTCGTTGATGCTGGAATGCGTGAGTTAAATACTACTGGACACATGCACAATCGTGTACGTATGTTAGTCGCTAGCTTTTTAATCAAGCATTTACTTATAGACTGGCGATGGGGCGAGGCTTATTTTGCAGAAAAACTACTAGATTACGAAATGTCCAGTAATGTAGGTAACTGGCAATGGGCAGCTGGTAGTGGTGTTGATGCAGCACCTTACTTTAGAATTTTCAATCCTATTACTCAAAAAGATAAATTTGATAAGGAGAGAAAATATATTAAGGAGTTTGTACCAGAATTTGGTACTTCTAAGTATCCAGAAATGATGGTAGACCACAAAGAATCTAGAGAACGATGTTTGAAGGTTTATAAGGAAGCGGTATCGTGATGAACTTGAACTTGAACTTGAATTTAAATTTGAATTTGAATTTGAATTTGAGAATTTAGAATAATAATCGCTCTCGACTGCGCTGGAACTGATATTTTTCAAATAATAGTTTTAACTATTGATAGCTTTGAATTTTTAAAAGTATTTCTATTTGATAAAGGGAAAAATGGTTGGCATCAGGCGTAGCGAGCACCTCAAAGGGTTTTACGACATTGTCATTATAGGTGTATAAAAAAACAACAATCGTTCACCACTAACTTTGAACCGACATTGAGATATACTCTAACAGATTCTGCATCAAGTACAGAATTATTATTTATGAAGCAAAAGGTCAACATAGTATGGTTCAAACGTGATCTAAGATTACTAGATCACGAGCCGCTAATGCGTGCTTTAAATTCAAACACTCCTACTCTACTCCTTTATATTTTTGAACCTATTCTACTTAATGATGCACATTACAGTCAGCGACATTTTGATTTTATAAAGCAGTCGCTTGAGAATATGAATGAGAAATTAAGTAGTGTAGGAACTCAATTACTAATTATACAAAGTGACGCTATAAAAGCATTTGAAGTACTTCATTCTGTTCTTGAAATCAATAACGTATTTTCTTATCAAGAAACAGGTCTATTGATCACGTTTAAAAGAGATCTTGCATTAAAGAAATGGTTTGCAAACCATGGTATCAACTGGTCAGAATCTGTTGCAAATGGTGTAATACGTGGCATAAAAAATAGAATTCACTGGAAAGAGCAATGGATCGAATTTATGAATCAAGATTTTGATCATCCAGATTTTAATAACGCCACATTATTTAGTAAAAATAAAATTGCGCAAATAGCAACTCATTTTCAACCAGTCGACTTAGAAACAGCGTCTGATACTACTTTTCAAAAAGGTGGAACGACAACTGCTTTAAAGTATTTTGAAAGCTTCTTAGAAAAACGAATTAACGGCTACAATACTTATTATTCAAAGCCAGAAACAAGTCGTAAGCACAGCAGCCGTTTATCACCATATATTGCCTGGGGAAATGTAAGTATGCGCATGGTAGCAAAGAAAGCTGCAAGTTTTAAAAGTGTGATTAAAAACAAACGCAATTTGAACAGTTTTATGTCCAGATTGCGCTGGCAAGCCCATTTTATCGAAAAATTTGAAATGGAATATCAATTAGAATGGCGCAGTGTACATAAAGCTTATCGAGACTTAAACAAACCAGTAAACCTAGAACACCAACAAGCATGGCGTGAAGGGAAAACTGGTTATCCACTTGTGGATGCGGCAATGCGCTGTCTTAATGAAACAGGTTTCGTAAATTTCAGACTGCGAGCCATGCTCATGGGGTTTTTCACACATCATTTGTGGCAGCCTTGGCAGGATGCGAGCAACCATTTATCACAACAATTTTTAGATTTTGAGCCTGGTATCCATTATCCACAGTTACAAATGCAAGCCGGAGAGACAGGAATCAATATTGTAAGGGTTTATAATCCAATTAAAAACAGTTTAGAACACGATCCAGAAGGAGTATTTATCAAAAGATGGGTACCTGAATTGCAGGATTTACCATTGCGTTTTATTCATGAACCTTGGAAAATGACCGCTATGGAGGAGCAATTTTTAAACTTTCAATTAGGTAAGAATTATCCTGAGAGGTTGGTGGAGAATACGCTTTCGCGAAAGCGAGCTCAAGATGTACTCTATGGAATACAAAAAGACATCAAGAACAAGAACGAGTCTCGCAGAATAGTTGCTAAACATACCAATCCCAATCGAGAAATATGGCCTGGTAGTGATGAGTTAAGACCTTCTTAAATCAATTACTGCTATACTTCCTACTCAGTCTAAAAATGACCAATCCTAAAGCCAAAACCAATAAAGCCAGGAGAAATACGTAGCTCATTACTAAATTACTCCAGCTAGAAATTAATCCTAATAAAACTGGGCCAACTAGAAAGCCTAGAAACCCAATACCAGAAACCACCGAAATGGCTACAGAAGTATTCATTTCTTTAGACTTTGAAGCTAGTCTATATAATTCTGGAATAATCACTGAAGTACCTAAACCAAGAACCCCAAAACCCAAAACACTTATATAGAAATCTGAAAATAAAATTAATATATATGCGATGATAGCAATCACACAGCCTATTCCTATTGATTTTACAGAGCCTATTTTTTCACTAATTCCATCACCTAGAAATCTTCCTAAAGTCATTGTTAAAGAAAAGATTACAAACCCAAAGCCTGCCTGACTTTCAGTAACTTTAACGATATCAAATAAATATAAGTTGCTCCAGTGTTCTACTGCACCTTCATTAAATAAGATAATAAAGGCGATAATACATAATCCAAATACCGGTTTGATGTGTTTAAATATATTGGTATCTTCTTTTGATGTTCCTTGTTCTGTTTCTTTCATTTCACAATATTTTTTTGATAGAAAAAAATTGGAAACGATTATAATAAAAGACATCAATAACATATGATGACTAGGGTTTGTAAATTGAATAATTAAAAAACTTCCTAATCCAGCACCTATAAAACCGCCTAAACTGAAAAATCCATGTGCTGCAGACATGAAGTTAAAACGATCCTCTTTCTCTATAACAGAAACTAACGCGTTCATAGAAGTGCTGGTAAAACCAGAAAATATACCAGTTAATAATAAACTACCACAAAGCATATAATAATTAGGTACAAGCAAAGGTAAATTGAAGGAAATTGCAAGTAACAATATACCTACTTGCGTACAACGACCGATGCCTATCTTTTTATTAATAGCTGGTACAAAAGGTATAGAAACTACTAGACCACAAGCAGTAAAAAATAATGCCATGCCTATTTCTGCATCTGTAATGTCAAACTTCATTTTTACATGAGGTAGATATAATATCCATGTTCCTATTAGTATATTTATAGAAGTAAATACCCAAGCAGGCGCAAAATATCTTATATTAGAGAAAATATGCTGAAGTGATTTCAATGGTTCATTTTTGTGCAAAGAAACAACTACAAGGTTAATAATTGTTCTTTTTACAAAGTGTTTTAAGTAACGTTTGCATAATTTATTCATCTTATCAACTAGAATAACATCAATTATTTTTCAAACCACCAGTATTATAAATAAGATTTTTAATAGAACTAAAAAGTGAACATTATGAAAGAGCACATAAAATTATATACAGGATCATCGATTGAAGTAAATAGACTAGCATCCATTCTAGAAGAACAAAAAATAACCTTTATAGTAAAAAATCCGCATGAATCGGGACGACTGGCTGGTTTTGGTACTTCTGGAGAAAGTGTGGAACTGTTTGTTTTAAATTCAGATATAGAAAAGGCACAAAGTGTTATAAGCGATTATTAAGAATTAATTTGAAGTAACCGATAAAGCACAAATACTGATAATGCATAATGGTTGAAATTAAAATTCTATTCTTTGCATTACTTTCTTTTTTTGGTATTGAAGATGGTCGTATCGCAGCAAACAAAACGACGATTACCATTCAACCAGATAGTAAGCAAGAATCTGATAATGATCTAATAATGGAACGTTGGAATCGATTATTAGTTTCTCAAACTAATTTAATCTGGTCTAAAGAATTAGAATCCTTTACAAATAAAACACTGCGATTAGACTCTATTGATGGAAATATACGACCTTATATTACCATGAATTATTCAAGTGAAAAAGATTTACGACCTATGGGAATCTGGTACAATGAAGATGATAAGGTATTTTCTATAAATCATATTCCTATTTTTGGGGAAGCCTACACCTAAAGAACATTTAGAAACTAAAGATGGTAAAATAGAAGGGAATTATTGGAAATTTGATGGATCTAAAAACGTTAATTTCACGATCAAACCTTTTGAAAATTTACCAGAAAATTACATACAATTTATACAGAAAATGGAGCAAGTAATTAAAAAGAACCAGCAATAAGATAGCCTAATTATAGAAAAAGCATGGTCCATATAATGAAACAAATTGTATTTAATATGCAATAAATATATTTTAAACAATTGATATATAACATTATATGCAATTATGTTGTTTCTCCAAAAGAGATAAATCTAAAGCGTAAATAGTTTACAGTTTTAATTATGGCACGCTGGTTGATTATAATATAGTGTAGTTGCAAATAAGCAATTATATTAATACTTATAATTATGAAAAAGGTACTTACCCTAACACTCGTTTTACTTTTCGGTTTTGGTTTTTCTAATGCAGAGAAGATGGAAGATAACCGTCGCTACCATAATTATACTGAAAACTTTATTTTTAATCTTGATGGAATTGAGTTTGCGGTATTTCCAGATGGACAGTTTGACTTTAACTATTTACAAGATAGAAATGGTGTCAACGTATTCGTAAATACCGGAAACGTAAATGTATCTTTCAATACAGGATATGATTATAACCGCTTTGTACAGTATGATACATACGGCGCAGTCGTACAAATAGAACAAATTCCGATATTTTATGATGCTTACGGCCGCGTAAATCAAATAGGAGATATAAATGTTTTTTACAATAACGGATATATTAACCGTATAGGAAATTTAAATGTTTTCTATAGTCGTCCAGGAATTATCAATTATCATACAGGTTTTATAAATAGGTTCAATAGACGTTATATATACCAGCCTTGGCACGGTTTCTATAGTGTTCCGTTTGCAAATAGATGCATCGTTTATAATAATCCTTATAGAGTATCTTATTTCCCAATTCGTTATTCATGGAACCATCATAGATTACACTGGAATAGTGCTTCATATTATAATGGATTCTATGCAGGTGTTCATGTAAGACGTAATTTTTACAGACCTTATGATAGAGTTAATTATAGAAGTTTTGAAAGAGGACGTCGTGATGCTCGTGGTAGAGTGGTTGCCTTAAATAATAGATCTTTGAGAAATAGACAGGCAATTGCTTCAGGAAGAAGTCAGGTTACTAGAAATGATCGTGGAAGAAGTGTTGCAAGTACGGATAGAAACTCTGGTCGTAATACTACAGCAGTTAATACTAGATCTAATTCTAGAACTGGAAGAAGTACAACAGCTATCAATAGCAGAAGTAATAGATCCGTAGACGTTACTCCTAGAACTAGTAGAAGTTTGACAAGGACTTCTAATGCTACTATAGGAACTAGAAATACAGAAAGATCTGTAACTACTAGATCTACTAGAACAAATCGTTCTTTGAGAACGACACCTAATTCAAATAGAAATACGGCTACTACACGATCAACACGCAGTAACCGGCCAGTAGCAACTACTAGAGATACCTCTTCTCGAAACACTCAAGCGAGAAGCACTAGAAGCAATACCACTAATAATAGAGCAAGTCGCACGACCAACTCTAGAAGGAGTAATACACGAGGATAGATTGATCCTAATAACCATAAAGCCGATTCATTTTAGAATCGGCTTTTTTTATGGCATATATTTCTTGATAATAAAATTGATCTCTTTAGAATTTTTCATCTTATAAGTAGCGATTACATAGAAGAAAGAAATTAAAATAGATTTTAAGGCAATATTTAGAATAGGATGCCATGAAAAATCCCAAAAGTAAAAAACTCCAATAATTACCGCTATAAGTAGTAATGAATTCCATGTTTTTGATGTCCATGGATGCATTCTTAATTTATAGAATACATAGTACGCTTTCGCGAAAGCGTAGCACAAATAAGCAACACACGTAGCAATGGCAGCACCTATAATTCCTAATTTAGGAATAAGCAACCAGTTGAGTCCTATAGCCGCAATGGTCAATGCTAATCCCATCCATAAGGTAACTTTATACAATTCACTGTTGTAAAGAATAGCATTATTACTACCTAGTAAGTTCTCAGAGAATTTAGTTAGTCCTATTAAAAAAACCACTGGTAATGCAACACGTGTTTCAGGTTGCATTAAATTATAAAACTCATTTAAATTACAAATAATAATAACCATTAAAAACCCAGCAATAATGGTCAAGTTGAGAGAACTGCGTTTGTACAATTGCTCCACTTGATCCATGGCATTAGAATTAAAATGACCAGCAGTCAATGGATGTGTGATTTGTGCCATTCCTCTCGCTGGCACAGCTATTACCGTTGCTATAAAAACAGCAATTCCATAATATCCTATTTTATCAAGATCTATATATTGATTGAGCATAAACTTATCTAGATCAATCAATGCAGTAGAAATAGAACCTGCAATGATCATGAAAATACAATAATTAAAGAGTTGTTTTCTATTAGCAATCTGTTTTATTTTCAAACTAGGCCAATAGGTACTAAAAGCCATCAACTTCATTAAAAGCACTCTCAATCCATATATGATTACAATACTATAAATAAATTGTTCTTGATCAATCCAGCCAGCCGCAAGCATCAGTAAAGAAACGAGAGCAGCAGCACGATAAAAGACTTCTTTTAAAAAATTACCACCTATAGTTTTCATATGAACTTTTACCCAGGCATAAAAGATCTCAAAGTAAGCTTGAAAAATAGCAATTATAGGAATGCACCATAAATAAGTTCCTGTTAGTACATTTTTATCAGAAATGTATGCAGCTATCTGACTTTCAAATAAATAAATAACCGTTACTATAGGAATGATAATCCCTAAAGGCCACAATAACATTTGTGTTAAAAATGCGTCTTTCTCCTCTTTAGTTTTATAACTAGAGTAATACTTAACAATAGTGTTATGAATACCAAAGGACATTAGCGGGAAATATAAAAAGGCTGATGATAGAATGTAATTCCATAATCCATAATAATCATCTGTGAGGTAGACTTGGGCCAGTATCAAAACATTTAAAGCACCTAGAACAAATCCTAAACCAGTAATGGCAAGATTCCAACCTGATTGTTTAATGACTATTCCCATACGTATTCTATGGTTTTAGCAAGTATTTGAGTTAAATGTGATCGTTGATAACGCTCTATAAGATCATTAGAATTCCCATCATTTGCTCCTTTTTTATAAAGGCCGTAGAGATGAATAATTTGTTTCTTAAGGGCCATTTTCTGTTGGTGATTATAAAACTCTCCAGAGTGCGTGTCCGTAATAAGCAACTCTATATCTGCACCTTTAGGACCTAAAGCTATTATGGGACGACGGCTGGCAAAATATTCAAAAATCTTTCCTGGTAAAATAGCTTTTGTTTCCTCAGAATCAATTTCAATCAAGAGTAATACCTGTGCTTTAAACATTAATTCAATAGATTGATCGTGTGAAAGGTAACCTTCATTAGCTAACCTATTACTTAAGTTATATTTTTCAATGCTATCTAAAATATCTTCACTTACATTTCCAGCTAATTGTAGCTCTAAATCGTTTGCAAAACCTGTAATTTCTTTACAAAGTTCTTGTAAAGATTCCCATAATAATTGTGGATCACGATCTGATAATAAGGTGCCAATATGCGCCAAAACAAATTTACCGTCCGGCTGTTTCAAATTAGAATTGGGCTTTATATCATAACCATTAGTTATTAATTGAAGTGGCTTTGATGTTTTAGATTGAAATTCTTTACCAGTATGCGGACTAGTTACGATCAATAAATCTGCAGTATTAAGAACTTTTTGCTCTAATTTTTCGTGCTTTTTTTGAGCTCTGTCTCCTAACTTTAAATCTTTGTGATATCCTATCGTAGTCCATGGATCGCGGAAATCTGCAAGCCACTTAATCGACGGGACTAAGTGTTTTAATTCCAACCCTATTAAATGAACAGAATGCGGTGGACCAGTTGTGATAACAGTACATTCTGGATTCTCTGATAAAAATAGTTCAACAGCTCTTAAAACGTGCTGCTTCCATCCTATTCGAGCATCTGGAATGAATAAATTTCCACGAGTCCATACTAATGCTCGTTCTAAAAAACTCGCTTTCTTCTTTAAAATACCTCGTTGTAGGTTTTTGGTACGCTTTCGCGAAAGCTTACCTGCCATTCTACTAGGTTCAGTAATTCTAGCTTTTATTATAGAAACATTCTTAGGTATTTCTTTTTTAAGACTTTGATCCAGAACCGGATAATCCGGATTCTCTGGAATAACAACAGTTACTTCATAACCGTGATCTGGTAAATATTTGGCAAATTTCAACCAACGCTGTACGCCTGGTCCGCCGGCTGGTGGCCAATAATAACTGATGATTAAAACAGGCTTTTTCAAAGTTTAAGTGCGCTTTTTGAAAATGAAAAATAAACCACCTATAATTACAAGGAACAATATGATATTACTGATCAACATTACCATTGATCCAGTTTTTACAATTTCTGGAACAAACTTAAATACGATCTCATGTTTACCAGCAGGAACTTTTAAAGCTCTTAAAGCATAATTTACTCTAGCGATAGGAGCTTCTTTGCCATCGATCGTTGCTGTCCAACCGTATGGATAATACATCTCAGAAAAAACAGCTAATCCTTCTTTAGAATTGGAACTGCTATATGTCAACTGTTCTGTTTTGTAATCTTTCAATAAAATAGTTGCCGTAGTATCCTTATGAATTTCTTGAAGTCCTATCCTTTCTTTTTGCTCCTTTGTAATTATAGCAAGAGAATCTGAGTTAAGTTCTTTCAAAGAAAGAATCTCTTCGTTTTGATCCTGAACTGTTTTAAATTTATTTACAAACCAAGCATTACCGTTTTGAATAGGATTTTGCTGTGCAACCGTTCCATTTCTATCTTGTCCGATAATATATTTTGCATTGAACATAGCGAGAATTTCTAATTGTTCTTTGGTAATTCCCTGCTCGTTTGCAAAATAGAAATTCATAAGATCTTGAAATCTGCGAGGTTTTGCACCGTGATAACCTCCAAATGCTTGATGGAAATAAGGAGCTCTACCACTATTTACTGGATCTGATAATTGATCGTACACTCTAAAATGTGATTTATCTTGAAGTACTACTTCATCTGCTGGTGTTTTGTCAAATACAAAATCATATTCTCTAGCACTTACGTAGCTATCTTCATCAATATAATTGTTATTGAAACTTATTAAATCAAATAAAATCACTACTCCGCAAATAGTTAAAACTGCAGTTTCTTTAATTTTATCACTTAATAGAAGATAAAGTGCTGCGCATATCAACCCTACATACAGAAGAGCCTTAAAAGCATCGCTTTGAATCATCGCAAATCGATCTTCTTTTAATGCTTTTACATATCGAGATCCTAACTGTGGAAAATCTAGTAGGTATTCATCAAAAGGTCCATTAAGATTAAAAATATAAGAACCTAATAAGGCAATGATTAATAATAAACCACTAAATCCTGCACCAGCATAAAGCAATGCTTTTTTCTTTGTTTCTAAACTATTTTTCTCATTAAAAAATTGCCATAAACCTATTGCTGCTAGTATAGGTACGCACAATTCGATAATAACTTGTATAGAAGTAACTGCTCTAAATTTATTATAAAATGGAACATAATCTATAAAAAACTCTGTCAACCAACTTAGGTTTTTACCATAAGAAAGTAATAACGCTAATAAAATAGCGGCAATGGTCCACCATTTTAATCTACCTTTTATAAGGAATAATGCCAAAAACGCCAGAAAGACAACACTAACACCTAGATAGGCTGGCGCTTCTACAATGGCTTGATCGCCCCAATATTTGCGCTGGCTAATGGAAACCAATTGATTAAGATAATCTAATTCTTCTTCGCTCATACTAGACGGATCTATTCTAGAAAGTTGTGCGCGGCTTTTACTATCTTCATTGAAAACTTCTGCGCTTCCACCACCTGCAAATCGTGGTAAAATTAAATTCATACTTTCAGACATACCGTAACTGTAGTCTGTAATGTAATCGTAATCGAGACCGTTTGTTTTTTCTACGCTTTCGCCTTGAGCGTCAATACTTAAATTATTTATGCCTCGAGTACTTTCTTTTGAATATTGATTGGTAGCCAATAAGTTTCCTGCATTAGTTCCTAAAGCAAGAACACCAGCCACAAACATGATCAATATAGACTTGAAGTAATGCGATAAAATTTGTTTTTTAGCGGCGTCAATTAAATAAGCAACTGCTACTATGAGCAACATAAGCAGCAGGTAATAAGTCATTTGAGGATGGTTAGCTTGTAACTCTAGTGCCATGGCAATTGCTGTTACTATGAAACCAAACAAATATCGTTTTTGAAATACAAGAATAATACCGCTCAAAACCAAAGGAAAATAAGCAATGGCATGTGCTTTAGAATTATGTCCTGCACCTATAATAATTATGAGATATGTAGAAAAACCAAACGCTAATGCGCCTAGCAGTCCTATTTTCCAATCTACTCGCATTACAAGCATCAGAATATAAAAAGAGGCAAAATAAAGAAATAGATAATCTGCAGGACGAGGTAAAAATCGTATCGCTCTATCTAGACTATCAATAAAATCATAATCATAACGCGCGCCCAGTTGATAAGTAGGCATTCCTCCAAAAACCGCATCGGTCCAATACAACTCTTCACCAGTTTCTGCTCTATGATCAATCAGTTGTCTAGCGTTACCCTTGTATTGAACTATATCGCTTTGGTACAACTTTTTACCGCTAAGAATAGGATTAAAATAGGCTAATGCTGCAACTATGAAAACCACAAATACAGCTAGATGTGGTACTATTTTCTTGAAATTTAAATTCATGAAATTATAAGATGAATGAAAGAGGCAAATTAATCAATTTCCTCAAAGTCGATGTACTCACCTACCTTTTTATTTTCATTTGATTTGAAAGGCGCATTTTCTTTTGAAGAAGATTTGCTTCCTGCATTAGGATTTTGAAAGGGATTTTGTTGTCCTTGAAAGCCTGCTCGTTTTTCAAAACTTTTTTGAACTCGTTGCATTGCTTTCATTCCTAGCCATTTAAGAATAGCCTTACCAAAGTATCTCCACAATAACCTAATAGTTACAATGATGATCAATATGATTAATAGTGTCTGTAAAAATTTCAAAAAATAATCTTTTGTGTAAAAATAATAAGTGTATTCCATGTTACTCTATAAGAAATACTAAATTTGATCTAGAATTAGAATTTTATGAATCATACTTGTAAACATATATGTTTCTTTTTTCTTGTGTTTGTTACATCTCAATATTTACAAGCTCAATATACAGAAACAATCAACACTAATAATCCAGGAAGATCTCAAGGAGCATTTGCTGTAGGGAAAGGTGTTGCCCAAATTGAAGGCTCTTTATTCTATAGAGAAGATGATCATACTCTACAACGGTATGGACGTGATTATCTAGGTACCAGTTTTCAATTGCGATATGGTGCGGTTACAGAACGACTCGAGTTTTCACTTTTCGGTGAATTCAGTCGATTCAATCAAACGGACTTTAACAGATCTGTATCTTCAGAATCCTCTTTTGCAAACTTTTCAAGACTAACATTAGGAGCAAAATATTTAGTTTTTGATCCATTAAAGTTTTTTGGTGAGAAGAAAGTAAATTTGAAAAGCTGGAAAGCAAATAATCGTTTAAATTGGAGAGATTTAATACCAGCAGTGTCCGTTTATGCTGGTGCAAATTTAGATTTTACAGAAGGTAATCTTTTAACGCCACCGGATGATGCTCCTATTTCTCCTAGAATAGAATTGATAACTCAAAATAATTGGGGTCGCTGGGTATTTGTAACAAATATTGTTGCGGACAGGATAAGCACTGATTTCCCATCTTATGAATTACTATTGACGATGACGCATAGTATTAACGGTAAATGGGCTGTTTTTGGTGAGTTTCAAACCATCAAATCTGACTTTTATAGTGATGATCTTGGTCGTGGTGGTTTAACTTATTTAGTTAACAAAGACTGGCAGGTAGATTCTAGTCTAACTTTTAATTTCAAAGATACGCCTTCCATTTTTCAAGTAAATCTAGGAATGTCCTATAGACTGGACTTTCATAAGGATGCTCCTATTGAGCAAACCAAAAATCTAGATGGTACTGGCAAAAAGCGTAAAAAGTCGAAAAAAAACAAACTTAATCTTGAAGAAGATAACGGTGGCCTAAAATTATGATTGAAGTACGTCAAATAACCTCAAAAGAAGATATTAGAAATTTTGTAATGTTTCAATTAGAGCTTTACAAAAACAACTCATACTTTGTTCCCCCTATAATCAAGGATGAAGTCGCGATTTTTGATCCTAAAAAAAATCAAGTATTTAAAAATGCCGAATGCTGGATGTTTCTAGCTTATAAAGACAACAAAATAGTAGGTCGCGTGGCTGCTTTGATTAACCATATTGAAATCAATGAGCAGAAAAAACGTAAAATGCGTTTTGGCTGGCTTGATATGATTGATGACATTGAAGTTACAAAAGCATTACTTGCAGAGGTAGAGAAACTAGGCAAGGAACAAGATTTGGAATTCATGGAAGGACCAGTTGGTTTTTCAAACATGGACAAAGCAGGAATGCTAATTAAGGGTTATGATGAGCTCAGTACAATGATTACTTGGTACAATCATCCTTATTACAAAGAACATCTGGAAGAATTAGGCTTTGAGAAAGCAGCAGAATGGGTAGAGTTTAAATTCAAGCCGCCAGTTCCAATCCCTGCAAAAATTAATCGCTTTGCTGATATTATAGCAGAGCGTTATAAACTGAAGACACTTCAGTTTAGTACTACTAAAGAAATTTTACCTTATGTAGATGCAATGTTTGACTTGTTGAATAAAACATACAGTAACTTAGTAACTTATGTTCCTATACAACAATATCAAATTGATTTATATAAAGAAAAGTACTTGCCTTTTATCAACCCAGATTTCATTGAATTAGTGGTAGACGAAAATAATAAACTAATAGGTTTTGCGATTACTATGCCTTCATTTTCTAAAGCATTACAGAAAGCAAATGGAAAGCTTTTTCCTTTTGGTTTTATCCATCTTTTAAAAGCAAAAAAGAAAAATGATGAGGCTGCTTTTTATTTGATAGGTATTGATCCAGAATATCAAGGTAAAGGCGTGACCGCTATGATGTTTAGAAATGTGATTGTTAACTTTATGAATTATGGTGTTACAAAATGCGAGACCAATCCAGAACTAGAAGATAATCTAGCAGTACAAGCATCTTGGAAAAATTACGATCCTATTTTACACAAAAGAAGAAGAACTTATAAAAAGTTCTTGTAGTAGTATCATCTAAATTTGAGAAGTGGCAAAGTAATTACTATTTCAATGAATATTGTAATGTATCTCTTTGATGCTTGACCTAAAAGAAAAAATATGAAACTAACCTTACAACTAGCCGCTATCTATAATTTAATTTGGGGCGCATGGGTAGTTCTTTTTCCCAATCACTTCTTTGAACTTGTAGGTATGGAACCATTAAATCATCCTATGGTATGGCAAGGTATGGGAATGGTGATAGGTGTTTATGGTTTAGGATATTGGTGGGCCAGTTACAGTCCTATGAAACACTGGCCTATTGTCGCAGTTGGTTTCCTAGGTAAAATTTTTGGACCCATAGGTTTCTTATTCAATTATATCCAAGACATTGTTCCTTTTGAGTTTATTTATACGTTGATTACCAATGATTTTATTTGGTGGATTCCTTTTTTCTTGATTCTTAAAAAAGTTCATACCGATTATAAATGGCAACTACGTTAAAAAGAAAGCTACTCCTCTACTCTTTTGTAGCGTTTTATGCGTTTGCAGGAATCATGCATTTCATTACGCCCGAAGTATATCTAGAAGTCATTCCAGACTGGTTAGGTAATAAAGTCGTTCTTAATTACGCTGCAGGAGCAGTAGAGATAGGCGTTGCATTACTAGCATTATTTCGTTCTACGAGAAAGTTTTCAGGATTACTAACTATTGCCATGCTTGTAGCATTTATCATTTCGCATGTATATTTTATCCAGATAGGAAGTTGCGCAGGCGTGATGTGTATTCCAGAATGGGTAGGATATTTCAGGCTAATTGTTATACATCCATTACTCCTATATTGGGCATGGAAAATATCTAAATTATGAGCATTTTACAATTGATTCAATTACTCATTGATTTTGGACTTGTCGTTCTTATCTGGATGGTTCAATTGATTATTTACCCTAGTTTTTTACGTTATGAGAGTCATTCTTTAGGAAAATGGCACTTAACTTATACAGGTCGTATTACTATAATTGTTGCTCCTTTAATGATTGCACAAATTGCATTAGCGTCCTATTTATTAATCAACAGTGATAGTTATTATTATTTAGAGATCATTGCTCTAGGCCTTATTATTTTGAATTGGTTACTTACTTTTTTCATATTTATACCATTTCATCAGAGAATTGATTTAAATCCAACAGATAGAAAAGTACAGCGTCTTTTAGTACAAAACAATTGGATGAGAGTCCTAATGTTTTGTCTGACATTTGTTTGTCATGTTTGGCTTTATTTTTAATACTGACAGGTTTTTCACTATTTACAAATTAATTTATTTCAAGAAGTATTTTATAATTCCGCTTTCGCGAAAGCGGGAAAAAGATCAGTTTCATTCCTATTCTTAGAAGTTTTTTAAAATTATGTGGAGTCTTTATTCCCTTAAACGATAGGCTTTTTACTCAATTTTATAACATTATGCTAACTTTTACGTTACTTCATTTGTAACGGTTGAATACTTTTACCGACTTATAAAATGTTGTGAATGTCGTACTATTACTGGTCTGATACTATGTCAGAAAGATTAGTTTTGGTATGATTTTTGCTAAGTATATTACATCTGACAAAAGCTGTTAGGTCATTAATTTTTTAATCCTTATAATTTAAATGAGACAACTCAAAATCACCAAACAGGTTACAAACCGTGAATCAAAATCGCTGGATAAGTACCTACAAGACATCTCTAAAATTGATTTGATCACTGCAGAGGAAGAAGTGGAACTGGCACAGCGCATTAAGAAAGGTGATCAGAGAGCTCTTGAGAAGTTGACCACCGCAAATTTACGTTTTGTGGTTTCTGTTGCAAAGCAGTATCAAAACCAAGGGCTTAAACTTCCCGATCTCATAAATGAAGGTAACGCCGGACTCGTAAAGGCTGCAAAAAGATTTGATGAGACACGTGGTTTTAAATTCATCTCCTACGCGGTATGGTGGATACGCCAGTCCATCTTACAAGCACTAGCAGAGCAGTCACGTATCGTGCGTCTTCCATTGAACAAGATTGGTTCCATTAACAAGATTAATAAGGCTTTTTCTCATCTTGAGCAATTGCATGAACGTCCACCTTCTCCAGAAGAACTTGCAAAAGAACTGGATATGACAGTAAGTGACGTAAAGCAATCTCTTAAGAATGCAGGTCGTCACGTATCCATGGATGCGCCTCTTAAAGAAGGAGAAACTTCTAACCTATACGACGTTGTACGTAGTGGTGAGTCTCCTAATCCTGATAGAGAATTATTGCATGAATCTCTAACTCTTGAGATTACTCGTGCTTTAGAAACACTTTCTCAAAAAGAAGCAGACGTGATTTCTCTTTACTTCGGTATCGGAAATCAGCAACCTATGAGTCTAGAAGAAATCGGTGAAACTTTTGATTTAACTCGTGAGCGTGTACGCCAGATTAAAGAAAAAGGTATCAAAAGATTACGTCAAAACTCAAGAAGTAAGATCCTTAAATCATATTTAGGATAGAATATTTATTCTATCCTATTAGTAAAAGCACCTCTTAAAAGAGGTGCTTTTTTTGTGGTTATATTTCGCACACACTAAAAAATTAATGTTTTAAATACACAGCGTTACTTTAGGGTTATTTTTAAATAATTAGTGATATATCAAATGGCATATCTATATTATTTACGGTTAAAAAGATCTTTACTATCAAGTCTATTGAACATTCAGTTCTTAGAACATGATTAAAAAAATGCAAACACATACTATTAAAAGCATTTATAATTGCGGTGCAGCATGCGTTACTGGAAACTTTGTTTAAACTCCTATAAATTTAATAGGACAGTACCATTACTAGAGTAAAAAAATGTTTATGCTTATAATTCAGAAATAGAAATAAATTATTCCTGCTTTTAACTAATTATGATGCATTAATCACTGATCAACATCATTCTGTATTTCAAAAATTTCTATCGTATAGATACATGATAAAACAAACGTTCATGATTAGTATTTTTTGGTTGGATTAGATATGTAAACTAAGGAGAAATAATAATGTATTGCGTTAAGCAAGATCTAATAATTAATAGAGTGAAAATATTTCTAGTTTACCTAATTTTCAATGGAACTGAAGTCTATAACAGGTTTCATTTGAAACCTGTTATTCCTTTAGAAGTAAATAATTGATTTATATCTATAAAAATGCTGTGTTGACTAATAGATAGCTTTTTAGTAACAACCTATTTAAAAAATCATCAACAAGTACCGTTAATCTTAGGAAGACACTTCATCTAGATGGTCGTCCCAGTTGTTCACCTTTGGTTGACCAAACTTCCCTAAACTCTTTGCAACAACAGATGCAACAGTTGCATCACCTGTTACATTAACCGTTGTACGTAACATATCTAATGGTCGGTCTACTGCAAAAATTAGAGCTAATGCAACCGGTAATAAATCGCTTGGAAAATCAATAGATTCTAAAACAATAACAAGCATTACCATTCCCGCACCTGGTACAGCCGCACTACCTATTGACGCTAGTAAAGCAGTCAAAACTATAGTTAATTGCGCACTTAACGTTAAATCTATTCCTAAAGCTTGACAAACAAATACCGCAGCAACAGCTTGGTATAAACTTGTACCATCCATGTTAATGGTAGCACCTACAGGTAATACAAAACTGGACACTTCTTTTTCAACACCCATGTGTTCTTCTACACGTTCCATGGTTACTGGTAAGGTAGCAGCACTAGAACTAGTAGAAAAAGCTAATAACTGCGCAGGTGCTATCTTATTAAGAAACCAAAACGGTGATTTTTTAACGTAAATAGTAAAAATTAAACAATACACAACAATCATTAAAAATAAACCAGCAACTACAGTTAACGCATAATATAGTAAAGCAAGAAGCACTTCTGGATCGTCAGAAGTAACCACAACAGTTGCTAACAAGGCAAAAACGGCAAAAGGTGCGGTAAGCATGATCAAATCGACCATCTTTAGAACTACATCATTTAGACTATCAAAAAAGTCTTTTAAAGGTTTTGCTCTCTTCTCTCCTATTAATAACATGGATATTCCTAAAAAGATGGCAAAGAAAATAACTTGTAGCATTAAACTATTATTAGACATAGCAGATACAGCATTATCAGGAACCATATCCACAAGTGCTTGCAATGGACCAGCATCTTTTTGGGCTGCTGCAGTAGCTAATTTTCCTTTGATATTTTCATTACCTTCATAAGTAGAACTTAAGTTGGCAATTGTTTCTTCAGAAATTCCTTCTCCTGGTTGAAATAAATTAACCAGTCCCAAACCTATTGTGATCGCGATTACTGTCGTTGCTATATAAATTAACACGGTACGCAATCCCATATTGCGAAATTTTGCAATATCCTTTAAATCAGAAATACCTTTGATTAATGAAGCAAGAATTAATGGTACAGCAATCAACTTCAATAAGTTAACAAATATTTTACCGAAAGGTTCGATCCAGTCTCCTACAAATTCTTTACCCCAATCCACTTGAGTCATGATAAACCCAAAAGCAATTCCGAGTACCATACCTATTAATATTTGCCAGTGTAATGCTATTTTTTTCATGTAAAAAAGTCTTCTTTTAATCTATGAGGCGTAATATAAGTAAAGTTTTTGTGGTGATTCCGCTTTCGCGAAAGCGAGAATAAAAACAAAATGAAACTAAATTGAAAAACAACTAGTTGGCATATAAAACCTAATAAATAAATGTTGATTTAAATCTTTGATGTACGAGCTCTCAGAAAATGATCAGCCAAAACAAGTGCTGCCATGGCTTCTACTATAACTACTGCTCTTGGAACTACACAAGGATCGTGTCTTCCTTTACCTTGCATTTCTACCAAATTTCCATTAGAATTTATGGTTGCTTGTGCTTGCATAATCGTTGCAACAGGTTTAAATGCTACTTTAAAATAAATATCCATACCGTTAGAAATACCGCCTTGAATACCACCGCTAAGATTGGTTTTGGTAGTGCCGTCTTCTTTATAGAGATCGTTGTGATCGCTTCCTTTCATTTGAGAGCCTGCAAAACCACTACCATATTCAAAACCTTTTACGGCGTTAATGGAAAGCATCGCTTTACCTAGTTCTGCATGAAGTTTATCAAAAACTGGTTCTCCCAATCCAGCAGGAACACCTTGAATAACGCAAGAAATAATACCTCCTATAGTATCGCCTTCTTTTCTTGTTTCTAATATTTTTTGTTCCATCGCTTTCGCGAAAGCGATATCAGGACAACGCACCACATTATTTTCAATCTCTGAAAAATCAAGCTCTTGATATGGTTTATCCATAATAAGATCGCCCACGCTACTGGTATAGGCTGTTATATGAATTTGATCAAGCAATTGTTTTGCAATAGCGCCTGCTACTACTCTACTAGCCGTTTCTCTAGCACTACTACGCCCACCACCGCGATAATCACGATGACCGTATTTATCATCATATACTTTGTCTGCATGACTAGGTCTATAGGTTTCTTTAATATGAGAGTAATCCTTTGATTTTTGATTTTCATTAATAATTTGAAAACCAATAGGTGTTCCAGTAGTTTTTCCTTCAAAAATTCCAGAATAAAACTGTACCGTATCACTTTCTTTTCTTTGGGTTACGATTTTACTTTGACCTGGTTTCCTGCGATCTAAATCTAATTGAACTAAGTCTAAATCTATTTCTATTCCTGCTGGGCAACCATCAATAACACCGCCTAAAGCAATGCCATGTGATTCTCCATATGTTGTAACGGTAAATTGCTTACCAAAGGTATTTCCTGCCATAATTACAAATATAATGCATGGATTCCATTAGCTATGTATGGGATTCTTAAATGTATATTTAATTTTTTATCAATGTTTATGCCTTTTGATCTACTTTTCAATTTTAATTGATTTGAATAGATATTTTATAATCAATAGACAACATATTTTGAGTATAATTTTTATGAAGTCTATTATTTAATTCAACCGAAGCATTTACCTTCAAGTAATTTTGTAGTTCGATCATTTTCATAATTTTATTGATTCAGAATAGTGAAAATTCTAATATATTTGAAATTAAATAAACCGACCGTGATCAAAAAAATACTAATTGCCATTTGTATAATTTCCATCGTTTCATGTGATTCTAGCGATGATGAAGGTTCTAGAAGTAACAACAACTTTAATTATTTACCTCTAACGGTTAATAACAATTGGGAATATGAAGTAAAAACCGGCACAGATAGGTCCACAGAAACACTTACTGTTTCTTCTGTAACTGGAAACGAATACACTTGTACATCAAATCCAACAACAGCGGTTGGTTTTATGACACAAGTATTAACTGGTGGTACATTAAGAGCAGAATCAGGTAAATTAATAGGTAATGGAACGATCGATTTTGGTTTACTGGGATTGAATAATTTTAATGTTGCTATTACAGAAGGTACTTTATATGATCAAAATGCAAATCCACGAACCACATTGTATTCTACAAATGGTACTACATCACAGACATTGCAAGGCTTTGATATAAATTTTAATTATGAAGCAAAGACAGTACAACAAGCAAACGTTTCACAAATGACGGTAGAAGGTGTCACTTATACAGATGTGATTCATTCACAATTAATCATAAACGCAACTGTGACTACCGAAATTAATATTGTCGTTACGCAACAAGTACCCTTGTTGAATTCACAAGATATTATCGTGATAGACAATTATTGGGCAAAGGATATAGGTTTAATAAAGTCTGACAATCAACTGGATTACATGCTAGAGGATTTCTCTTCTTTAGGATTATCATTACCGGTACCGCAAAGTGCAAGTATTTTAACCGAACAAAGTTTGACTAGTTTTACAGTTAATTAAATTATAGTTATCAACCTGAAACAATTAAAAGGCTATCTATAAAATATTGTAATTCATGCATTTGACTTTCACCTGTCTTTCTGCCCAATCTACCAGCTATATACAGAATAATCCAAACTAAAATCATTAGGATCAAAATTATCAACGGAAGACGAACAGACTCTTCTAAAGTATAAGATGTATACAACCATATTGCTGCAGCTATAAATAAACCTGCAACAAGAAAATGAAGAAACATGAACATAGTCCAAACAGTAGGTTTAGGCCCATATAATCCTTTTAGAGAAATTTTTTCTCCAATAACTTCATGTAATTCTAAATGTAATTCTGGTGACCAAAAATGAGACTTATTTTTAGGGAAACGTATAAAAACATGATCATTTACCACACTAATAATGTATTTTTTATCTTTTTTATGAGTAAGGATTAATTCAAAAAAGACATCTCTAGTTATACAAAGCTCTCTCTTAAACCTAGGCCTTAAAACAATATCATTAGTTACATCCATAACATAAATGTACTGTCTTTTGACTAAAAATAAAACTCAGATAAATAAAAAACCGGTCATTTTCATTTAACTATTATTTTACCATTGTGTACATTTTTAGAGTCATCGAAAACTTTACAAAAGTATACACCTTTTGGATGATCAGATAAATCTATTTGAATGGTATTTTCTGCTACTGATTTAGAATATATTTTTTGTCCGGAAATGGTGTAAACAGCAATATTTTTAGTACCAATAAGATCAATCAATTGAAGTGTAAAACGACCATTACTTGGATTGGCATATAACTTTATTTTGTTTGTATCGGTTATAGATTTGGATAATATAGAATTATCTTGAAAAGAGTTAACAGAGAGCGTGTAGTTTTAATCTTTTAAAGATTCAACTCTATTTTTAAAATTCATAGTTACAAAATAAAATTACATTTTTCCTTTCGACATTTTAAGCTGTAAAATATTTCGTATTTGATAAAAGTATAACTATTTAAATACTATAAAGTGTTATAAACTAAAAAACCACCTACATAAGTAAGTGGTTTATAGCGTTTTAAACGATGTGAGCCCTAAAGGATTCGAACCTTTGACCGCCTCCTTAGAAGGGAGGTGCTCTATCCAGCTGAGCTAAGAGCCCTATTCTCAAATGACATGTCACCTAAGCGGTTGCAAATATAATATTATTTTATAAATCACAGCCTTTTTTTAAAATTAAACAAACTATTCTTAACTAGTACATTTTAACTCATTGAAATAGTTAATTTTGCAGAATGAAATTTTTTAAAAACACCTTTGTAATAGTAGTTTTTTCAGTGATTGCTACTGTTCAATCTCAAAATTTTAAACCAGATTCATACTCTATTACAGATGTTGAAGAGATGAGTACCTGGCAATTACTTAAATATGATGGAATAAATGCCTTTAATGGTATAGGTTATACGTATTCAAGACCTTTTAATTGGCAGAAAAGAGACTTCTATCGCGCAGGAGCTACCACTTTATTAGTTGGTGGTCTTTACACTTTTGATGAAGATTCTAGTGATTATTTTAGAGAACAGACAAATGATATTCCAGAACTTATAAAAGATTTTGGCTGGTACTTCGGAAGCCCTCAAAACAATTATGGAGTGACCGCAGGAATATATGCATATGGATTGTTTACTAAAGATCCTGAATGGAGACGTACAGGTGTTTTAATGATTTCCAGTGCCACTGCTGGTGGTTTATTACAACAGATACTTAAAACCATAACAGGACGAGCAAGACCAGAAACAGAATTAGGAAAGCATGAATTTAGACCTTTTTCAGGACAATCTGGATTCAGATCTTTCCCTTCTGGACATACCGTTCTTGCATTTACTACTGCGTATGCACTAGCTAAGCACTTTGATAACCCATACGTTAAAGCAGGAATTTATACCGTTGGTCTTATATCTCCAGTATCTCGTTTGTGGTCAGGCGCTCATTTCCTTACAGATGTGGTACTTAGTATGGCAATAACTATAGCCACGGTTGAGGCCGTAGATCGTTACCTAGATACTAGAAATGGATATGGCGATAAGCGCTATGCTAAAGGTAAAACCGGAAGAGATCCTAAGAAAATGGTGTTTAACTTTACAGCTACTTCTAATACATTAGGTGTTACTCTTAATTTTTAAAACGTTTAACGTTTTGAGTAATTTCCTAAACAAAAAACAAGTACCTTTGGATCAAATAAATAATAAATATGCCATCATATAGAGTTTTTGAAGAATACAATATTGAAACAACTGAAGAGATTAAAGGTAAATACCGTGATGTAATAACAGAATTAGGAGAAGATGTTCAAAGAGAAGGTTTACTAAAAACTCCTGAAAGAGCGGCAAAAGCTATGCAGTTTTTGACATCTGGATACGACCTAGATCCAGCAGAAATCCTTAAGGGAGCAATGTTTGCAGAGGATTATAATGATATGGTTATTATTAAAGATATTGAACTGTATTCATTATGTGAGCATCATATGTTGCCTTTTTTTGGGAAAGCTCACATTGCATATATTCCTAACGGGCACATAGTTGGACTTTCAAAAATACCTCGTATTGTAGATGTATTTGCCAGAAGATTACAAGTTCAAGAACGACTTACTCATGATATATTAGAGTGTATTGATACAACATTAAAACCTAAAGGAGTTGCTGTTGTAATTGAAGCTTCTCACATGTGTATGATGATGCGTGGTGTACAAAAGCAAAATAGCGCTACAACTACCAGTGGTTTTAGAGGTCAATTTGAAAAAGTAGAAACACGCGCCGAATTCATGAACTTAATTTCAACTAAATTACACTAAAGTGAATTTTTGGAACGTTATTTGAATATTCTATTCTTAAAAAAATATATGTTTCAATCAAAACGATCAAAGTTAATAGCAGGTATAGTATTAGATCTAATTGGTATGGCATCCGTACCTTTAGGTTTTACAGAGATATTGGACTTGGGTTGGGCACCGATAGCCGGATATTTAATGACTAAATTATATCCAGGAAAATCAGGAGTGGCTGCAGGAGTCTTAACAACAATTGAAGAATTAATGCCTGGAATGGATGTAATACCTTCTTTCACGATTATGTGGTGTTACACCTATTTACTTAAATCAACAGATAAAAAAGAATCTGATAAAAGTGTCATTGACGTTGATCATTTATAGAAAAAGCTCCTTTATTAAGGAGCTTTTTTTATTTTACTAATTCTTTAAAACCGTTCATCAATTTTCTGATTTTTGGATCAATGATTACCTGACAGTATCCTTGCTCTCTATTATTATTATAATAATTATCATGGATGTTTTCTGCAGGATAAAATGTAGTAGCAGGCGCGACTTCTGTAACTATAGGACTGTCAAAAATATGATTTACCTCTAATTCATCAATAACAGATTTTGCAATTTGTTTCTGTTCCTCATTTAAGAAAAATATAGCACTTCTATAATGAGTACCAATATCGTACCCTTGTCTATTTAAAGTAGTAGGATCATGAGTCGCCATAAATACTTGAATCAATTCATTAAAAGAAACTATTTGATCATCAAAAGTGATCTGTATAGCCTCTGCGTGGCCCGTTCTACCTTGTACCACTTCTCGATATGGAGGGTTTTTGATATGACCACCACAAAAACCAGACTTGACACTTTCTACACCTTTCACTCTTTGAAATACTGCCTCTGTACACCAAAAGCATCCACCAGCAACAATAGCTTTGTTCATTTTTTATTTACAATTTACGAAAGCAGCAATAGATCCCGATTTCTTTAACAACTCTTTAATGAATTAGCTGTTAGTAGACTTTAAATTTGCAATTAGTTAAAAAATAAAATGATTCACAAGCTATTTTTTTGTTTAGTAGTTCTTTTTAGTTCCGCTTTCGCGAAAGCGCAAACAACACCAACCCTACCTAAAGAAAAAGTACCTGACTCTATTCTTAAGAAAACAGAACAACCTGTTATTCCTGTATCGGTCAAAAAAGTAGATTCTCTTCTCAAAAAAACAGACACGATAACAGCAAAACAGTTGGTTAAAAAATCTCAACCAGAACCAGATTCTTTAGTCATCAATCGAAAAAAGTACAAAGCCACTAGAGTAACGACAGTACCCCAAATTGATGGTCAACCTTTTGAGAAATTTTGGGATAACATACCAGTAGGAAATAACTTTGTAATGGTTGAACCTACTAATGGTCAGAAAGAAAGAGATACACACAAAACAGAATTTAAAATAGCCTATGATGATAATGCACTTTATGTAGCAGCATACTTATATGATAATGATCCTGATACTATTTTAAGACAATTTTCTCAAAGAGATCAAATAGATGTACAGGCAGACCTTTTTGGTTTCTTCTTAAACACTTATAACAATCAAATAAATCAAACACGATTTTTTGCTACTAGTGCTAACGCATTAGGAGACGCCATTGCTGAAGGTGGTAGAGAAGATTTTAGTTACAATGTTGTGTTTAAATCAGAAACCAGCATCGGTCACAGAGGATGGTTTGTAGAGATGAAAATTCCTTATCGTACGTTAAGATTTCCAGAAATAGAAAAGCAAGACTGGAGTTTTCAAATATTTAGAAGAATACGTTCTTTGAATGAGGAATATACCTATAACTTTTTAGATATTACTCAAGGCATAGGAACACAGTACGATGCAATTATGACTGGTGTAGAAAATATCAATCCGCCGTTACGCTTAAATTTGTATCCTTATGCTACTGTCATTCATGACAGATTTGACGGTGTGAATACCACACAATATAACGCTGGTATGGACCTTAAATATGGTATTAACGATGCATTTACTCTAGATGCCTCTTTGATTCCTGATTTTGGACAGGTTGCCTTTGATCAGGTAGAACTTAATTTAGGACCGTTTGAACAACTTTTTGGTGAGAATAGAGCCTTTTTTAATGAAGGAACAGATTTATTTAATAAGGGTAATCTCTTCTTCTCTCGTAGAATAGGTCAAACTCCTAGCGGCTTTAATAATATTGACGTATTTGATGATGAGGATATTATAGATAACCCCAGTAATGCGCAGCTACTTAATGCAGTTAAAGTTACGGGAAGAACGGCAAAAAGATTAGGTATTGGTTTTTTAAATGCTATTACAGAAAAAACCGAGGCCACGATTGAAAATAATAATTCTGGAGAGCGCAGAACAGTTGTCACCGAGCCTTTTACAAATTACAACATGTTTGTGTTAGACCAGCAGTTTAGTAAAAACAGTTCTATTGCATTGTCTAATGCTAGTACCATAAGAAATGGTAGCTTTACAGATGCAAATGTGACGGCTATTGTTCTGGATCATAATGATAAAAATGGTGCAAATAATTATAACTCAGAAATTAAAATGAGTAATCGCTTCACTCCTACTGGTACAGAAACAGGTTACGCAGGTGAATTAAATTGGAGAAAAACAGAAGGAAAATGGCGACAACGTTTAGGATATTTTTTTAGAGATAAAAACTGGAATCCTAATGATCTAGGACGTAATTTTAGAAATAATACGCAAACTATAGCAGCAGACTTATCTTACAATCAATTCACGCCTACAGGTATTTTTAACAGATTTGATGTTGATTTAAGACTGCGTCATAGAAGGCAAATGGATCCTGATTTGCATACCAATACAGATATTACTTTAAATCCATTCTTTTTTACCAGAGAACGTCTTGCTTTTGGAGCAGATTTTGTGCTGTATTCTAGAGATCTCGATCAATTTGAATCTCGAAAAACAGGTCAGGTAGTGAGGTATGAACCTGGTTATTTCACAGGTGGTTTTATATCTACCGACTATCGTAAGAAGTTTGCAGTTGATTTTAGAATGGGCCGATTCAAACGTTTTGATGACACAGAAGAAAGCTATGACTTCAATTTCAGTCCTAGATATAGATTCTCTGATGAGTTTTTACTTATATATAGACTTTCATGGAATAAGAATAACAACAGGATTAGTTATGTAACTACCGATGGTGTAGAGCCCATTGTGAGTCGTCGTGATACCCATTCTGTAGAAAATACCATTTCAGGAACCTATAATTTTAATAATAAACAGGCATTAAGCTTATCGTTTAGAAACTTCTGGTCCAGAGCAACTTTTAGTCGTGATTTTAATGAACTTGCAAACGACGGTTCAGTCTTAGAATCTGATTATGAACTTTCTGAAGATTTTAATCCTGACGCAAACTTCAACGTGTGGAACCTTGACCTCTCTTATAGATGGCGTTTTGCTCCTGGAAGTGAAGCTTCTTTATTGTATCGCAACAGTATTTTTAACTTTGATAATCAAGGTGATATAGGTTTTCAAGACAGTCTTGTAGAACTGTTTACACAACCATCACGTCACAATGTATCTTTAAGAGTAACTTACTTCCTAGACTTTAACGATGCAAAACGATGGTTTAAAGCATAAAAAATCATTACTTTGTTATTATGATTAAAGCATCACAGATTTATAAAAGTTTTGGAGATTTAGAAGTTCTTAAAGGAGTAGATCTAGAAATAAAAGCAGGTGAAATTGCAAGTGTGGTAGGAAGTTCTGGTGCAGGAAAAACTACCTTACTCCATATTCTAGGCACACTAGAAAAGCCTGACAATAATAGCAATAGCGTTCTAGAGATAGATGGAACAGATATCATGAAATTGAAGGGCAAAGAGCTTAGTAAATTTAGAAATAATTCATTAGGATTCATTTTTCAATTTCATCAATTACTACCAGAGTTTACTGCTCTAGAAAATGTATGTATTCCAGCTTATATAGCAAATACAGATAAAACAGTAGCAGAGAAAAGAGCAAAAGAACTTCTCTCCTATCTCAAATTATCAGACAGAATAAATCACAAACCAGGAACACTTTCTGGTGGTGAACAGCAGCGCGTTGCTGTTGCTAGAGCATTAATTAACAATCCTAAAGTCATTTATGCAGATGAGCCTACTGGAAATCTAGACAGTGCAACAGCAAACGATTTACACGAACTTATTTTTCAATTGAGAGAAGAATTTAATCAGACATTTGTTATCGTTACACACAATGAAGAACTGGCTAATCTTGCAGACCGCAAGCTGGTTATGAGTGATGGAAAATTCCTGTAAATGAACCGTAAAGAACTTAAGGAGTTTCTGGATGCAAAAGTGGTGCAATACAACACACCAGATTTTATTCCTCACGATCCTATACAAATTCCACATTTGTTTACCGACAAAGAAGATATTGAAATAGCTAGTTTTCTCGTAGCCACCATTGCCTGGGGAAATCGTAAATCTATCATTAATAACTCAAATAAATTAATGGATTTAATGGATAACGCACCTTCAGACTTTATTAAAAATCATGAAGAACAGGATCTTGATCGTTTTGACGGTTTTGTACACCGCACTTTTAATAGTGAAGATTGCAAGACATTCATGCGTTCATTACAATATTTAGATAGTAATTATGGTGGATTAGAGCACGCTTTCGCGAAAGCGTACAAAGAAAAAACAGACCTTCAAGAAGCCATTTCATTGTTCAAAACCATGTTTTTTGCAATAGATCACATGCCAAGAACCCAAAAACACGTTAGCGATCCAATGAAAAATAGTAGTGCAAAACGGATCAATATGTTTTTGCGATGGATGGTGAGAAAAGACAATGCTGGAGTAGATTTTGGGATATGGGAATCGATACCCATGAGTGCGCTGTCTTTACCGCTAGATGTTCACACAGGAAATGTTGCTAGAAAACTTAAATTACTGAAACGCAAACAAAATGATGCAAAAGCTGTGGCAGAATTAGGCAAAGTATTACGCAAGTTTGATGCAATCGATCCGATCAAATATGATTTTGCTCTTTTTGGGCTAGGTGCATTTAAAGAACTGTAATCCATCTATTCTTCTTTTAGAAATTATTAATATAAGTGCAAAACATAAGTAGAATCTATATTAATTACTTGATAATTAAATTAAAATAATAGAGGCATAAATATTGTCTGCAATGAGTCTTATTAATTTAAAAGTATAGAGAAAACAACTTGTAGATTTAAAACATAAAACAACTCATTTTTTTAAGCAAAGGCAGTATCTTTGAAAGGTAAATGTGATAGATGTTATTTAAAAACCCAATAATTCTTTACGGTCTATTCTTCTTGATAGTTCCTATTATTGTACATCTTTTTCAGTTAAGAAAATTTAGTAAAGTTGCTTTTACAAATGTTGCTTTTCTTAAACCATTAATTAATCAAACTAGAAAAAGTCGCCAGCTCAAAAAATGGTTGACTTTATTAGCGCGATGTCTAACTGTGGCTTGTATTGTATTTGCGTTTGCACAACCTTTTTTGCCAGGTAGTAATACCGCCACTCAAGAAAAACAAACTGCTATTTACCTGGATAATTCCTATTCGATGGAATTGAATGGTAAAAATGGACCCTTATATAAAAACGCAACTAGCCAACTATTAGAAAAATTACCGGCAGACAGAGTTTTTACACTTTTTACCAATGACAAGGTCTTTGCAAATACCAATAGACAGCAAATTACCAATGATTTACTAGCAAATACGTATTCAACAGAGTCACTTTCGTTTAACCAAATACAGCTCAAAGCCTCTTCCCTATTAGATGATAAAAATGCGGCAAAAGAGATCATAATCATATCAGATTTTCAGAATACAACAGGAGTAAATTTTCCAGATACATTGCAAAATATAAAAAGAGAACTGGTAAAATTAGAGCCTCAAGAAATGAATAACATATCTATTGATACTGCTTTTGTAGCAAATCAATCTGGATCGAGCTTAAAATTACAAGTAGATATTAGCGCTAATTACGAAGTCAATGAACCAGTTACTTTGACACTTGAAAACAACACAATCCTACTTGCTAAAACTTCCGTTCTTTTAGAAAACCAAAATGGTACAGCATATTTTGATATAGAAATAGACGAACCTATTATTGGTAAAATATACATTGAAGACAAAGGGATTTCTTTTGATAATGAGCTTTTTATAAGTACTGGTACTAAACAAAAAATTAAAGTTTTAAGTATCAACGGCGCCGATTCTAATTTTCTAGATCGATTGTACAATGAGGATCAGTTTGACTATTTAAGTGTTAAAGAAAGAGACGTTAACTATAATCTGATTAAAGATCAAAATTTAGTAATTATAAATGAAGTGGGAAATATTCCTGCGAGTTTAAGTATCGAATTGAATAAGCTAACTAAAAATGGTGGTTTCTTAGTCGTCATTCCTAGCTCTCCATCTTCTGGATATGAAACTATTGGACTAGCTGGAATAGAGTATAATGATGTTTCAAAAAAAATTACCCAAATTAATTTTAATCATCCTTTATTTAAAGGTGTTTTTAATAAACGTGTTTCCAATTTTCAATATCCTAACGTAAAAAGTGTTTTAAAAAGCACCAATGCCATTGACCCTATTTTAAAATATGAAGATGGAAGCAGCTTTCTATATAAAAATCAAAATACTTACATATTTACAAGTAGTCTTAATCTAGAGAATAGTAATTTTCAAAATTCTCCTTTGATCGTTCCGGTTTTATATAATATGGCAGTTAATGCATTACCTATATCGCAATTGTATTACGAATTAAACAGCAGCAATGCTATAGCTGTCAACACCGATATAAATCAAGATCAAATTGTTAGTTTGTCTAACGGTATTACTGAAGTGATTCCTAGACAACAGGCTTTTGATAATTATGTGCTTATTACTGCTGGACAAGATTTTTCTACTGCAGGTAATTATGATGTCCTATTGAAAGAAGAAAAGATTTCTAATATTAGTTTTAATGCAAAACGTCAAGAAAATAAATTGAATTATTACTCAAATACAGATTTAGGTGGCAATCTTTCAGTGTCAATTGACGATTTACTTTATAAATTAGATCAAGAAGAAAACATTCTTTCTTTTTGGAAATACTTTGTCATGGGAGCGCTATTCTTCCTTATTTGTGAACTATTGATATTAAAGTTTTTAAAATGATCCTACTCAAAAATGCTACTATTGTCGATGACAGTTCAAATTTAAACGGCCAAAAAAGAGATCTACTCATTAAAAATGGGAAGATTGAAAAAATAGGGGTTTCCATAAATGAAGAGAAAGCAAAAATCATAGAACGTGATAACATGCATGTTTCTATAGGCTGGATAGACACTAGTGTAAGTCTAGGAGAACCAGGGTTTGAAGAAAGACAGACCTTAGAAAATGGTGTCAAAGCAGCTGCCGCTGGAGGTTTTACTACAATTATGCTTAACCCTAATAACCAACCTAACCCACAAGATCAATCAGGTATAAAATACTTGAAAAACGTCACTGCAAATCAGGCGGTAACTGTTTTACCTGTTGGTTCTTTTTCTTTAGATCAAAAAGGAGAACATCTTGCAGAATTATATGATATGCAGCGAGCCGGCGCTGTTTCCTTTTATGATTATAAACATGAAATTACAAACGCAAACTTGCTTAAGGTAGGCTTACAATACACTTCTTCATTTAATGGTGTGGTACAGTCGTTCCCTCAAAACAAAGATATTGCAGGAAAAGGAATGGTAAATGAAGATATTATAGGTACTAATTTAGGGCTAAAGTCTATGCCTAGTCTAGCTGAAGAACTTCAAATAGCAAGAGATTTAAGGATTGCTAATTACACAAAAGGAAGATTACATATTCCAACGGTAAGTACCAACGAAGGATTAAACCTGATCAAAAAGTATAAAGAAACAGCTCAAAATGTAACTTGTAGCGTTTCCATACACCATCTGACAATGTCTAGTAACGAGTTAGAATCATTTGATGCAAACTTCAAAGTACAACCACCGTTAAGAGATGAAGAGGAAATGAAACAACTTTACAAACATTTATCTAGTGGAATAATAGATGTGGTTACCAGTGATCATATACCATTAACTATTGAACATAAAGATCTAGAATTTGATAGAGCAACCTCTGGAACTATAGGTTTAGAAAGTGCTTTTGGTGCTCTACATAATTTAATTGAACTAGAGAAAACTATTGAACTACTAACAAATGGGTACCATGTTTTTCATCAAAATAGACCAACGATTGAAGAAGGGCAATTTGCAAACTTGACCCTATTTGAACCTGAAACGTCTTATACGTTTGAACAGAAACATATCGTTTCTACTTCAAAAAATTCTGCTTTTTTAGGAAAGCAAATGAAAGGGAAAGTAATTGGGATCATCAACAATAAAAAAGCCATTTGGAATGAGTAAGAATCCACCAGCAAAGAACCTTGCCATACTTGCTTATGCTAGTTCAATCTTTTTATATATCCATTTAATGATTTTTATCGCTTTGTTCGGTATCTCTATTATTCTCAATTGGAATAAGGGAAATACATTTGCCACCTTTCACATTAGACAAATGTTTGGTATAGCTGTTATAGCTGTTATTATATCGGTCTTTGCAGGAAACATACCAGAAGATCAATTACTACTGCCTTTGATAATCATTACTTTAATGGTGCTACTTGCCTTATTAGGACTGGTTAGCGCACTGCGCAATCAACAAGATTTATTACCATATATAGGAAAACACTTCCAACAATGGTTCACTTTTATTAAATAGCAAATTTGAATACATCACTTACATTACAACATATTACTCGTCCCGCGAGCAAAGAAAATGCACCGTTACTCCTATTGCTTCACGGCTATGGCAGTAATGAAGAAGATCTATTTTCATTTACTCCAGAGATCAGTGAGGATATATTTATCGTTTCTGCTAGAGCTCCTTTTGATTTACAACCTTATGGACATGCCTGGTATGCTATCAATTTTGATGCTGCTGGTGGAAAGTTCAGTGATAATGATCAAGCTAGAGAAAGTATGGTATTGATCTATACTTTCCTCGAAGAACTTAAAGCAACTTATTCCATTGATCCTAATAATTTAAACGTTCTTGGTTTTAGTCAGGGCGCCATTCTTTCCTATGGTTTGAGCCTTTCTCAACCAGGCGTATTCCGTAATGTGGTGGCGATGAGTGGCTATATCAATGAAGATATAATTGCAGGTAGAGATGGATTGTCGGTCCGCTTTCGCGAAAGCGAGATCAAAACCAATTACTTCATATCTCATGGAACGGTAGATCAAGTCGTACCTTATGCATGGGCAAAAAAAGCACCTGCGATCCTAGAAGAAATAGGTGCCGATTATGTTTTTAAAGATTATCCAATAGGTCATGGCGTGGCAAGAGATAATTTTTATGATATGAAAGACTGGTTAGAGAAAAGGATTTTAAATTAATTCTTTGATTTAAATCTCCTTATCTTCAGAACTTGCATCCGACGAGCTTTCGAGAGAAGAATGCATCAGTGGGCAATGTGAATGAAACGAACATAGGTCGGAAAGGTTGAAAAGGTACTAGTGATCTCTAGAAAATTTATAGTTTTAGTAAATATTAAAATCAAATGAACAATTCCATAAAATCACGTCAGCAAATTCTAGATAAATTAGGAATTGTATCATTAAACGACATGCAGCAACAAGCTCATGATGCGATTACTAATCATCGTGATACCGTAATCATCTCTCCTACAGGAACTGGAAAAACATTAGCTTTTTTACTGCCCGTAATTGAACAATTAAATCCAGATCTTATAGAAGTGCAAGCTTTGATTCTTGTTCCTTCTCGAGAGCTTGCCATTCAAATCGAACAAGTGATTAGAGAAATGGGAACTGGTTACAAAGCAAATGCGATTTATGGCGGTCGTGCAGGTGCCAAAGACAAAGAAGACTTAAATCATACGCCTGCTATTCTGGTAGGAACACCAGGAAGAATTGCAGATCATTTACGTAGAGAATCTTTTGACCCTTCTTTTATTAGAACTCTTATTTTAGATGAATTTGATAAATCGCTAGAAACTGGTTTTGAGAAAGAAATGAAAGAGATTGTACACGCGTTGCCCAACATTGAAAGAAACGTTCTTACATCAGCAACCTTTAAAGCTGAAATTCCTTCTTTTGTAGGTTTACAAAATCCTCAAGTGTTGAAATTTGAGAAGAAGACAGATAGTGTACTACAAATCAAGACCATGGCGTCTGATTCTAAGAATAGATTTATAAATCTAGAACAAATCATTGCAAGAACTGGCAACGGCAACGGAATCATCTTCTGTAATTTTAAAGATTCTATAGAAGAAGTAAGTGAGTTTTTGAATAGTAGAAATATCTCGCATTCTGTATTTTATGGAGGTTTAGAACAAAGAGATCGTGAACGTGCTTTAATCAAATTTAGAAATGGCACACATCAGTTATTATTAGCCACAGATCTTGCTGCTCGTGGAATAGATGTACCAGAATTGGATTTTATTATTCACTATGAACTGCCATTTCATAAAGAAGAATTTACTCATAGAAACGGGCGTACCGCAAGAATGCATGCTGATGGAACTGCTTATGTTCTTCACAATAAAAAGCATCCTTTACCAGACTATATAGAAGAAAGCTCACCGCTAGAATATACAGAGCGTTTGAAGGTTGATAAAATACAAAGATGGGAGACCCTTTTTATTTCTGGTGGTCGAAAGGATAAAATCTCCAAAGGTGATATTGCTGGGCTCTTTTTTAAACAAGGGAATCTTGAGAAAAATGAATTAGGGACTATCGAATTAAAACAAGATTGTGCTTTTGTGGCCGTTCCTTTTGAAAAGTCCTATGATTTGTGCAAAGAGCTGAATAATTCTAAGATCAAAAAACGTAAAGTTAGAATTTATAGATTGGATTGATTATTTTCAGTATTTGAATCAAGATAGTATAAGAATGAGTGATAGGAAGATTAAAAAGATCAGAGGACAAAAAAACGCAGCTTTGTTTCTTACCAAAGGTGCTTTTTTGTGCGATGATGACCTATTTAAGGAAAGATACTTTTGATGCACATCAAACTCCGCATTATATAATTTGTGGAGCTTCTATCGCTCTAATGGTTATAGGTATGATGGCCTACAGAAAAAGTTCTCGCAAACTAAAGGATCTTGAAAACTAAATTTAACTAGCTTCTAGATAGTTTGAGAATATTATATTGGTATTATTATCGATCTTTATCAAACAATAAAGCTTTGATCGTTTCCATCTCTACTTGTTTTTCCTTGTTGATGTCGTAACGTATCAACACTTCACCCCAACGATCGTTATCAGTAAAGTTAGCTAGAACCCATTTATGGTTGATAAATTTGGTATCATTAATCCTGAAACCACGACCTTTTCCTACATAAGGAACCAATGGGTTACCACCTTCTTTAATGTTTAACTCTAGAAGTTGATCCTTCACTATACGCTCTACTTCAAAGGCATCTAGACCTAAGTTATAAAGATAATTCTCGGCTTCAGGATTTCCTTTCAGCGAAAAAACAGAATTTTCATAGTCGGCTTTCACTTGAACAGATAAAGCATCTTTCCTTGCTTGATCCGTTTCGTAAAGCTCTGTTCGCAAGCTTTGAACTTGATTCTCTAGCTTTTCATGGTATCTTCTACCATTTACGTAAATGACTAGTGCAATTAAAGCAGCAAAAATAAATAGGTATAAATAAAAACTTTTTCTCACAGGGATGTTATTTCAAGATTATCGTAAGCTAAAAATACGTTTTCAGGAAGTGATTTTTCTACTTCGTCATGAAAACCTAGATGATGACTTATATGTGTAAAGTAAGTACGTTTAGGTTGTAATTCCCTTACTAATTCCAGTGCTTCTTCTAGGTTTAAGTGCGTTGCATGTGGTTCTTCTCGTAACATATTTAGAATAAGTACATCAAGACTTTTAAGTTTCTCTTTTTCGCCTTGAGCTATAGTCTTCACATCTGTCATATAAGCAACATTACCAATTCTAAAACCATGAACAGGTATAAAGCCATGGTCTGCAAGGACAGGTATAACAGTAACACCGTTTACTTCAAAAGACTCGTTTTCAAATTCATGAACATCTAAAGTAGCTACTCCAGGATACTTATTTTTTGTTGTGAAAATATAATTGAATCTTTCCTGAAGTGCTTTATGTACTCTAGAAGTCATGTAACATTGTAAATTTCCCTGACGAAAATAAAACGGACGCAAATCATCTAAACCAGCAGTATGGTCTGCATGTTCATGTGTAAAAAGCATTGCATCGATAGAAGAAATTTGCTGTTTAAGCATCTGCTGACGGAAATCGGGACCACAATCAATAATAAAACGCTTATCATTTACTTCAATCATAGCACTTACTCGCAAACGTTTATCTTTAGGATTATCACTCAAACATACTGGATGTGAGCTTCCTATAACGGGAATACCTTGTGAAGTGCCTGTACCTAAAATTGTAATTTTTACTTCCATAATTGTTTCATAAAAGTATGGAGATTTTTCCATTAAAGTAGTGTTGTTTGCTACCTTTGTGTAAACAGAAAAATAGTTATAATGGGGATAAGTTTGCCAGGAGATCATGATTTTGAATCGGTACCATCAATAAAGAATAAAGTTCTAAGAGTTAATTTGAACCGTAATATTTATGGAACCTTTGCAGAGATAGGTGCTGGACAAGAAACCGTTAGAAACTTTTTTAGAGCTGGTGGCGCATCTGGAACCATTGCAAAAGCAATGAGTGCTTATGATAAAGATTTTTCTGATGCTGTTTACGGTATTCAAGATGATGGGCGCTACGTAACAGAAGGTAGGCTTAAAAAAATGCTAGAGCATGAGTCTAACTTGATTGAGGAAAGACTTTCTAGAGAAAAACATCCTGAGAAACTATTCTTTACTTACGCAAATACGGTAGCTACTATTGATTTTGCAAAACGATATTTAGGTCATGGATGGGTAGGAATTCGTTTTCAAGTATCACCAGAAGAAGCTTATTCAGAGATTATTTTACACGTGCGTTTTAAAGAACGTGATGCTCGTTTACAGCAAATTACTTTAGGTATCTTAGGAACTAACCTAATCTACGGAGCTTTTTACAAACATGATAATCCTAGAAAGTTACTAGAATATTTATACGATCATATTGACAAGGATAAGATTGAGATAGATATGATTAACTTTTCTGGACCTCGATTTGAAGAAGTAGACAATCGATTGATGAGTTTACAACTTTTAAAGCATGGAATGACAGAGGCCGTTATGTTTGGTCCTGATGGAAACAACATCTTAAGCGCTCGTATTCTTTATAAGAAAAACGTTTTGGCACTGCGCGGTAGTTTCCGTCCTGTGACAAAAGTGAATATGGACATGTTTGAAACCGCTCGTCGTAGATTCTTGAAATCTGGAACGGTTAAGGAAGAAAACGTAGAAACTATTTTTGAAATAACACTTTCTAATTTAAGAGCAAGCGGTGAGATAGATGAAGAAGATTTCATGCACCGTGCAGAACTGCTTTGTTCTTTAGGGCAAACGGTGATGATTTCCAACTTCAAGGAATATTATAAACTAGTAGAATATTTTAACAATTATACCAAAGCTAGAATAGGGCTAGTTATGGGAGTTAATAATCTCATTGAGATATTTGACACTAAATATTATACGCATCTTAGTGGTGGGATATTAGAAGCTTTCGGAAAATTATTTTTCAAAGATCTCAGAGTTTATTTATATCCTATGCTAGATCAAGAAACTGGGGAATTAACCACCAGTGAGAACCTAAAAGTACATCCACGTATGAAAGAACTTTATAAGTTCTTTAAATACAATGGTAAATTAAAAGATCTAGAAGATTACAATCCAGACATACTACATATTTTCTCTAGAGAAGTCTTGAGAATGATTGAAGAAGGTGAAGATGGATGGCAGGAAATGTTACCATCAGGTATTCCAGAATTAATGGAAAAAGAAAACTTATTTGGGTGCAATCTTCAAGAAAATGATAATAAAGAAAGTTCCTCTCATGCAGAAGACGCACCTTTATAAAAAGTTACAGAGTATATTAAAAAACTCCAATTACCAGAAATTTTTCTGATTATTGGAGTTTTTTTATGTTCAATAATTGGTGTTGTTATTACAAGATTTGTGCTGCGTGATCTTTAGTTTTCACTTTCTGAATCACGTCAGAAATTATACCATTCTCATCTATAACAAATGTAGTACGGTGAATCCCATCATACTCTTTACCCATAAATTTTTTAGGTCCCCATACTTGAAAAGCATTCAGTAAAGAATGGTCTTCGTCTGCTAGAAGATCATAAGGAAGTTCATATTTAGTCTGAAAGTTCTTTTGCCTCTTAGGACTGTCTGCACTTGCTCCTAGTATTTCGTATCCGCCTGCGCGAAAACGATCTACATTATCCCTTAAATTACATGCCTCTGCAGTGCAGCCTGGTGTACTTGCTTTAGGATAAAAAAATAAAACCAATTTCTTACCTGTGAAATCTGACAAAGAAACTGTTTGTTCATCTTGATTAAGAACCGAAAAATCTGGAGCCTTATCTCCTACTTTTAATGATGTCATATCGTATTTTTGTTTAAAGCATAAAATTAAAACATGAACAAACAGGAAAAGGTCAATTTTATCATAAATAAATTACAAGAATTGTATCCCACAATTCCTATTCCGTTAGATCATACAGATCCGTATACTTTATTGATCGCTGTTTTAATGAGTGCGCAAAGTACCGATGTACGTGTGAATCAGATCACTCCGCTCCTATTTGACCGAGCAGATAATCCTTATGACATGGTAAAATTAAGCGTTGATGAAATACGCGAAATCATTAAACCTGTTGGACTTTCACCCATGAAAGCAAAAGGCATACATGGACTTTCTCAAATGCTTATAGATCATCATAACGGTATTGTTCCACAAACTTATGAAGAGTTAGAAGCTTTTCCAGGCGTAGGTCATAAAACAGCGGCTGTAGTCATGGCACAATCCTTTGGTATTCCCACGTTTCCTGTGGATACTCATATTCACAGATTAATGTACCGCTGGAATTTGACCAACGGTAAAAACGTAGTACAAACGGAGAAGGATGCCAAACGTCTTTTTCCAGAGGAAACATGGAACGACTTGCACCTTCAGATTATTTGGTATGGACGTGAATACAGCCCTGCACGTGGTTGGGATCTAGAAAAAGATATTATTACAAAAACTGTAGGAAGAAAATCTGTACTTAACGAATATTATAAGAAGTTGAAGAAGTGATGAAGTTTTGAAAATTTTTATTGAATTTTTACACTAGTTGTATTATTAATAAGAATGCTATATCAGAATTAGATACATATAAACAGATTGCTGGGTTTCTTAAAAAGAATATGGACGAAAACTATTCATTTAAAGATGAAATTAGAAGTTAATTGAATTAGTGTTTAACCAATTATCATCTCCATGGAAAATTATAATTTCCTTTTGGAAAGAGCTTATCCTATTTAAGTTACTTAGGTAAAGTTTTATCAAATTTGAGAAAAATGAAAAGCGTTACAGATCCGCACAGTAATTATCATAAAAGTACAAAGTATTTCCCTTTTTAAAGGAAAAACAGGTTGGCGACGAATATAGCGCAGCCACATGAGCAACCAAAAGGGTTTAGCGGTTGAGAGATCTACAAACACTCAAAACAAACTCTAATAGATTCCGCTCTTCAGTGAATTGTCAATTAAGTTTAGATGAATTTTATACTTTTTTGTATCTCACTTTAGCGAAAGCGTAATTAAAACTAAATTCATTACACCATTAAAAAGAAAATCCATTCTCAGTAGCTTTGAGAATGGATTTTCAAATTGAAAACAAAGTATTGATATTAGGCTGATTATATCAATTGTTAAGTGTTTCAAACGTCATGTTCTTGTATCGTGTAACACTTAATGCTTTTGAAAAGTTGAGAAGAGATTTTACCGTCTCATCTTTGGGACCTGTAGGTTTCACTGGTTCAGGAAATGATTCATTGTAAAGTTTAGCCATGTTAGAGGTATGTTTAGTTTTGATATAAACGTACTTTTTTGGACTATATTATAAGAATCGATTGAAATAATTAAATTATCTAGTTAATATGATATTATTTTTATCAATAATCTTGCGTAAGTTGATCAAAGCATAACGCATTCTACCTAGTGCGGTGTTAATACTAACATCAGTTGAATCTGCTATTTCTTTAAAAGACATCTCTTTAAAAATGCGCATGATCAATACCTCTTTTTGATCAGTAGGAAGTTCATCTACTAGTTTACGTACATCTTCATGCATCTGACTAGTAATCATTTCATATTCCATACTTTCTTCTCCGTCGCTTATAACATCAAAGATATCAAAGTCGTTACGGGACTGAAACTTAGGCATACGTTTATTACGGCGAAAGTGATCAATAACAAGATTGTGTGCAATACGCATTACCCAAGGAAGAAACTTACCTTCTTCATTGTATTTTCCTTTCTTAAGGGTACGAATCACTTTAATGAAGGTATCCTGAAAAATATCTTCTGTAATGTCGCGGTCCATTACTTTTGAAAAAATAAAACTGTAGATTCTTTGTTTGTGACGTGTAATAAGAATTTCTATACCTCTTTCATTACCATCAATGTACTGCCTAACCAATGCAGCATCTTGAACATTTTTCATTTCCATAATATAACAACTTAGTTGACCTCAGATAAGAGTCCTTGATCGATTTTTAAAGTAATATTATAGTATAGGCGTTGTGTTTAAAAAATGTTAACGGTATAAATATACCAACATTTATTCCACAAATGCAAAATTTAATAACATATTTTAACATTTAAATTACAATATTCCATTCTTTGAAGGGCAATGACACTCTTATCTTTGTACTTATGCCTGAAACAAAATTGTTTGCCAATATAGACCAGTTAAGCCCTAAGAACAATATTCTAATCAAAGGTGCTGAGCTTCATAACCTTAAAAGTTTAGATGCTGTTATCCCTAGAAATAAGCTTGTTGTTATCACTGGCTTATCAGGAAGTGGTAAGTCTTCCCTAGCCTTTGACACACTTTATGCAGAAGGACAACGACGCTATGTAGAAAGCCTATCTTCTTATGCAAGACAGTTTTTAGGACGTTTAAACAAACCAAAAGTAGAATACATCAAAGGTATTGCTCCAGCTATAGCCATTGAACAAAAAGTAAATAGTACAAATCCACGATCTACTATAGGAACCACTACAGAGATTTATGATTATTTAAAATTATTATTTGCTCGTATAGGTCGCACCTACTCGCCTCTTTCTGGTGACCAAGTGAAAAAAGATACTGTTACCGATGTTGTCAATTACGTAAAAGAACAAAAAGAAGGTTCTAAATTATTATTGACTACTAGACTTATAGTTAAAGGGAAACGTGACATTGAAGAGCAGCTACAGGTATTACAACAACAAGGTTACACACGTATCAAAATTAATGAATCAGTTCATAGAATTGATGAAGAAAACTTGACCTATTCTAAAAAAGACGAAGTTAAAATAGTCGTAGACCGTATCATTGTGCGTGATGATGAAGATTTTTACAATCGCCTTGCAGATGCCATTGACACCGCTTTTTTTGAAGGAAAAGGTGTTGCTTTTATAGAATATATGGATGGCAGCAAAGTACGAGAGTTTACTAACAAATTTGAACTGGATGGTATTGAATTTCTCGAGCCTAATCCACATTTGTTTAGTTTTAATAATCCTTACGGTGCGTGTCCTAAATGTGAAGGTTATGGCGATGTCATAGGAATTGATGAAGATTTAGTAATTCCTAACACCGCTCTTTCTATTTATGAACAGGCGGTTTTCCCATGGCGAGGTGAGAGCATGTCTTACTATAATAATCAACTCATAAAAACTGCTGGTAAATTTGACTTTCCTATTCATAGACCATGGTTTGAATTAACGGATAAACAAAAACAACTAGTTTGGGATGGTAACCAATATTTTGAAGGAATTCACTCCTTTTTTGAAGAGCTAGAGGCAAAAGCTTATAAAATTCAAAACCGTGTCATGCTTTCTAGGTATCGTGGCAAAACAAAATGTAGTAATTGTAATGGTGCTCGGTTAAGAAAAGAAACCAATTATGTAAAGATCGCTGGTGTTACCATTACCGATTTGGTAACGATGCCTATTAAAGAGTTGATTCCGTTTTTTGAACAACTAGAATTGAGTCAAAACGATCAAGATATTGCTAAAAGGTTACTAATTGAAATCAACAATAGATTGGCTTTTTTATCGGATGTAGGATTAGATTACTTGACTTTAAATCGTAAGTCTAACAGCCTTTCTGGTGGAGAATCACAGCGTATCAATCTGGCTACATCATTAGGCAGTAGCCTTGTAGGTAGTATGTATATTTTAGATGAGCCTAGTATAGGGCTGCATCCTCGTGATACTAAGAGATTGATAAAAGTTCTCAAAAACCTCCGTGATTTAGGAAATACTGTAATCGTAGTAGAACATGATGAAGAGATCATGCAGGCCGCAGATGAAATTATAGATATAGGTCCTGAAGCAGGAACACACGGTGGTGAAGTTGTTGCCGCAGGAAACTTAGACGAGATTTTAAAATCCACTAGTCTTACTGCACAATATTTGAATGGGTCTATGGAGATTCCGCTTCCGCGAAAGCGAAGATTACACAAATATTATATTGATATTAAAGGAGCGAGACAAAATAATCTTAAAAATATAGACGTAAGGTTTCCATTAGGCGTCTTAACCATGGTTACCGGTGTTTCTGGTAGTGGAAAATCTACCTTAATCAAACAAATTTTATATCCAGCCATCTTAAAAACATTAGGTGGTTATGGTAAAAAAGCTGGTCAGTATACCGAGATTTCTGGAAAATTCGAAAACATAAAAACAGTCGAATTTATTGATCAAAACCCAATAGGAAGAAGTTCGCGTTCAAATCCTGTCACATACATTAAAGCTTATGATGACATACGTAATCTATTTGCAAATGAGAAAGTTGCAAAAATAAGAAACTATAAACCCAAACATTTTTCTTTTAATGTTGATGGTGGACGATGTGACACTTGTAAAGGTGATGGAGAAGTAACTATCGAGATGCAATTCATGGCAGATGTTACACTAACGTGCGAAACTTGTAACGGCAAAAGATTCAAAAAAGATATACTTGAAATCAAGTTTCATGATCATAACATTGATGACATCTTAAACCTGACAATTAATGATGCTATTGACTTTTTTGACACTAATAAAGAAGCAAAAATAACGAGAAAATTAAAACCTTTACAAGACGTAGGTTTAGGTTATGTGACCTTAGGACAAAGCTCTTCTACCCTTTCTGGTGGTGAGGCACAACGTATTAAATTAGCTAGTTTTTTAGTTAAAGGAACCACTAGCGATAAAACACTATTTATTTTTGACGAACCTACAACTGGTTTACACTTTCACGATATCAATAAATTATTAGACAGCTTTAATGCTTTAATTGAAAAAGGCCACTCTGTAATTGTTATAGAACACAATATGGATCTGGTTAAATGTGCTGATTATGTGATTGATCTAGGACCTGAAGGCGGTAAATCTGGAGGTAATTTAATTGCAACTGGAACGCCAGAAGAAGTGGCTAAAATAAAAGACAGTTATACAGCGCCTTACATTGCAGAGAAGTTGAAGTAAATTCCTAGTTTAAGTTTAAACTTATTACTTTTGATTGTGAAGCAATTCACTTAACCAGCCGTTCTATGAAAAAAATAAATCTTAGACTAAGACGTAAAGCAACGCCTAAATCTACCAGCACAGTTTTTCAACCGCCAGGAACCATATCCTACGTAGGTGAAGAAAGGTCTGGTGAGGTTACTACAGAGACCATTCTTTACGATGTCGATCATTATTCTAAACAAGACGGAATCTTTCTAGATCAACTTAAGGAAGATCGCGTCAACTGGTTCAATATTGACGGAGTTCATGATATAGATCTATTAGAGAAAGTAGGTGATAAATTTCATTTACACCATCTACTTTTAGAGGATATTGCAAACACAACACAACGTCCCAAAACAGAATTTTACGGCGACTACATTTATCAGTGTATCAAAATGATATCTTATGATGCAGAGAATCATGAATTGAATGAAGAACAGGTTAGTATCATACTTACTGAAGATGCAGTAATTTCCTTTCAAGAAAAAACTGGTGATGTTTTTGAAAACATGAGAGATCGAATTGAAAACAGTCGTGGTCGTATAAGAGGAGTTAAAAGCGATTATTTATTCTATGCTCTGATTGATAGTATTATTGATCATTACTTTTTGGTTATAGAACAAATAGGTGAATATCTAGATCAGTTAGAAGATGAAATTTTTGATAATCCACAAAAAGACTCGCTTAATCAAGCTCAAAAGAATAAAAGAATGCTTTTAAAATTACGTCGAGCCATATTTCCTTTACGTGAGTCCATTTCTAGATTATTAAAAGAAAATAGCAATTTGATTGAATCAAAAACCCATGCCTATCTACAAGATGCTTATGATCATTGTATTCAAATTATAGAAAGTGTAGAGACCTACCGAGAAATAAACGCTGGCTTACGTGACATGTATTTATCCAGTGTGAGTCACAAAATGAATCAGATCATGCAAGTTCTCACTATTGTATCCTCTCTTTTTATACCCATGACATTTGTAGCTGGTATTTATGGGATGAATTTTGAACATATTCCAGAATTGACCTGGGAACATGGCTACGAGTATTTTTGGATTATTAATGCGGTTATCTTCTTTGCTCTACTCGGTTTTTTCAGATGGAAAAAATGGATATAGCTATATGACAACCATTTTAAGAATAAGTCTTCTCATAATAATTCTTTCCAGCTTGATGGGCTGCAAGAACTCTTCAGAAATAGATAAAACTTCATCTATAGAATCAAAAATTAAAAAGGATACCATTCTTTCCACTACTTCACAAATAAAAGACACAAAAGCAAAACCACATTCTAACAACACGTTTGAAAACGCTTTAGTTTACAAATATGTAGATGCGCCATCTGGTCTTAATTTTAGAGACGTTCCAAAAGGAAAAATCTTAGGTAAACTTCCTGATAATTTAAGAATACAAATACTAGAAGTTACCGATGTTACCAGTGATATTGAAGATTCAGGTAAAAGTATCTCTGGAAACTGGGTTAAAATAAAAGCTGAAAGAGCGGTAGGTTATGTTTTTGACGCATTTCTAAAAGATGAATATAGAGAAATAGAATACAAAGATACCATCAATGAACTCTCCATCTTTTCATTAAGTATGTATTATGATGAAGAAAACAACTACTACCCTTTTGTCTCATTGACTGATGATTTTTGGAATATGAGATTTCCTGAAGTTGCAAAAGAGTATGAAGAAAATGATTATCAAGAAACTAATAAAGAATACTCCTACCCAGTAAGAGATAAAGAAAGAAGCAAGTTTTTAAACAATCGAGAAATTAAAGAAACAGATTACTTATTTATTTATAATTTCAGAAAGAATCAATTGAAAACATTCAAAGTAAAGAACTTGTTGCTTTTTTCTCATGAAAGTATTTATGGTGGATCCTATCTTACAGGTTTTGATTTAAAAGATTTGATCGATACTAGTGAAATCTCTTATGAGAATACATTTGCCCATATAGGAAAAGAAAATCCTTTTGAAATAGGAAAAGTAAAATCAATCCAGTGGAAACTTATTGATAATAAAAAAGTTCCTAAAATAGAACTTGTGTACAATAGCTTTTATAAAAGCTCAAATTATATAGTAGAACTAGCTTATCATGATACACAAGAAGAGAATGATTATTACTATGTAAATCTTAAATTTTTAGATAACGATTATAAAGGTACCTTTTTGTTTGTAACCTCACCATTTAAAAAGTTGTTATATGAAACTGAAATAACATCTGGTGAAAGCCGCAGCGCCAAATTTTATATGGATGATCTTAAAAGTGACAACATAAATGTAGGTCATTATACTGGTCAACTCTTCAAGAATAAAGCACCGGTAATATATGGGTTATATGATATTAGTTTTGGTTGTCCAGGTATTGATTTCATAGATAAAGACGAAAAGACTATATACATTCAATGTGACAATCGTCATTAGTGACATTATGGCATTTATTATATTCTTAGTTAAGAAACTATTGGAATTTTAAAATAAAAGCTTGTTGAATCTCAAATTCGTTTTTTTTATGGAATACAACAAAATTACTGTGCGTGCACAATAATTTGGCACATGTATTGCTATTCATTATATGAAAATTATAGAGAGTAATTTTCATAAAGTTTTTTGGTTGGTTAGTAAGAAATCCTGAGATGTCATTTTTGACTACTTGGGATTTCTTCATTTATAATGGTTTGTTATCTCGCTTTCGCGAAAGCGAAACAAATAAATGCTATTTTTGAAATATGAGAAATAGTATATTATTAGGCTTACTATTGATTACAATAGGATGCAGACAAGAAAAGCAACAAACATTAGTTGAAGAAGTTCCTCCAATCAAACAAACAGAAAACGTTAAAAAGGATCTAATTTTTCCCACAGATTTTTTAGGTGTTTATAAAGGGAATTTGCAGATAACATCAAGCAATGGAACAGAAGAAATACCGATGGAGTTTCATTTACTAGCAACAAACGAAAGTTTTAAATTTGATTATAAAATATTTTATGGAGATGAAAGATCTGAAAGAGCCTATACTTTAATTCAAACCAAAAATCCTAATATTTATGAATTGGATGAAAACAATGGTATCATCTTACCTATTGCCTGTTCTAATCATACCCTATTTAGTACTTATGAAGTTGCAGGCAACTTACTAAATAATAGTGAAGTGTTTTATGAGGACCGAATGGAGTTTATGATAACGATGTCCACTTTAGCCAATAAGGAGGAGACTGGAGAATCGGCTGGATATAAGGTTAATAGTTATCCTATTAGTGTGATGCAACAGGCTACTTTATTAAAGCAATAAAATATAACATTACTTGATCCATCAAAAATATTTCAATTTACAAACTTGATAAAGGGTAGATATCAAGGTAAACTTGCAAATATTTGCAATCATTCTGTCAGCAATCAATTACTGATTTTTAATAAAAAAAGCTCCCAATAAGGGAGCTTTTTTTTATAGTAATTAATGAATAGTTTAAGCAAAAGCCGCAGCAACGCTAGCGCTTAATCTTTTATAAACACCACCATCTAATCTTTCACGTATTCCTTCAAAGGCTGTCAAAGTTTCTTCTATGTCTTCCATTGTGTGTGAAGCAGTAGGAATTAACCTTAGCAAAATTAGACCTTTAGGAATCACAGGATACACTACGATAGAACAAAATATTCCAAAGTTTTCACGTAAGTCTTTTACAAGAGCCATTGCTTCAGGAATACTACCTTTTAAATATACAGGTGTTACACAAGATTGTGTTGTTCCTATATCAAATCCTCGCTCTTTCAAACCATTTTGCAATGCGTTTACGTTTTTCCATAACTTTTCTTTAAGTTCTGGCATACTACGTAGCATATCAAGACGTTTTAAAGCACCTAATACAAGTTGCGACTGCAGGGACTTAGCAAACATTTGAGATCGTAAATTATATTTTAGATAATCCATGATCTCTTTATCTGCAGCGATAAAAGCACCAGTGCTTGCTAGAGACTTTGCAAACGTTGCAAAGTATACATCGATCTGATCTTGCACGCCTTGCTCTTCACCTGCTCCAGCACCAGTTTTACCTAATGTACCAAAGCCATGTGCATCATCAACAAAAAGCCTGAAGTTATATTTCTCTTTGAGGGCTACAATTTCTTTCAATCTTCCTTGCTCACCACGCATTCCAAAAACTCCTTCAGAAATCAATAGAATTCCTCCACCGGTTTGCTCAGCTAATTTTGTAGCACGCTGTAAATTTTTCTCTATGCTTTCAAGGTCATTATGCTTGTAAGTAAAACGCTTTCCTTGATGCAAACGAACTCCATCAATGATACATGCATGAGTATCTACATCATAAACAATCACATCATCTTTAGATACTAATGCATCAATAGTAGACATACAACCTTGATAACCAAAGTTCAATAAGTAAGCAGCCTCTTTATTTACAAATGCAGCAAGTTCATTTTCTAATTGCTCGTGTAATGAAGTATGACCACTCATCATACGAGCACCCATTGGGTATGCACTTCCGTATTCGGCAGCAGCTTCAGCATCTACTTTTCTTACCTCTGGATGATTTGCTAATCCTAAATAATCATTTACGCTCCAGGTAATTACTTCTCTACCATTAAAACGCATACGATTAGAAATCGGTCCTTCCAGCTTTGGGAATACAAAATATCCTTCAGCAACACTAGCCCACTTTCCTAGAGGTCCTTTGTCTTTATAAATTTTATCAAATAAATCTTTCATAAGAATAATCTAAGCTGCAAATATACAAATCTCCTGATAAACTGCCTATTCATTATGCGTGCACAGCAAATAAGTTCATAACAATAATCTGTTGATAAATAGATAGTTAGTATTATCAGGAATCTAATTTTTTAAATAGGAAAAGAAAAAGCCACTATCTATTTCAAAGACAGTGGCTTAAAGTATGTTAAATCTTTCTTTATACTATTTTATATACTCAATATGCGGTTGGTCTGCCACTGTTTTAGAATCAAAAAAGCCTTGATCCTGCATCCATTCATCATTATAGATTTTACTCATATAACGAGATCCGTGGTCAGGAAAAATTACGACAACTTTAGAATTCTTATCAAATTCACCAGAAGCAACTAATTGTTTTACTGCTTGCATAGCTGCACCACTAGTATATCCTACAAATAATCCTTCTGTCTGGGATACTTTTCTAGCCATATGTGCTGCGTCCTCATCTTTCACTTTGGTAAAACTATCAATAACATCAAAATCTGTTGCTGTAGGAATCAAATTCTTACCCAATCCTTCTATGCGATAAGGATATATTTCATCTTTATCAAATTCTTGCGTTTCATGGTACTTTTTCAAAACACTGCCATAAGCGTCTACTCCCAAAATTTTAATGTTAGGGTTTTGTTCCTTTAAGAATCGAGCAGTTCCAGAAATGGTACCACCAGTTCCACTACAGGCTACCAAATGCGTAATCTCTCCTGCAGTTTGATTCCATATTTCCGGACCTGTAGAAAGATAATGTGCTTCTGTATTTAGGTCATTAAAATATTGGTTAATGTAGATGCTGTTTTTAATCTCGTCATGTAATCTTTTTGCCACTTGATAATAACTGCGTGGATCGTCAGCACTAACATTTGCTGGACATACATAGACTTTTGCACCCATAGATTTTAGCATGTCTATTTTATCTGCACTGGATTTAGAACTCACAGCAAGAATACAATCGTAACCTTTGATACGGCTTACCATTGCAATACTAAAACCAGTATTTCCTGATGTTGTTTCTATTATAGTATCACCAGGTTTTAATATGCCCTTACGCTCTGCCTCTTCAATAATATGAAGAGCAATACGATCTTTTGAAGAATGTCCAGGATTAAAAGACTCTACTTTGGCGTAATAATTACCAGGAAAATCTTCAACCGTTTTAGATAGTTGAATTAAAGGTGTTTCTCCTATTAATTCCAATACATTACTATACGCTTTAATGTTGTCGCTCATATTTAGATATTTGCTTTAAATACCTTTCCACATTAACTTAAAGTCTTATCGAGGTTTCAAGCTAGAGAGAGGTATTACTGTGCACGTTAAATTTTAGCACAAAACAATGCAAATCTACATAAAATAATCTATCCGTTAATATTTTCAAGGTCTAACAAGAAAGCGAAATCGATTGCGACTTCTTTAAGTGCATCATACCTTCCTGATGCGCCACTGTGACCGCTTGACAAATCTGTTTTAAACAATAACAAATTGTTATCTTTTTTCAACTCTCTCAATTTTGCGACCCATTTTGCAGGTTCCCAGTATTGAACTTGTGAATCATGATAACCTGTAGTGACTAACATATTAGGGTATTCATGTGCTTTAACTTGATCATAAGGAGAGTAGCTTAGCATATACTCATAGCTATCTTTATTATTGGGGTTTCCCCATTCATCATATTCTCCAGTGGTTAATGGTATACTATCATCTAACATTGTAGTAACCACATCTACAAAAGGTACAGCACTCAATATACCATTATATAATTGCGGTGCCATGTTAATAATGGCACCCATTAATAATCCACCAGCACTGCCACCTGATGCATAAAGGCTATTTGATGTTGTATATTTTTCTTGAATTAAATACTCGCTACAAGCGATAAAATCTGTAAACGTATTTCTCTTTGAAAACATTTTACCATTTTCATACCATTCTCGACCCAAATACTCGCCACCTCTTATATGCGCTATAGCAAATACAAATCCCCTATCTAATAAACTTAATCTAGATATGGAAAAATATGGATCTATCGTGCTACCATAACTACCGTAACCATATTGTAATAAAGGATTTCCCTTAGGTTTTTTTAAATTCTTTCTATAAACTATACTGATAGGAACTTTTGCGCCATCCTTTGCCGTTGCCCAAACTCGTTCTGAAGTATAATTAGCAGGATCAAAATTAGCGTCCTCAATAGGTTGAGTTTTTAAGATCACCTCTTCCCTAGTTTCCATATCAAATTCTATAACTGATGGTGGCATTGTCATCGAGTTATAATTGTAACGCAATTTATTGGTCTTAAATTGAAAATTTGCACTGGTAAAAGCCGTGTAGGTTTCATTATCAAAAGGCAAGAAATAATCAACCGTATTATCCCAGGCTTTGATTCTAATTCGATTCAAACCATTGAATCGATCAGAAATAACAAAATAATTTTCAAAAAGATCAAAATCCTCTAATAAAACTTCTGGATCATGCGCTATAAAGTCTACCCAATTTTCCATTTCTGGCGTTTCTATGGCCGTTTTCATGATTTTAAAGTTGGTAGCTTTATCTTTATTGGTCATGATATAAAAACTATCCTTATAGTGGGATACACAATACTCCAATTCTGGTTGTCTTTCTTGTATCATTTTAAACTCACTATGAGGCAAGTCTGCATCAATGAACATTACTTCATCAGATAATGTTGCAGAAGATTTGATCATTATAAAACGCTCTGACATAGTTTTATAAACAAAGCAATTAAAAATCTCGTCTTTTTCCTCATAAACCAGTTGGTTAGAAGCTGCAGGTTGCCCTAACTCATATTTGTATATCTTATCTGCTCTTAAAGTTTGAGGATCCTTTCTAGTAAAAAAAAGAGTTTTATTGTCATTTGCCCATACAGAACCACCAGTAGTTAATTCTAGATGGTTAGAGAGCAACTCGCCAGTTTTTAAGTTTTTAATATAAATACTATACTCTCTGCGTCCTTTAGTATCTACTCCATAAGCTACCAGATTATTATCTGGCGATATATTCATAGAGGTTAACTTGAAAAAGTCATGGCCTATTGCCATTTCGTTTACGTTAAAAAGCAATTCTATCTTATCAGTACCATCCTTACGTCTGTAGTAATAAGGATAGCTCTCACCTGTTTCCATCTTGCTTATGTACCAATATCCATTTAATAAATAAGGTACGGACTCATCATCTTCTTTAATACGACTTTTTATTTCTTCAAAAAGATCGTTCTTTAATCCATCAGTATGCTTTGTTGTTGCATCGTAATAATCATTCTCTTTTTTCAGATAATCAATTACTTCTGGAGCATCGCGTTCTGTCATCCAGTGGTAATTATCAATTCTTTGATGACCATGCATATCATGTACATGAGGTATTTTTTTTGCAATTGGAGCTTTGAGAGCCATAGATATCTTTACATTTAAAAGCGCCGCAAGATATAAAATAGCGATCCATTTGTTACTATTTGAATGAGATAGTTATTTTTGTTCTCGCTTTCGCGAAAGCGGAATCACTATTAACAATTAAAAGCAAAACTATGTTTGGAGATATTTCAGGAATGATGGGAAAACTTAAAGAAACCCAACAGAAAGTAGAGGACACAAAAAAGAGAATGGATACGGTTTTAATCGATGAACAGTCTAGCGATGGCCTATTGAAAGTAACCGTTACTGCTAGCCGTACTATTAAAAACATTGCTGTTGCAGACGAGCTTCTTGAGGATAAAGAACAATTAGAAGATTACCTTGTAATGGTCACCAATAAAGCACTTACAAAAGCAGAAACTATTTATGAGGCCGAAGTTGCTGCGGTTACAAAAGATGGTATGCCCAACATTCCAGGAATGGATATGTTTAAATAATAATAGTATTAAATTATAGGCTGCATCATTTACAAATGAAGTATTTCATCAGTTGATATAAAAAAAGCCTCGCAAATTGTGAGGCTTTTTTTATATCAAAATCTAATCTGATTACATATTGGGAATTACTAACTCCTGTCCAGGATGAATCAAATCTGGATTTTTTAATTGATCTATATTTGCTACAAAGATTTGTTTATACTTCATTGGATCTTTGAAATAATGCTTTGCAATAAGACTTAATGATTCACCACTTTTCACCGTATGCTTTGCATAAATAGATTCGTCTGCAACTTTAATGTCTGCCATTAAATCAGCTGGATGATCACCACCTACTTTTTTAATCTCATCCCACAACAAGTCCTTGTGATATGGTGTAGCTGCTGTACCTCTTATTTCTAATTTATCACCATTAACCTGAACATCACCATTTTGAATACTCAATTTCTCTCCTAAGTCTAGAACGCTTTGATATTTTGCTTTTACCATTTTATTGTTAGATTTTATATTAATAATAGAAAGTTAAGAATATTAATAAGGTTTCTAGAATTTGAAATTTGATTTCAGGTTAAATCGATAAAAGGTTAATAAATGCTCTGTTTTGATAGCTATTACTACATTTTCAATTAAAACATTCTGCTATTTCTATCGAGAAATTATTCCTCTTCTTTCATCGTCGTATAAACGTTATTTACATCATCGTCCTCATCCAGTTTTTCAAGTAGTTTTTCAACATCTTCTCTTTGCTCTGAAGTAACTTCTTTTTGAATAGTAGGTATATACTCAAAGTCAGAACTTAAAATTTCTAGTCCCATTTCCTCAAGTCCTTTCTGAAGTGTTCCGTAATTTTGAAACTCTGCATAAATCATGATTCCGTCTACAGAGTTATCGTCATCATCATCCTTCTCATCTAGAAACAATTCTTCTGCACCAAAATCAATTAATTCTAGTTCTAATTCTTCTAGGTCCAAACCACCTGCCGGAACTCTAAAATGACATTTATGATCAAACATAAATTCCACAGATCCAGAAGTACCTAAATTACCATCGCATTTATTGAAGTAACTGCGCACATTTGCTACAGTTCTATTATTATTATCTGTAGAGGTTTCTACTAAAACAGCAATACCATGAGGAGCATAACCTTCAAAAAGTACGGTTTCAAAATTTGCTGTATCCTTATCTGTTGCTTTTTTAATCGCACGCTCCACATTTGCTTTGGGCATGTTAACCGATTTTGCGTTTTGGATCACCGCTCTTAATCTAGAGTTAGAATCAGGATCTGGTCCACCTTCTTTTACCGCTATAACTATGTCCTTACCTATTCTTGTAAAAGCTTTAGACATAGCGCTCCATCTCTTCATTTTACGCGCCTTGCGAAATTCAAATGCTCTACCCATTTCTAATTTTCTTTTTTTATATGCTGTAAAGATAAAATCTTGAATCTAGCCTCACAACTAGAAACAAAAAAAGCCACTTTAAAGTGGCTTTTTTTACTATTTCAGAATTACAAATAAGGGATCGTATTTGCTTCTGTATTGTACATATAGGTCAAATTGTGGTGGTGTTAATATTTCTTTCATTTCATTTGCCTGTTCTTGATAAAGTGCCAAAAGAATACCATTTATTTCTTTCTTAGAACGTTCACTATTTAAAACAGCTTCATTTGCGTAAACAAATTCTGCCTGTTTATTTTTAAACAACAATTCCTGTTTTTCCGTTAATGATAACACATCATCAAATTTTAAAACTATATCATCAGCTTTTTTTTCTTGTGCTGGCGTTGCCTTGTTAGTAGTATATCCTTGTGCAAAAGCGTTTGTTGTTATCAGGAGTGAAAAGGCAACGGTAATGAGTTGTATAAAGTTCTTCATGTTATATATTTTTATAGTTCACCTTTAATTTAAGATTAAAGGCAAGAATGAAGGCTTAAGAATTTGATAAGCTTTGTTAAAGGATCTTAAATAGAATTGATATGGTTTTTTAAAAATATAGGATAAATACTATTCCACTTTTGATAAATGAGCTGTCTATTCTGATTGGACCATTGTACAGCATCGTTGTAATTTTTAGTTTTGGTCATGATCTGTTCTCTATTTCCTATTTCTTGATCCTTTTTAATAATAAGAATAGCATTCAATCGGTTTTCCAAAGCTTCTTTAATGTGATCGTTCATTAACCTCAATACCTCAATTAAGGAGATATCGTCTTTGAATGAACCCAATTCATCAATAGCTTTTTCGGTTAACAATCGCTGTTGTGCATCTGCCATACTAGAATATAAAGTTGAAAGAGTTTTTTCATTCATTCCATTCCATAAATTATTTTCCATAGCCTGTAATTTGCTGAACTCTATTTGAATTAAATGGTAATAATCATATAATGCGATAGTATTTGCCATCTGTTTTGCTAGCAAACTATCGTTTGATGTTAGCTTGAGGTTATGAGTATGTCCATAGTCTTTAATAGCAAGATCATAGTCTTTTCTCAATTGTGCCATGGCTTTTCTTATCTTCTGCTTTAAAACTATTTGATCGACACTAACTTCTTTTTCATTTTTGATATTAATCAATTACACCAATAGATTTTTAATCATGATCAAATTACCTTCTAAATAATCTATCGCTGCTGTTTGTAATTTTTGATCATGCGCTTTGGCTTTATTGATTTTTCTTAGCGAAAACTTTAAAATATTCTCTAATCTTTTACGTTGCCCTTTAATTTTAAATTGATCATCACTAGTGGTGTAAGACTCCATATAATACCACGTTTGTTCTACGATTTTAGCATTATGGGAATCGATAAAACTAAAATAGGATCTGGCATTTTCAAACTGTTGGGCATTTGAAGAGTGCGGTATAAAAATGAAAAATAACAACAGAAGAATTGGGATGCTTTTATATCTTAAAATAAACATTGTGATGTTTAGTTAACATTTATTAATAAAAATAATTATAATTTTTAATTTTTAGTACCGTTCTTTATGCTGTAAAATGAAAGAATTAGATTCCTTTTTGGAACTAATTAAATATTGTATTGCTATTCCGCTTTCGCGAAAGCGAGAACAAACCAAAATCAAAATTAATCTAAAAACCAATACCAATGAAAAAAGTCTGGATTCCTTATTTAGGAGCACTTGCACTATTAGTGGCAGCCTGTGGTCCTAAAGTAACAAATAACAGTAAAACACCACCATTACCACCCAAGACGCCTACCGTTGTAGAAGCACCGATGGCAGCGTCAATGAATGAAGCGATTCCTATGGATCCTTCTGTACGTATGGGAAAATTATCTAACGGGCTTACCTATTATGTGAAAAACAATGGTAAACCAGAAGATAAAGTAGAATTAAGACTTGCTATCAACGCAGGTTCCATACTTGAAGATGACGACCAGCAAGGACTTGCTCACATGATGGAGCACATGAATTTTAATGGAACTACAAATTTCCAAAAAAATGAACTAGTAGATTATCTTCAAGGAATAGGTGTGAAATTTGGAGCCGATCTAAATGCTTATACAAGTTTTGATGAGACTGTTTATATCTTACCTATACCTAGTGACGATCCAGAAAAACTAGACAAAGGGTTTACGATTCTTTCTGATTGGGCTGGTGGAGCGTTATTAGAAACAGATGCTATTAATGATGAGCGTGGTGTTATCCTTGAAGAATCTCGTACAGGTAAAGGAGCAAATGACCGTATGAATAAAATCACTTTTCCAGTAATTTTTGCTAACTCTAGATATGCAGAACGTTTACCAATAGGAAAAGACGATATTATTGCAAACTTTGATCCTGAAGCAATACGACGCTATCAAAAAGACTGGTACCGTCCAGACTTAATGGCAGTAGTCGCTGTAGGAGATTTAGATCTTGATACATTAGAGGCTAAAATCATAGAACATTTTGGTGATATCCCTGCTTCTGTAAATCCTAGAAAACGTAAGGAATATGGAATGCCTAACCATGAAGAAACGTTGATTGCTATTGCACAAGATCCTGAAGCTAGTTTTGCACAAGTTCAAATTCAATACAAAGATCCTAAAATGGCAACACCTACAACAACAGTTGCTGATTTAAGAGAAGATCTAGTACACGGTTTATTCTCACAAATGATGAATGAGCGTTTACAAGAATTAACTACAAAACCAAATCCTCCATTCATTTTTGGATCTTCTAATTATGGCGGTACAGGAATAAGAGGTAAAAACGCATATTCCTCTTTTGCAGGTACCGCACCAGATGGTCAACTTAAAGCATTTAGAACCTTACTAGAAGAAAATAAGAGAGTTCAGTTATACGGTTTTCAACAAGGAGAATTTGAAAGAGCAAAAACAAACTATAAGTCATATTACGAGACCTTTTATAAGGATCGTGATAAGAGAGAAAGCAATCGTATAGTAGGTTCTTATGTCAACCAGTTTCTTGAAGGAAATATTGTTCCTAGTGTGGAATACAGCTATAATAAGGCTATGGAGTTAATGCCAACTATCACACTTGAAGAGATCAACGCAAAAATTCAAGATTATATAAGAGAAGATAATCGTACAGTGGTATTAACAGGACCAGAAACAGATGAGAAACCTACTAAAGAGCAGATTCTTAAAATCATGGATGAAGTATCCAGTAGTAAGGTAGCTGCTTATATAGATACTGAAGTTCGTGAAAATCTTATTGAAAAACTACCAGCTCCTGGATCTATTTCTAAAACAGAGACCAACGATAAACTAGGCACAACAACGTATACGTTAAGTAATGGTGCCAAAATCACCACAAAGAAAACTGAATTCAAAAATGATGAGATTTTGATGAGCGCTTTTTCTTATGGAGGAACCAGTCTATTTTCTGATGAAGATTATGCGGCTGTAAATCAAGCTATGGGTGGTGTTACAGAAGGTGGAATTGCAGGTATGGATCAAACTGAAATGGGTAAATATATGTCAGGTAAACTGGTTAGAGTAAGCCCACGAGTAGGTTCTATAAGTGAAAACTTTAGCGGTAGCGCGACACCAGATGATCTAGAAACAATGTTTCAATTGATTCATTTGTATTTTACAGATATTAATAAAGACACTGAAGCATACCAATCTTTTATAGATAAGCAAAAATCATTTTTAGGTAGTTATCTTTCAAGACCAGAGGCATATTTTAGCAACGAGGTTAATAAAATGAGATATGGTTCTAGTCCACGTTATACTGGTTTCCCTACACCAGAAATGATGGATGCGGCAGATTATAATCGCGCTTATGAATTGTTTAAAGAACGTTTTTCTGATGCTGGTGACTTTAACTTTTATCTAGTAGGTAATATTGACCCAACTCAAGTTCAAGACTTTGCAAAGAAATATATTGCAAGTTTACCTTCAACTGGTAAAAAAGAAATGTATAAAGTTAATCCATGGAGAGAAGATTCTAGTAAGCCACGCAAAAAATATGTAAAGAAAGGACTTGAAGAAAAAAGTACCGTTCAGATCGTTTGGACAGGTGAAGCAGATGCTTATAGCTCAAAGGAGAATATGGCGCTAGATGCTCTAGGAGAAATAGCTACCATAAAAATCATTGAAACACTTCGTGAACAAGAAGGTGGTATTTACGGCGGTGGCGCTCGTGGTTCTTTAAGTAAAATTACTTATCCACGCTACAACTTCAGTATCTCTTTTCCATGTGGTCCTGATAATGTAGATAAGCTAGTTGCAGCAGCACTTAATGAATTGGAACTTATTAAAAATAATGGTCCTACAGATAAAGACATGAATAAAGTAAAGGAAGCTTATTTACTAGAACATAAAGAAAGTCTAGAAAGCAATCGATACTGGTTAAACACTTTATATACTGCAGACTATGAGCAAAAAGATCCTAATAAGATGTTAGAATTTGAAGCAGCAGTTGCAAAATTGAGTAATGCAGATGTTCAAGCAGCTGCAAAAAAATACATTGACGAGAATTATTTATTAGCAGTTTTGTTACCAGAAGATAAATAAGAATCATATTCTTAAATTTAAAGTCCATTTCAAATTATTGAAATGGACTTTTTTTATTTCAACATATTGAAATACGGTATAATTAAAATCAGCCTATTTTTGATTTATTGTAAATTCAATTTGGAACCTATAAATACCTACCATTGTATAAATTAATTTTCTTTTTACTATCTCTACTCCTGCTTTCAGGTTGCAAAAACACAAAGATTAAAAAGGTTGAAATAATTCCAGTCACTAAAATAATTGACTCTTTAAATTATTCTAAAAGCGAGCTAACCCTATTAATTGACAAAAGTGATTACCAATTATCTGTTTTATCTGGGAAGAATGTAGTTAAAGTTAATCCTGTTGTTTTTGGAACAGATCCTGTAAAAGATAAGTTAATGGAAGGCGATCGTCGCATACCAGAAGGAAGTTTTAAGGTAAGAGATTTCTATCCACATAAAAGCTGGTCAAAATTTATTTGGATCAACTATCCTACTGAAGAGTCTTTTGAAAAACATAATGCCGCTAAAGAATCCAACATGATTGATGAATTAGCAAGTATAGGCGGCGAGATAGGGATTCATGGAACACCTTTAGGAAAGGAATCACTTGTACTTTCAAAAATTAATTGGACTTGGGGTTGTATCTCCATGACTAATAAAGATATTAATGATTTATATCAAATTATATATAAAGACATGATTATAAAATTTAAAAAATAAAATTAATGACCTTACTTACATTTTTACATGAATCAAGTAGTAATTATTCTACAGGAGTTTCTGCTGGTTCTGCTTTATTTTGTTCTCTTGCAGTGGTTTGCTCATGGACTAGAAATAGAAGCCTAATTTGGGCTGTTATAGCAGGTGTGTTCAATATCTTCTATGTGATTTACTGGTATTTAACACGTACAGAAGAAGAACAACGTAAACAATAACTTTTAAGCTTCTTTATGAATCAATTCCCATAATTCTACTTCTTCTTTATCTCTCCAGTGTGGATTTCGTTTTGTCTTCTCAGATGCGGCATTGACGCGTTTTTTAAAGCTTCTTCTTAATTGAAATCTGCCACCAGAAGCGATTTCATTTTCAATAGGATGCTCTTTTGTAACAGCTGTTATTTGAGCTAAATTAGAGAACAAAATAACTAGCTTACCTTCAGGCAATAAACGTTCTTTTGCACCTTTAAAGAATGATGTGAATAAATCTTCAGGATAATAAATTGCTTTGTCAATACCATCTACATCATGACCTGCAGGTAACCACGGCGGATTAAAAACAATCAATTCCACTTGTTTATCAAAACTTCCAAAAAGAGAGGCATGTTCCAGTTCTATCTTGCGCGACAGTTTAGTTTCTCCCATATAATCTACTAGGCCAGCAATAGCATTAGGATTAACATCAGTTCCATACACCTTTTGAAAACCAGACTGTACCATTTGAAGAGATAATACGCCAGAACCTATACCTACATCGATAGCGCCTTTTTTAGGACCTACATACTTTTTAAGATAGGTATCAAAAACCTCTAAATGATCAAATCGTGTAGGGAAATAAACACCGTAATATGGATGTATTTTATTGCGTAAAACCGGTACTTTTATTCCTTTTTTAAACCATTGCCAGGAACTATTAAGTCCTTGCACTTGAGGTAAGGGCAAATGAAACTCACTAACATCTGGATATAGCTTTTCTAACCAGCCTATGGATGGTGCTTTCTTAACCTCTAGGTCATTTTGAACAATCTCTAATAAGATTAAATTAGATAACTTTCTGAAAGTAGAACGATAAATCTGTTGCTCTTGATACGTATTATTGCGTAATTTCTTTGTAAGATGGACATGCAATTCTTTAAGCAAGTTCAGACCATTACTATAGTAGGATCTGATCAAAACTACCTTTCCTTCTTCCAGATTATTCATGGTCGTTACCAGATTAGAATTCTCATCAAAAAAAGCGGGACGCTTAGTTAAATCAATAGGAGTTGGTCTAGTAATCTGAATATTATTGTGCATGTATGAGATTTGAGAGTTGGTAATATAACCTATAAAACAACTAACTTATGATTAATACAGCCTGAAAGAATAGCAATCCCAATAACAGGGTGTTAAATGCTAGATGAAATCTGTGTTTAGCTACCATTGAACAGGTTCCATTCCATGCTCTTGTAAATAACGATTGGTCCTAGAAAAATGCTGATTTCCAAACCAATATCCACGATTAGCGCTTAATGGTGATGGATGCCCAGTTTCAAGAATAAAATGTCTTTTGTGATCAATCAGCTTTGCTTTTCCTTTTGCAAAACCACCCCAAAGCAAAAAAACTACATTTTTACGTTCATCCGATATTTTCCGGATAACGGCATCGGTAAACTTTTCCCATCCTTTTTTTTGATGGCTACCTGCTTTAGATTCTTGAACAGTTAGAACAGTATTTAATAAAAGTACACCTTGATCTGCCCATCGTTCTAGATTTCCGGACTTTGGATAAGGCTTATTCAAATCATTAGATATTTCTTTAAAAATATTTATTAAGCTAGGTGGATGCTTCACACCATCTGCTACTGAAAAGCAAAGGCCATTTGCCTGTCCTGCACCGTGATATGGATCTTGTCCTATAATAACCACTTTAACCTGTTCAAAAGGCGTACGATCAAAAGCAGCAAATATTTTATTCCCTGGTGGATAACAAATTCCTTCTGCATATTCATGCTTTACAAATTCTATTAATGTTTCAAAGTACTCTTGATTAAACTCTTCCCTAAGCACTTCTTTCCAACTGGGTTCTATTTTTACAGGCATTTCTGTTTTTAAACAAATTTAAAGGAACTTAATTAGTTATTACATTTAGGACTATGAACATTTATCTTTTCCTTTATTTTATTTAAGATCAACATGCCTTTTACACTCCTAAAAAAGTCTGTTTTTATGTTGCTTTCGCGAAAGCGAGATCATAATAATTTCATAAAACGACCAACACAAATACCATAAAACTCAAGACTAAAATTGTACTTTTGCAAAAAACAAATAAAACATCATGCTTATATTAGGAATCGCCGGTGGAACTGGTAGCGGTAAAACCACGGTCGTAGAACAAATGGTTCATGAATATCCTGATCATGAAGTGACTGTTATCTCTCAAGATTCTTACTATAAAGATACGAGCGATCTTACTTATGAAGAACGCACAAAAATAAACTTTGATCACCCAGAAAGTATCGATTTTGATCTATTAGAAACACACCTTTTAGAGTTAAAAAAGGGAAATACTATAGATCAACCAGTTTATAGCTTTGTAGATCACAATCGTACAGGAGAAACGATTAAAACGGCTCCTAGTAAAGTGGTAATAGTGGAAGGAATTTTAATTCTTACCATGCCACGTATACGCAAGTTATTTGATATAAAGGTATACATAGATTGTGATAGTGATGAGCGATTAATAAGAAGGTTAAAGCGAGACATTGCAGATCGTGGTCGCAACCTTAATGAAGTTTTAGAACGTTACCAAAACACGTTAAAACCTATGCACCAGCAATTTATTGAGTCGACTAAATTGTACGCAGATGTTATCATTCCTACAAATAGATTCAATACAGTAGGTGTTAAAATCTTACGTACGATTATTGATCAAAAGCTGGGATAATTTCTTAACTTTCCAGTTATGGGATTGAAAAATTTAAAAACAAATCCGTGGTGGAAGTTTTTCAGTAATAAATACACGATCATCACCATATTATTTACCATCTGGATACTGTTTCTGGACGGTAGCGCATGGACTACATCCCATAGAGAAATCAACAAAGACCTTGTAGAAAAACAAGAAAACGCAGATTTCTACAGGAAAGGAATTGCTCGTGATAAGGCAAAAATTGCTGCTCTAAAAGATAGTTTTGGCCTTGAAAAATTTGCTAGAGAACGTTATTTAATGAAACGCGACAATGAAGAAGTATTTATCATTCAACATCCCGATTCTGTAAAAACTGAAAATAATGAGTAAAGAACTTTTTAAAGATTTTGATCCTGTTTCTGAAACACAATGGAAACAAAAAATCCAGATGGACCTTAAAGGTGCCGATTATAACGAAACTCTTTTAACAGCTACACGGGAAGGAATTCACATCAAACCTATTTATCACAATGATACAGCGTCACGAGTAAATATTCCTAATCGATCTACACAAACAAACGACTGGTATATTTCTCAAAAAGTGTATGCAGGAAATGCTGTTGCTGCAAATAAAAAAGCACATGACATTTTAAGCCGCGGTGGTGAAGGTATCATTTTTACTATTCCTAGTAAAGAGATTGAACCTGTTGTTTTATTAAAAGGATTGCCTAAAGTAGGTATTCAAATACATCCACAGTTTTTTGATCTAGAATACATTAAGACTGTTCATGAAATCGCTCCTAAGGCTTATGTCCATTTAGATATTCTACATCAACTAGTAAGTGATGGTAACTGGTTCAAGAACAAAGATCAAGATCACAAGAATCTAGATCATTTTATCAACGATTTTGATGGTTATTTTTCTAATATTTCAGTAAACACAAGTATATATCAGGAAGCTGGAGCAACGGTTACCCAAGAATTAGCTTATTTTACAGCTCATTTAAATGAGTACTTAAATCATCTAAATGAAGCTGGTAATTTAACCGCTTTCGCGAAAGCGGAAAAAAGAATCAACATAGACACTACAATAGGCAACAACTACTTTTTTGAAATCGCAAAATATCGTGCCTATCGCATTTTAACCAAAACCTTAGGTGATGTTTACGAAATCAATTTAGGTTGCTATATAACGGCTACTCCTAGCCTACGTAATAAATCTTTGATGGATTATAATGTAAATATGTTACGCACAACAACCGAATGTATGAGCGCAATTTTAGGCGGCGCAGATACGTTGTGTAACATACCTTACGATACCTTTTTCAATAAAGAAAATGAATTTGGCGATCGTATTGCACGGAATCAATTACGTATTTTAAAAGATGAAGCTTATCTCAATAAAGTGGGCAACGCTGCAGATGGTTCTTATTATATCGATTCTATTACGCAACAACTAGTTGAAAAGGCATTAGGTATTTTTAAAGACATAGAAAATGCTGGTGGTTTTGTACAATCTCTTTTTGATGGAACCATACAACGCAAGATCAAAGAAAGTGCGCAACAAGAACAAGAAGATTTCAATTCTGGTAAACGAGTTCTTATAGGAGCAAATAAGCATGTAAATGCAGATCTTCCATTGCAAAAAGAGTATGAAATATTACCGTTTGTAAAGGTAAATCCGCGTAAGACTTTAGTACAACCCATTGTTCCTAAAAGAATTACAGAAGAGTTAGAGAAAGCAGAAATTAAGAAGCTGTAATGACATCTAAAGATTCCATATCTAGTCACAGTTGCGGACTTAAATCTGCACCTGTGAATAGATCACAAGCTGTTTTTCTTAAAAGTGGAATTAATTCTGCACATGGTAAAGCAATATTTCTATTTTTTTTGGTGTTAACTTCTTGCTCAAAACCATTAAACAAAGAAACTATAGTTGGAAAATGGGTAGTTAATCAAGTAACTTCAACTAAGTCCGAATCAATACCAGATGGACTTTGGGTAAATAAAAGCAACTATCAAATCACTAATTATTTCAGAGAAAATGATCATTGGGTATTTAATGAAGATAAATCATTAGAGCATCAAGGTGAAGTTGGAATCTGGCCTCGACCTAGAAGTTTTAGAGTAGAAAAAGATCAGCTTTACTTTTATCTAGGTAATTTAGAAGAATCGCCCGATTTAAAACAATTGGTTCAATTTGCCATTGTAAATATGAATGAAGAGAAAATGACGCTGCAGTCCATAAGTGATGAGAAACAAGAAAATGCGCAGGTAACTTTAACAAGACTTGAAAATGAGTGAAACTGATCCTTTTTCATATAATCATAGTTGCGAACTTAAGGCCGCAACTATGAATAGATCACAAGCTATTTTTCCAAAGGGCAGAATTAATTCTGCTCTCGGGAAAGTATCTTTGATTTTATTTCTCACATTGACGTCATGTTCATACAGTATTGATAGGAAAGAATTGATTGGTAATTGGAATATAGAAATAGAAAGGAAATTAGAAAATGGCAATTGGGAAAGTGACGAAATCACATTTTTCAAAATGTCTACCATCCCAAATGTTTTTAAATACAGTAAATTCCTTTCATTTCATGATGATGGAGTTATTGAATTGAATAGCTTATCTACTGATCGTTTTCCTGAGTATTATCTTCTTGATGAAAGTTCGCAAACTATTTATATGTCATTAGATCCTATTGAAGGTATACCAACACAAATAGATAGAAGTCTATTTGTTTTTCATATGAAAGTAAATAATAACACAAATTTCAGTTTAACAACCAATACTGATTCAGATGTGAGGTTAGTTTTGAATAAGCAATAGCACCATGAAAAGAAAAGACATCACAAACATAAAACCCAACTACGATTTTCATACAAAGCGACCAGAAACCGCAGATTATGAAACATCTGAAGGGATTGCTATAAAAAAAGAATACACAAAAGAAGATGTTGCAGGTTTAGAACACCTTGATTTTGTGGCAGGAATAGCACCTAATTTACGTGGTCCTTACTCGACTATGTACGTGCTTAGGCCGTGGACAGTAAGACAGTACGCTGGCTTTTCTAGTGCCACAGAGTCTAACGCTTTTTACAGAAGAAATCTAGCCGCGGGACAGAAAGGTCTTTCTGTTGCTTTTGATCTTGCAACCCATAGAGGTTATGACAGTGACCATGAACGTGTAGAAGGTGATGTCGGTAAAGCTGGTGTTGCCATCGATAGCGTTGAGGATATGAAAATCCTTTTTGACTCCATACCATTAGATAAAATGTCGGTTTCTATGACTATGAATGGTGCTGTGTTGCCTATCATGGCGTTTTACATAGTTGCTGCCATGGAACAAGGCGTTGATCCTAAATTATTGAGCGGTACGATCCAGAATGATATTCTTAAAGAGTTCATGGTGCGTAATACGTATATCTATCCGCCTACGCCTAGTATGCAGATTATTTCAGATATATTTGAATATACCAGCCAGAACATGCCAAAATTCAACTCGATTTCTATTTCTGGTTACCACATGTATGAAGCTGGAGCTACCAGTGATATAGAACTCGCTTACACACTAGCCGATGGACTTGAGTATGTAAGAAAAGGTCTAGCTGCTGGAATGGACATCGACACCTTTGCTCCTCGCCTATCTTTCTTTTGGGCAATAGGAATGAATCATTTTATGGAAATTGCAAAAATGCGCGCTGCACGTATGCTTTGGGCAAAAATGATCAAACAATTTGATCCAAAAAATGCCAAATCACTTGCTTTAAGAACCCATTGCCAGACTTCAGGATGGTCACTTACAGAGCAAGATCCTTTTAATAATGTAGCAAGAACAACCATAGAAGCTGCAGCTGCGGCCTTCGGTGGCACTCAAAGTTTACACACTAATGCATTGGATGAAGCCATTGCGTTACCAACAGATTTTAGTGCGCGTATTGCAAGAAACACGCAGCTTTTCCTTCAAGAAGAGACTGGAATCACAAAAACGGTAGATCCATGGGCAGGCTCTTATTATGTAGAATCACTTACCGATCAAATAGCCGATAAAGCTTGGGAACTGATTCAAGAAGTAGAAGAATTGGGAGGAATGACCAAAGCTATTGAAGCAGGAATTCCTAAAATGCGCATAGAAGAAGCTGCTGCAAAAAAACAAGCACGTATTGATTCTGGAATCGATACGATTGTAGGCGTCAATAAATACCCAAGTCCGGACGAAGATCTAATCGATACGCTAGAGGTGGATAATGCTGCCGTAAGAATCGAACAAATCGACCGATTAAAAGAGATTAAAAAGAATCGAGATAATCAAAAGGTTGAAGATGCCTTAAAAGCTTTGACTAATTGTGCAAAAACTAAACAAGGAAATCTTCTAGAATTGGCGGTTAATGCTGCAAAGGAACGAGCTACTTTAGGTGAAATTTCAGATGCTTTAGAAGAAGTTTATGGCCGTTATCGAGCGACTATAAAAAGTGTTCAAGGAGTTTATAAAAAAGAGATTATGAATGATCCCGCTTTCGCGAAAGCGCAACAATTAGCCGATCAATTTGCTAAAACAGAAGGCCGCAGACCTAGAATCATGATCGCAAAAATGGGACAAGACGGTCACGATAGAGGTGCCAAAGTAGTCGCAACAGGCTATGCAGACGTAGGATTTGATGTAGACATAGGTCCATTATTTCAAACACCTGCTGAAGCCGCTAAGCAAGCTGTAGAAAATGACGTGCACGTTTTAGGCGTTTCTTCACTCGCCGCAGGACACAAAACACTTGTCCCACAAGTAATGGAAGAGTTAAAAAAATATGGCCGTGAAGATATCATGATCGTTGTAGGTGGCGTGATTCCTAGAAAAGATTATCAATATTTATTTGATGCTGGTGTTGCTGCTGTTTTTGGTCCAGGAACTAAAATTAGTGAGGCTGCGATTGATATATTGGGATTATTGATGAATGAAGAATAAGGAATACCTTAGAATGATATAATTCAATAGGTTTGAAAATAGAGAAAGTTGATAATTAATTTTAAGTATTATAATTATTCATGCATTTTAATTCTAGTACATGAATCTAGACAGCAAAAACGTAGAAAAAGTAGACAAAATAGTTGCTAGCATTTACATTGCACTAGGACTTTTACTAATTATTATATTTAATTATCAATTACTTGAGATCGAATTGATTCAAAGCCTTATATTATTTTTTGGAATATGGGTTTCCTTAATGCTTTATGCTGGTTATTATAAACGTTTGAGAAGTTTAAAAGTAACTCTAGTGTGGAGTGTTATTTCAATTGTTCAGATTTTGATTTATTTTATTTTTAAAGATGAAATCTCTTTATTTGATAAAATAGGTGGCACTTACTTGAACAGTATGTTTTACCTTCCAACGATGTTAATTTGTTTTCATAGTTGTAATTTCTTAAATCTTGCTATACACAAAGATCATTACATTATTACTACTGGTGTTTTAGATTTTGTAGGATCTAGAAATTATGATCAACAAAGAAGACTAAGAGCTACAGACTTCGTTTTTAGCTTTCTAGGAGCTTTTGGTACATTATTTTTAGCGACATTTTTATTTTGATTAATGGAATACAATTCTTTAAAGCTTTGAAGCGTTACAGCTTTAATCTGATTTAATTAGACTCACAAAATATTCCTCTTGAAAAATCTACTTTATCTTATTTTATTACTTGCGCTATCCACCAGTCACGCACAAAACCTTGTTTTTAATGGAAGTTTTGAGAAAACAGATGAATGTGTTTCCTACATAGGTGGTTTTGATAAAGTGAAATATTGGTCTAAACCGACTTGGGGAACAATAGATCTTTTCAATGAATGCGCAAATTCAGAAAGTGGAATTCCTAATAATTATAACGGCAAACAAGAAGCCAAAGACGGAAATAAATATATAGGTATGTATTGCTATGCAAATGATAACTGACGAGAGTATATCCAAGGACAACTAAAACACACGTTAGTTGAGAGTGAAAAATATATACTACGATTTTATATAAGTCTAGCCGAGACTTCGGATTTTGAATTGAATGAGTTTCATGTATTATTTACGGAAAAGCCTATTAAATCATCCCATGATCGCGAATTATCTTCTAGATTTTTGAAAAAGTACAAAGTCACTAATTACAGGAATTATGTAATAAAATATGACAGATATTATTCAGATACAGATAGATGGGCTTTAATGGAACTAGAATTTATTGCAACTGGTAACGAGAATTATTTCACTATTGGTAATACAAATAAAAATTCTAAAACAGATAAACGATTACGAACTATGAAGAATAGACAGAATATGTCCTATTATTATATCGATAATGTATCACTAATTGATCTAAATCAAGTTATTGAAATTGAAAAGCCAAAAGCTATAATTCAAGAAACACAGATAACAGAATCTAATTTTAATCTCAATTCCATTTACACACTAAAATCCATTCAATTTGATTTTGATAAAGCCACTTTGATTGAAAAAACTACTGAAGAATTAGATGAGCTGGCAACTTACCTTCACAAAAATCCTGAACGCAAAATACAAATAAACGGCCATACCGACTATCTAGGTAAAACAGCCTACAATCAAAAGCTATCTGAGGAGCGAGCAAAAAGTGTTGCTGATTATTTAATCTTAAAAGGAATTCCTAAAAAAAGAATAATTTCAAAAGGATACGGAGAATCCCAGCCCATAGATCCAAATGAGCCAGAAGATGCGCAGGCAAAAAACAGACGTGTAGAGTTTATTTTGAGTAAATGAGTTTAAAAATAGATCTTGATCTATACTAAAGTAATGCTAAAGGTGGCATGTTCCGTAAGTCAAAGAATTTAGAAACGTCTTAATATATATGGTACGTATTATTTTAATATTAAGTTTATTTGTAATATTTAATTCGGATTACATGATTTTTGATTTTAATAAAAATGCTGATATTTCCAACTGGCAAATAGAAGATGATCGTGTGATGGGTGGAATTTCACAAGGAAAATTTGAATTGAACAATAATGGTCATGGACATTTTCACGGAATTGTGACTGTAGAAAGTAATGGTGGTTTTAGTTCTGTTCAAAATAACAGTTATGATCTAGATGTAACACCACAAGATCAAATAAACATAAGATTGAAAGGTGACGGACACGATTACCAATTAAGAGTAAAAGACGACCCATCCACTTATTATAGTTATCAAAAGAACTTTAAAACGACTGGTGAATGGCAAACGATAAGTATTAAACTATCTGATATGACACCTACTTATCGAGGTAGAACGCCTAACAAGCCCAATTTTAATAAAAATCATTTGAGTCAGGTGCGCTTTATGATTGGCACAAAAAAAGTGAAAGAATCATTTGAACTGTTGATTGATAAAATTGAAATTAAAAAGCATTAGTTGATTGAATCAAATCAAATAATTAATTGCGCCTTCTACGTTCTCTGCGCAATCTTCTTTCCTCTTTCTTCTTAAGAAAATATAATCGTCTCTTTTCTTTGATACTCAAATCATCTCTATCACGACCTTGTAATTCTTTTAAATCTTCATTTTCTGATCCTTTAATTTCTATATCCCTATAATCTCTAGAACTTAATCGTATTCCAAAGGCGATATTAAAATAATTACCGTTTTCAAAGTCATCACTTAAAGCCGTAGGCGTTTTTATATTGTAGGATACCATTTCAAAGCTAGGACTCATAAAAAATGAAATAGAATTATTTAAATGATATTCTATACTAGTCGTGATTCTGAAAACATTTCCTGAGTCTCTAAATTTACCACTACCTTGAGAAGAGTTTTGTCTATTCTTGTTTTGACTGTAACCATATCCTACATCTCCTAAAATACTAAAGTTATCGTTGATACGGTAATCATATCCAGCAAATAGATAGGCATTAAATTTTGTAGCTCTTGAATACTCACCTACTACAGCAGTATTAGATACAGACATATAGTCCTGAGTCAATGATCCACCTATATAAATATTTTTAGGTAAATAGAATTGCATTCTTATCCCAAAACCTGCGCCACCTTTTAATCCATTTCCTGCAAAATTATCACCAGAAGGATTTCCTCTTTGTAAATAAAGATCGGTAAGGAAAAGTCGTTTAGGTATTTCAATTTTATCTTCTTTAGAATTTTGAGAAACCGAATCCGCAGAAGATTCTTGGGCTTGTAGCAAACCATTCGTCATAAATAGAATGATGCATAGTAATTTAATAAGTAATCTCATAGCGCTCTTGAGGATTAAGTATATCAAAAGTTCTCATCGTTTCTACTCCAGAACCATCTGTAAATATTACTTGTATTGTAGATGGATAAAAGACATTTAGTTCAAAGTTTCCGTCATTTGCATTAGAATTAAAAACTCGAGGCTGTTCTTCAAAAAAAGCACATTCTTCATCTTGAGATAACATATTGTTACTATAAATTAAATCACAATTTAATGACTCATAGTCAAAAGTAACACTGTAAGAATCAGTCGTTCCAGAAGTATTTATAAAGTCTATTTCTACTATTGCTGCTTCTTTCAGAATAGTCTCTGGTATATTCAAAAATAAGTCGTCACCTAGCTCTCGTCTAGAAACACTTATCTTATTTGAGAAGAAATTTTGAGAATTAAAGTTGACAAAAAAACCACCATCCACTAGCATTAAAAAATCTACCTCACCATTTGCGTTAGTTACTCCTTGACCTAAAAGAAAATCTTCATCTGGTTCAGATAATTTAGGAATATCTTGTCCTATAATTAGATCAAAACTTCTAAATGTGGTCGCCGTAACTAACATATTTTCAATTGGACTACCAGATGCATCTACTACTCTAGTTTTAAAAAGAGCACGTACATCGTTTTCTAATCTAGGCTCACAAGATATGAGTGCACAGACTAGTAACAGGAATAGTATTTTTTTCATGAATGAGTTATTTGATTACTAGATGCAGAAAAGGAATAAAGGTTGCTTGAAAAACAATACCTATTATAACTATTTAGTAATAACATCAGTACCTAGGTATTGATCATCTTTATTGTAATACCATTTGCGTGTTTTAGGCATATTTATATCATTGACTACATGATTATCAGATAATAATATATACTCTCCAGAATTTAAATTGATTTTGCCAGACTCATCTGTTTTAAAGAATTGATAGATCTCCATTTTAAAAGTCGCAGGATCAAAGTAAAAGAACCAGACATCACTTCCTACGTTTTGGTCATAAGTTGCCTTTAACACAAGGTATTCTTTACCTTTGAAGGTTTTGCGATCTACTTTAGAATCAATGTTAGTACCTTGATCTTTTAGCTTCATAGGCAACCCATAGAGATAGGTGTAATAGTCACGCATAAAAATTGCTTTTCCATTATCTCTTTCGATACTTACAATACTAGCTTTTGATGCTTTCAAATTTACCTTTTCTATCTTAGCTTTATCCTTTTCGACTTTATAGGTAGACATCATACTATCATTTTTTACTACTAACTGAAAATGTTGTGAATTTAAATTAATATAAATATGACTTAATCTTGACGACTCATTAGGAGTTTGCATAACAATATTCAATTGACCTTTAAAAGATTCCCAATTCCCATTTGGATCATGAACTTGAATCGCTTTATCTAGTAATTCCTGTCCTGTTAGTTCTTGCGCAACTCCCGTAATACATAATAAAAATAAAAGTGTGGATAGAATAATTTTCATGAAGCTTTTTTTAATAATGATTTGTGTTTTAAGAAGTGACAAGATATCCTTTTAAACGAGCTCTAAGAAATATTCAAATGAGATGCTGAAATAAATTCAGCATGACAGACTTCAAAAAATAAAAAATCCCAACAGCGCAAACTGTTGGGATTTTGTATAAAATTTAAATTAGATAATTTAAGACTTATGCATAAAGGCTTGCTTAGCTAGCAACTCTTCTTTAGTTTCTACCACATCATCATCTGGCACACAGCAGTCTACTGGACATACCGCAGCACATTGTGGCTCTTCATGAAAACCTACACATTCTGTACATTTATCTGGAGAAATGTAATAAAACTCGTCACTAATAGGCTGTTGCGTTTCATTTGCATCAACTTCTTTTCCTCCAGGTAGGACAACTTTTCCATCCAGATCAGTTCCATCTGCATAGCGCCAGTCATCTGCTGCTTCATAAATTGCTGTATTTGGACACTCCGGTTCACACGCACCGCAATTAATACATTCGTCTGTTATGATGATTGCCATAGCTTTTATTTACTTTTGTGCAAAAATAACGACTAGTGAAGACATTGTCAATTAATACCACGTTAAATGATCGTATTTGCGCTTTCGCGAAAGCGGGATCACTACTATCCTCCTTTCTAGAGGGAACATTAGAGTCACTTGAGGATGATAGTTCCAGCTGGCAGGGTCGCATACAACAGGGACTGGAACTGGCAGAACGCAAAAACTCTTGGTTTACAAAAGAAACTTTAGATTTTGCTTTCTTGCAGTGGTCAAAGGCTCTTACTATTGAAAATTTAAAAGAGTGGACAAAAACTTATCATCTAGATAAAATAACAGCCAAAAATATTGCCATAATAACAGCAGGAAATTTACCATTAGTAGGTTTTCATGATGTGCTTTGTGTGATTATTTCTGGTCATCACGCAATGATTAAGAATTCTAGTAATGACGACGTGTTAACACCTCTATTATTGGAAATAGCAACTTCCTTTTGTGCCGAATTAGCAGAATCCTACTCTTATGTAGATGGAAAACTAAAAAATTATGATGCTGTCATTGCTACAGGAAGTAATAATACCGCACGTTATTTTGAACACTACTTTGGCGATAAACCAAATATAATACGCAAAAATCGCAATAGTGTTGCCGTTTTAACTGGATCAGAAACATTGGAACAAATGGAATCCTTAAGTAATGATGTATTTCTTTACTTTGGTCTAGGTTGTAGAAGTGTCAGTCATTTAAAAGTACCTAAAGGTTATAATTTTGACCTATTTTTTAATGGCATGTTTGCTAAGAAAGACTTGATTAAAAACGAAAAATACTTAAACAACTACGATTATAATAAGGCTGTTTATCTGATGAGTGAATTTGATTTACTGGATAATGAGTTTTTATTAATTAAAGAAGAAGCAAATAGTTATTCTTCTCCTATAGCGAGTTTAGGTTATAGTTATTATGATAAAATTGAAGAGGTTGCAGAAGAGTTTCATCAAAATGCTGATCAGCTGCAATGTGTTGTTGTGGAAGGTGATGCTGCTATAAAGATAGTAGAAAAATTAGAAGATCTCACCGCGCCTCAAATAGTAGATTTTGGAACGACACAAACGCCTCGTTTACAAGATTATGCAGATGGTGTAGATATCATTCAATTTTTGTTGACATTATCTTAAAAACCTTATTGATTTCCTAACATATTTTGGTTATTGATTTTGCATTTTTGTAACTAAGTTAATTAAGACCATTATGTTGAAACACAATTTTAGTGCAGGACCTTGTATCCTGCCGCAAGAAGTATTTAAAAAGGCAGCGGCAGCTGTTTTAAATTTCAACGACCTCAGTATCTTAGAGATTTCACACCGAAGCAAAGATTTTGTTGCGGTAATGGAAAAAGCACAAGCACTAGCGTTAGAGCATTTAGGGCTTACAGATAAGGGTTACAAAGCTTTATTTTTAGGTGGTGGCGCAAGTATGCAATTTTTAATGGTGGCTTATAATTTGTTAGAAAATAAGGCTGCTTACTTAAATACTGGAACCTGGTCTGATAAAGCGATTAAAGAAGCTAAAATATTTGGAGAGGTTGTAGAAGTGGCTTCATCAAAAGCAGATAATTACAATCACATCCCAAAAGATTATACTGTTCCTAGTGATGTAGATTATTTCCACTTTCAAACAAATAATACGATTTTTGGTACACAATTACAGTCTACACCAGATGTTTCTGTACCACTTATCTGTGATATGAGTAGTGATATATTTTCAAGACAACGCGATTTTGAAAAGTACGATTTGATCTATGCAGGAGCACAAAAAAATATGGGTCCGGCTGGTGCAACATTAATTATCGTAAAAGAAGAGATTTTAGGAAAGGTCTCTAGACAAATTCCATCGATGTTAAGTTATAAAACGCATATATCAAAGGACTCAATGTTCAACACGCCTCCAGTGTTTCCTATTTACGTAAGTATGTTAACTCTTGAGTGGTTGAAAAATAATGGCGGAATTGATTCTATTGAGAAGTTGAATAATCAAAAAGCAGAATTGATTTATAACGAGATTGATAGAAACCCATTGTTTCAAGGTTTTGTAACTCAAAAAGAGGATCGTTCAAAAATGAATGCTACTTTTATGTTACATGATGCCGCTCACACAGCAGCGTTTGATTCCTTATGGAAAGAAGCTGGAATAAATGGATTAAATGGTCACAGGTCTGTAGGTGGATACCGTGCAAGTATGTACAACGCCTTATCTTTAGAAAGCGTTCAATCACTTGTGGATACCATGCAACATCTTGAGAAAAAAGCCTAACTATTAACAATCTTAAGATAAAATGTGACAAAATCTTTCTCAAATCTTAAAGATAGGTTTGTAAACAAATAAACTTTGTTTCCGCTATATTTAGTATTTAAATAATGGAAACCAAAAGAAATAAAAAATGAAAATATTAGCAAACGACGGTGTTTCACAAAGCGGTATAGATAAACTTACAGCCGCAGGACATGAAGTGATTACTACAAATGTAGCGCAAGATCAACTTCAAGATTATATCAATAAACATGACATTGCTGTTCTTTTAGTGCGATCTGCAACAACTGCAAGACAAGAATTAATTGATAACTGTCCTAGTTTGAAAATTATAGGTCGTGGTGGTGTAGGAATGGACAATATTGATGTAGAGTATGCACGTAATAAAGGCTTAAAAGTAATTAATACTCCTGCAGCAAGTAGTGCCAGTGTTTCTGAATTGGTTTTTGCACACCTTTATGGAGGTGTTCGATTTTTATACGATGCTAACCGTAACATGCCTCTTGAAGGAGATAGTAACTTCAAAGGCCTTAAGAAAGCTTATGCAAAAGGTTCTGAATTGCGAGGTAAAACTATTGGTATCATAGGAATAGGTCGCATAGGACAGGAAGTGGCAAAAATAGCTGCTGGTGTAGGGATGAATGTTATTGCTCACGATAGTTATGCAGAAAAATCACCTAGCGTTTCTTGGAATCTTTTTGATGGTCAAACTATTAGTGTTGAAATACCATTAGTAAGCAAAGAGGATCTTTTAAAAACAGCAGACTTTGTAACTATTCATGTTCCTGCACAAAAGGAATACGTAATAGGTGCTGATGAACTAGCGCAAATGAAAAAAGGAGCTGCCATTGTAAATGCAGCACGTGGTGGTGTTCTTGATGAAGTGGCGCTTGTAAATGCTTTAGAGACAGAACATATTTCTTTTGCAGCTTTAGATGTTTTTGAAAAAGAACCGCAACCAGAAGTCGTATTGCTCATGAATGATAAGCTATCATTAAGCCCACACATAGGTGCTGCTACAAATGAAGCTCAAGACAGAATAGGAACTGAACTGGCAGATCAAATTATTGATATTTTAGGATAGTCTTATTGCTTCAAATCAAATAAAAACCGCAACCTATCAAGGTTGCGTTTTTTTTGAACCTATTAACAACCTAATGCTTGTATATACAATAAATTTGCATACATGAAAACAACTTTATATAAATCAGATTCTAGAGGCCATGCAAATCATGGTTGGTTAAATAGTTATCATACCTTTAGCTTTGCAGGATACCACAATCCGCAAAGAATGAGTTTTGGTGTTTTACGCGTTTTAAATGATGACACCGTTACTGGCGGAATGGGTTTTGGAGCACATCCACATTCTAATATGGAAATCATAAGCATACCACTTTCTGGTGATTTAGAACATCAAGATAGTACTGGTAGAACTGCCATTATTAAAAATGGAGATATACAAGTTATGAGCGCAGGAACTGGTATTACTCATTCTGAAAAAAATGCAAGTCAAAACGATGAAGTTAAGTTTCTTCAAATATGGGTAATTCCTAATAAAGAAAACGTGACGCCACGTTATGATCAGATTACATTAGATCCAGAAAACAGGAAAAATCAATTAGAACAAATTTTATCTCCATCTCCTGATGATGCTGGTGTCTGGATTCATCAAGATGCGTGGTTTCATTTAGGCAATTTTGATAAAGACATCAATAGTAATTATGAAATTAAAAAGAAATCAAATGGTGTTTATGCATTTGTTCTCAAAGGCTCTTTTAAATTAGATAATCAAGAGTTACATACACGCGATGGTTTAGGAATTTGGGATACAGAATCGTTTAATTTAGTTGCTTTAGAACATGATTCAGAGATTTTGTTAATGGAAGTGCCACTATAACAGTAAGAGTGATTAAAAGGTTATTATTTTATAGATGCTTTAAAAAATTGAGGGTTATGTAAAAAACTTGTAACAATTATACTAGTATTTGCGTCCAATCATGGTGTCCAAAACTGACCAAATGCTCAAAAAAATTATAATAGGAATGGTCCTCATTCTTTTGCTAGCCATTGCAGCTGGTGGTTATGCCATGTATTCCTTTTTTCCAGAAGATGATTTTGTCGCTCGATTTGCACTAGAGAATCCAGAGAAATCTGCTATCATAATTGTTAGAAATGATACCGTACTTCTACAGCAAAACATTGATAAACAAATGCCACTTGCTAGCACTTTGAAATTAATCATCGCCATAGAATTTGCAGAACAGGCAGCACATGGTATTCTTAATCCAAAAGAAAAAATAGCTAAAGAAGAATTGCTTAACTATTATGTACCGAATACAGATGGAAACGCTCATATGAACTGGGCAGACAGTGATGAAACTCTAGAGTATGGAGACAGCATTCCACTAAAAAATATTGCAAAAGGAATGATACAATACAGTTCTAATGCAAATACAGAGTGGCTTATGGAACGATTAGGTCTGGAAAACATCAATAATCAACTTAAAAAACTAGATCTAAAGAATCATACTCCTATTTATCCTATAGTTTCTGCTTTATTTATAAGTAATACCTTTTTGAAAAACACATCAAATGAAGATTTGATTACTAAACTAAATGATTTGAGTCAGGAGCAGTACATTCAGTATACTTTAGATATTCATGAAAAGATGAAACAAAATCCAGAATTCAGAAAGCAAACACTTGATTTAAATGAAAATATCCAACGTGTATGGTCGGATAGATTGCCTGCTGCTAGTGCAAATGATTATTACGCCTTAATGCAAAAACTTAATTCAAAGACTTATTTCAGTAAGAAAACTCAAGAAGTTCTTGATGACATTATCGAGACTAGTATGAAATACAATTCTGTGAAAGAATTCTATGAACACCTTGGATCTAAAGGTGGTTCTACCCTATTTATTATGACAAAAGCGCTTTATGCTAAGGATAAAAAAGGTAATCGCACTGAAATAGTATATTTCTTCAACAACTTAGAACCTCAAGAGCGTAAGAAAATGACTATGTCCATGAACGATTTTGAGAGAGCTGTTTTAAGAAATCCTAAAATGGCTGAAAGAGTTCATCAAATTTATCTGGATCATAAAATGGTTGATGTTCGATAATAATTGCGCTTTCGCGAAAGCAGAACAAAAAACTTTCCTTTTTGCTTTAGAATCATAAAAAATGCAGATGGAACCTTCATTGAAATAACAGAATGGCTTCCATACTAGCCTTACTACAATCTGAAATGGGACAAACCTTGATCAAAGGTGTTTCCAAAAAATCAGTACAATCTTCTGATAAAACTACAAACGTACTTTCACAAAGATGCCAGTTATTTTGGGCGCTATGCAACGTAATGCAACGACTCCTGAAGGTGCACAATCTTTAAATAAAGCTTTAAATGATCCACGTTATTCTGGTGGTGACGTTATGGATAACCTGTGTGGTATTTTTGGCGATGGCGCAGGAAGTGCAGAACAATTAAAGCAAGATGGCGCTGGAATTTTAGGACATGTTTTAGGAGTAAAACAAAAACAAGCAACAGCCACCGAAAGTAATGGAATCGGTGATCTTTTAGGTTCTGTTTTAGGTCAATCAGGCACACACGACCAATCTTTTATCGAGCAAATTCTTGATGCAGATGGTGATGGTAGTATCATTGATAACGTCGCAGGAATGGTACTAGGCGGCGATAAGAAAAAAAGTGGTCTAGGTGGTATGCTAGGAGGACTTTTCGGTAAGTAAGATTTTAATTATTATATTTCAAGCGATCACCTACATAGTGATCGCTTTTTTTATATACTAAGGTTTCACTCATTGATCAAGGTCCTTTACTCATTATAAGTTTTACAACCTTGATCTTAATTTTACTTTTATCCTATGAAAAATTTATTATACAGTATTTTTATAATAGCAGCTATTGTAGGATGCAGCACGGTCAACACAGATAAAGTAAATAAAAAAGAAACATCTCAAATTAAAAATGATACCATACGCATTGCAAACGATAGCCTAGAGTATGAAATAATTATTTTTGAACCAGGTTTTAACGCATGGCTAGCCACACAACCTGCCAGAGGATTTTATTCACAATCTACTATGGAAATCAGTAATAATTTTAAAGTCACCGAATATAATTTGAGAGTTCAAAATCCTATTAGGTATGGTGCTTTCTTGTATCCAATGCGCATCGATTATGATCGTAACATCGATTATGGATATGAAGTAAATTTTATGCTATACAACTATTTTCTTTTCTTTGAAAAAACCTATAATCAGAAGTTAAGGTAACTTATTTTTGCAGCATGCAAAAATTAAAGAAGAATTGGGAGATTACCCAAAACTGGCAGCTTATTTATATTTTTTTAGGAATCATAGGACTTCTTGCAAGTGGCTTTTTTATTGCCATACGCGTCTTACCAAGTAAATTTGAAGATATTATGTACGAATACCTTTTTACCGGTATCGTTACTCTTGTTCTTGCCTTTATTTTCTACAAAATATCCATATGGCTATTTAAAAAATTACGAACACGATGGCAAGTGACCTATAGATGGGAATTAATAGCCATTTTTATAGTTTTTGCTATTACCGGATCTTTATCTGCTAGATTATCAGGTCCACTTTTAGATTGGATAGGTTTGAATCAAGAATCTACATCTGCGTGGATTTTCTGGCCGTTAAGAATCCTTATCATTTTCCCTATTTATCAAATTGTACTAGTTTGTATGGGATGGATTTTTGGTCAGCATGAATTCTTTTGGGAGTTTGAAAAGAAGATGCTAGCTCGGTTTGGAATTAAATTGTAGGTGTAACTAACAGCTTTCTGAAGGTACTAGTTTTATATACTGTGGATGAGTATATGTTGACTTTTCTCGCTTTCGCGAAAGCGTAACTTACCGAAATGCAATTATCTTAAAAACAATCAGAATCGTACCTTTGTATTTTTGAAATAGACTATAATCAAACTCATGGATAATAACGATATACTACGTAGACTGCGATTTACTCTTAACCTAAGCGATGACTCCATGATGGATATGTATGCAAAAGGTGGTGAACCAGTTTCTAGAGCAGAAATAAGCAACTGGCTCAAAAAAGAAGAGGATGAAGATTTTGATGTAGTAATCGATGAAAATCTAGCCACTTTTTTAAACGGCCTTATTGTCAATTATCGCGGTAAAAAAGATGGTAAAACACCTGTTGCAGAAACAGAACTGGATAACGTAATTGTATTGCGCAAACTTAAAATCGCTTTCAATTTTACATCTGATGAATTAATTTACATCTGGAAAAAAGCTGGTGTAGAGATCAGTGAAACAGAATTAAGTGCCTTTTTTAGAAAAAGAACACATCCCAAGTTCAAATACCTCAACGATCAATACCTGCGTAAGTTCCTTAAAGGATTTCAAATACAACGTAAAACACAACGGGAGAAAGAAGCTTTTAGAAATCAATTTAAAAACTAACTGTAACCTTAAAAGAAAGCGAGTGGTCTTTTTGGGTTCATTTTACATAGCCTCTATTTAATGGTGTTTCTATAACACTAAGATTTTAGTGTATCGCTATTTTAGGACGGGACAAACAAATGAATAAAAAAACCGATATGTGAAAAACATATCGGTTTTTTTATTGGTAGAACAGGAATATCATTTCTAATTTTCCTTCCTTCTTCTATGTATTTTAAATTCTTTATATCTAGCAGCAACTGCAATTACAAGTATTACAGCCAGGCTGATTCCTGCAAATTGATAAGAGATAATTTGATCACCACTTGCATAACTATGTAAACCAGATAAGTAGAAATTCACACCAAAATAAGTCATTAATACACTCGCAAATGCAAGTACAGACCATAAGTTAAACGTCCATCTTCCTTTTAATCCTGGCACTAATCTTAGGTGTAAAACAAAAGCATAAATAAATATAGTTATCAATGCCCAAGTTTCTTTGGGATCCCAACCCCAGTAACGACCCCAAGATTCATTTGCCCACATACCACCTAAAAAGTTTCCTATAGTTAACATGATTAAACCTACTGTAAGTGCTACTTCATTAATGTAAGTGAGCTCCTTAATGTTTAAATCCATGATTTTCTTATTTTTCTTAGTTGAGAAAATCATTAGAATCATGGTTACTAAGCCTAGAATCATCCCTAGTGCAAATGGTCCATAACTACCTACAATAATAGAAACGTGAATCATTAACCAGTAGGAATCTAATACTGGCTGTAAGTTTCCTATCGCTGGATCCAGCCAGTTCAATTGTGCCACCCATAAAATAATAGCAACTACAAAAGCGGTACTAGCAACAGTCATATCACTCTTTCTACCGAACATTAAACCAAAAGCCATCGTCGCCCATGCAACGTAGATTAAGGATTCATAAGCATCTGACCATGGTGCATGACCACTTAAATACCACCTAATGATTAATGCAGCTGTGTGAACTAAAAACAAAATTCCTATAATTGTAAAATGGAATTTTATGGTCCATCGTATCTGCTTCATGGGTCTTATGATCTCTACTATGAGAAGTGTCAACATTATGATACCGAACCATGCATACCATTTGTAGAGATTTTTGAAAATGTCGTATTTATTATAAAATATTTCTGCATCGATCCTATCCTCGCTAGGGATGATTTCTGCACCGTGATAGCGTTGGAATTCAAAAAGACTATTTAAGGCTGCATTTGCATTTAAATAATTACCACTTTGCTTTCCGGATCTTAATAATGAAGTATAGGCAGGAAAAAAGTCTCTAACAAAATTGATATCCCTTTCTTCGGTAAAACCTGCTTCTTCCAGATCTGCAGATGCGTACCATTTATTATTCTCTGCACCTTGTCTAGGAAAAATCTTAAATATGGTTCCAGAAAGAACTTGATCTAGAATACCAACACTGTAATTAATATCAATAAAACCGTTATGAATACTAGTTTTAACGTCAGCAGCATTTGCTTCATCTAGATAAGGGCTTAATTTATAGCTTCCTAAAGTGCTGTCTTTTCTTCTTATAAAATCCATTCCACGAGCATAAGATGTACTCTTATCTACTCCTAAAATAGTTTTAAGTGAATCATTTTTATAATTCAATTTTATAAGAGGTACATCAAACCAAAGATCTCTAAATTGAATCATACTTAGCATCGTTTGCTCTGGCGTTAACCTAACAATACTATCGCCTACTTTGGCTTCATAATAATCACGTTCAGAGATTCTACGCAAGACTTCACTGGCAAGTGTTGAAATAGGCTTCATACGGCCTTCATCTTGAACCACTACTCTACCAAAGCGCTCTGCTTGCGGCAGTGGTATCATATTTGCCACGATAATACTATCTGCTAATTTAACTGGAATAGGTGCCATCACGACCGGTGCAGCTATATCTTCTCCAGTAACAGATGTGTCTACCACACTTGCATCACGATTAGTACTTTCTGCATCTCTACTCTCGATGGCTGTTGAATGTTCACCTGGGGCATGGTTATGTCCTGTGTGGTCCTCTTGTGTAGTTTGTGCTCCTGCAAAACTTGCCATAAATAACACAGCAATCATAGCAAGATGCTTTGCTTTACGTTTTTTCACTCTTTCTATCAATCTTCTTAATTCGCCAAAACGTGTATTAGGATCAAAAATCAGTGCCATCAAACCTATGTATAATAAAAAATATCCTATATAAGTAACCGTTTTACCCCAAAAATCATGGTTTACAGAAAGATGTGTTCCTAATTCATCAGGATCAAAACCAGCTTGAAAAAAACGATAACCTTCTTTATCGAGTACATTGTTCATATAAATGTGTGCTGGTGTTCTTCCTGCGCTATCTATTACGGTCACTTTACTTTCAAAAGCAGAATAGGACTTCTCGGTACCAGGTTGCTTTTTTGCAATAAAATCATTCAATTTTATTCCAAAAGGTAATTTTCTTTCAATAGAACCGTATTTAATATAAAACTTCAAACCATCGATCTCTATATCTTGATAATCAGAAATAATTCCTTTACCACCTAACAATTCGATTTTTTTTGATTCACTTCCACTAGTTACTGTAGCCAGAATACCATGAGCTTGTGCTTTTGTAGGTTCAGGACTTTTGATGATACCAACTTCTCCTTGAGTAACCGGATCTGGAATCACAAATTGTAATCCTGCCATGGTATATAAAGAACGTAATTGTAATGGTTGAATAGAATCTTTAATCACACCACCTTTCAACTGGTCTGCCATTCTTAAGAATTCTCCTTCATAAGGAGTTTGAATGGTATAGCCGTTCCAGTTTTCTGTAATATTAATTAGACCTTTTTTGGCTGCTTCCTCAGGATCGATATTAACACCAAAAAGTACATTGTGGATACTAGCCTCTTCACCATCTTTAATTAAATGATCATGTCGTGTTCCTTCACCTGCTTCTACAATTTTTAAGTAACGATCACTGTTTTCGTCGCCAGGTTTTAATCCTTCTACTGCATCAAATATGAGACTATCTATAGTTACTGTTATTTTTTTATCATAAAAATCAAAACTACGTGAGGTGTTGTAATCATATTGAGAAACAAGTAATTGTTCTTTTACAGATCGCTGCATAGGATTGCCGTTTGCATCTTCACCTTGTATAATGGCACTAAAATAGGTCTCATCACTAAAAAATGAATTGGAAGTTTGTCCCTCACGGATCAACATCATTCCTTCAAAAGAAACGTAACGTGTGATTCCAGCACCTATAATAATAAGAACCCATGAAAGGTGTAAAGTAAGTGTCGCCCATTTTTTCCATTGTAACAGTTGATACCTTTTTATATTGAATATAAAGTTGAGCATAAGCCACAACATTATTAAAGAAAACCACCACTCGTTATACACCCAAAGTTTTGAAGTAGGAGTATCATAGGAGTTCTCAATAAAGGTTCCAGCAGCCATACTTGCAGCAAACGCAAGTAATAAAACTGTCATTGTACGTGTACCGAAAAGCAAAGCAATTAATCTGTCTTTCATAGGACTTTTTTACTGGCTGCAAAGATACTTTACAAAAGCCATATCACCATGTATTGTGGGTCGGTTTGAAGTGTGTATTTTTACACCATGATTAAGATAATTGTAATAGGAACTGGTAATGTAGGAATGCATCTTTGTAAAGCTTTTGAAAAAGTAGGTCCCACTTCCAGTTTAAAGCTCGTTGCCTATTATAATAGAGCGCAAAAAAAACTACCAAATATTAATGCTACCTTAGCACAAAATCTAAACAATTTACCTAACGCAGACCTAATTTTATTAGCAGTTCCAGACGATGCGGTTCTATCCGTTGCTCAAGAACTAGTTGGTCAAGAAGCTATCATTGCGCATACCAGCGGCAGTGTAGGTATGCAAACCTTAAGCATGCATAAAAAATACGGCGTTTTCTATTTACCACAAAGTTTTAGCATATCTCGCATACCTAATTGGAGTGATATTACTATATGTCTAGAATCTAGCGATATGTTTGTTAATAAGGTTTTAGAGAATGTGGCTGTTACGCTTTCGCGAAAGCGAGAACAAATCAATTCTCAACAACGCAAAAGACTTCATCTGGCAGCTGTTTATATGAATAATTTTGTCAATCACTGTTATTTCAAAGCAGGAAAAATTATGGAAGATGCCTCTATGGATAGGAGTTTACTAGATGCGTTAATGCAAGAAACATTAGAAAAAGCACTTGATATCACGCCAGAAAATGCACAGACAGGTCCTGCCGTTAGAAACGACAGAAAAACAATAGATAAGCATCTCAAGATGCTACATAAGGAAGATCAGGAAATGTACCGATCTATAACAAAATCCATACAAAAAACCCATGGCAAAAAGCTATAAAGAATTACTTCACGACATTACTACCTTTATCCTAGATGTGGATGGAGTACTTACAGACGGTAGATTACTCATTTCAGAAAGTGGTGAGTTGCTACGTACCATGAATGCAAAAGATGGTTATGCCATGAAAACTGCTTTGAATAATGGTTATAATGTGTGCATTATCACTGGTGGAACTAATGAAGGCGTTAAAACCAGACTGGTAGGATTAGGCATTGAAGATGTATTTTTAAATGCGAGTGATAAAATGATCCAAATGCATGAGTACGTTGCAAAACATAATTTAAAACCAGAAAACATTGTATACATGGGCGATGATATGCCTGATGTTCCTGCCTTAGAATTTGCCAGTGTAGCCTGCTGTCCTCAAGATGCTATTCCAGAAGTTAAAGCTGTGAGCCAGTATATTTCTCATAAAAATGGTGGTGATGGATGTGTACGTGACATAATTGAACAAGTAATGAAAGTTCATGGTAAATGGAATGTTCTAGATGGAAAAAATGCGAAATCTAATTGATTTTGAAACTGAATTCAACATGGGTTTTGAACTTAAAATAGAATTTACCAACAAACATTCGGACATCGTTATAACATAGCGTGGCAAAATCATTTAGTTTTATAATCTTAGCTTGTTAATTTTTGTTCCTATAGAAATGACTGTTTTCTTTAAAATCATACGCTGGCCCAATGTTCTAATGACTGTTCTTACCCAGCTAGTTATAATTTATGGGCTGTTAATCCCATCTAATGTTGTTCCCTCACTTAACCTATGGCAGTTAGTACTATTAATTGTTGCCACTGCATTACTAACTGCAAGTGGTAATGTAATCAATGATATTTTTGACGTAGAGATTGATAAAGTCAATAAACCAGAAAAATTATTAGTGTCTAAAAGCATATCAGAAAAGAACGCCTATAACCTGTATTTTGTACTTACCATTCTTGCTGTAGGTTGCGGTTTTATATTATCTAATAGTATTGACCGACCTATTTTTTCTAGTGTATTTATTGTTGTAGCGTTTCTATTATATTTATATGCAAGTTCACTGAAAGCCATGCTGTTAGTAGGTAATGTGGTCATCTCTATTTTAGTTGCCTTAGTGATTTTAATTACTGGTGTTTTTGAATTATTCCCATCTATAACACCAGAAACACAAACTACTTATAGGTTTCTTATGGAACGATTGTTAGAATTTGCTCTTATGGCATTTTTAATTAATCTAATTAGAGAATGGGTAAAAGATTGTGAAGATGTAAATGGCGACAAAATAGGTGGTAGAAACACATTAGCTATCGTATTAGGAAGAACGAGAGCTGCAAAAATAATTGCTGTTTGCATTCTAGGTATAGTAATTCTTATAGGTTGGTACGTTTATGAATACATATATGTAAATGACCTAGCAACTTACTATTTTATATTCCTTATCATGGGACCTTTAATGTTTGTGATGATCAAATTGTGGACCGCACAAACTTCAAAAGAATTTCACTTACTTTCTACTATCTTAAAGGTAGTTCTATTGTTAGGAATACTTTCTATTGGGATTTTTAGGATCAATTATTACTTTAATTAACACTTATGCTTAGCGCAAAATTTAAGAATACTCAAATTATTCTTGCCTCACAATCACCTAGAAGACAAGAACTTTTAAAAGGACTGGATCTAGATTTTACTATAGAGACCAGACCTGTAAATGAAATTTATAATAAAGATTTAAAAGGACATGAGATAACAGATTACCTTTCTAAACTCAAAGCAAGTGTCTTTGAAGATGACTTAAAGGAAAATCAACTTTTAATCACTAGTGACACCATCGTTTGGTTTGAAGATGCTCCGTTAGAAAAGCCTAAAAATGCACAGCATGCTAAAGAAATGATCGCTTCTATGAGCGGTTCTACTCACGAAGTGTATACTTCAGTGTGCTTTTCAACTTTTAATAAACAGCAAATCATTAACGATTGTACTAAAGTTCATTTTGCTTCTCTTACAAATGAAGAAATTGATTACTATGTTAACAATTATAAGCCTTTTGATAAAGCTGGAGCCTATGGCATTCAAGATTGGTTAGGTTATGCAGCAGTTACAAGATTAGAAGGTTGCTATTATAATGTGATGGGGTTACCTCTTCCTAAGGTGTATGAGTTTTTGAAAAGGTTTTAATGATATTTCGTTTTCGCGAAAGCGGATTACACAAAGTAATTCAAACAAAAAAATCCACTTCAATTGAAGTGGATTTTTTTTAATATAGTAAAGGCGTTCCTTAAAACATCTCACGACCTGAGAAATGGAATGCACTTTCTATAGCAGCATTCTCATCACTATCACTACCGTGAACAGCGTTTTCTCCCATGCTCTTTGCAAACATTTTACGGATAGTTCCTTCTGCAGCATCTGCAGGGTTAGTAGCACCTATTAAAGTACGAAAATCTGCAACAGCATTTTCTTTTTCAAGAACTGCAGCAACGATAGGACCACGAGTCATAAATTCTACTAATTCACCATAAAATGGACGCTCACTGTGTACCGCATAAAATTCCTGTGCATCTGCAACAGTCATTTGAGTTTTTTTAAGAGCTACGATTCTAAAACCGCTTGCTGTAATCTTATCAAGTATAGCACCTGTGTGACCGTCTTCAACGCCATCAGGCTTAATCATTGTAAATGTTCTATTAGTTGCCATTTTCATATTTTTTAAAATGCGCTGCAAAAGTAATGTTTTTAGTTAGTTTACTTTCAGCTAATTTATTGTTTTTATAAAATGTAAATCTTTCTGGAAAAATAAGTAGGTGAATCTAATAGTCTATTTCATAAAAAGCTTGAAGAACAATGCAAAATAACGCTCAAAGACTCTAATCTATCATGTTTACCTAAATCATTAAGCGATAGTTAAAGTATTTCAAATAAGAAAAGTCTGTTCACTTGAGACTGATAACTTACAGCTAAATAGCTATTTTTGCTATCCTATGAATAAAGATCAAATACAAAGCTTAAAACAAGAGCTTTCTACCGTTAAAAATATTGTAATTGTACCTCATAAAAATCCTGATGGCGATGCAGTCGGTTCTGTTACTGCGCTATATGGCTATTTAATTCAGTTAGGTCATCAAGTTACCATGATCAGTCCTAATGACTTTCCATCCTTTTTAAAATGGATGGATTACAGTGAGTTGTTTTTAAATTATGAGAATCAGGAAGAAAAAGCTAACGAAATCATCAATCAAGCAGATTTTATATTCAACCTAGATCATAACGCTTTTCATCGAGCAGGAAACATGGAGTTGATATTAAATAAAGTGACGCCTACTTACGTGATGATTGATCATCACCAGCAACCAGATGATTTTGCTACGTATATGTATAGTGATACCGCTATGAGTTCTACTTGCGAGATGATTTATCATTTTTTAGAAATGATGGGTGACACAGATAAAATAACACCTGCAATGGCGACTGCTATGTATACAGGAATTCTTACGGATACAGGAAGTTTTAAATATCGTTCTACCACTTCTACGACATTGCGAGTGGCCGCAAATCTAGTAGATAAAGGCGCTAATGCCGAAAATATAAATCGTAAGATATATGATGTAAATACTCCTTCTAGAATGAAGCTTTTAGGTGTTGCCTTAAACAACATGACGATTTTAGAACAATACCGCACAGCTTATATTACACTTACACAAAAAGAACTAGACGATAATAATTTTAAAAAAGGTGATACAGAAGGTTTTGTCAATTATGCATTAAGTCTAGATGGTATCGTTTTTGCACAAATATTTATAGAAAAAGCTAGTGAAAGTATTATCAAAACCTCTTTAAGATCAAAAGCAGATTTTGATGTAAATCAATTGGCTCGAGAACATTGGGAAGGTGGTGGCCATAAAAACGCTGCTGGAGGAAAATCAGACTTATCAATGGAACAAACAGTACAAAAATTAATTAGTATCTTGCCTACGTATGAAAAAGAGCTGCATGAAGTTGTTATTTAAGAGCGTTTTTGCTGGTGTACTAAGTGTTTCACTTTATAGTTGTAGTAATAAAGTAGAGCCTAGAAAACCCATAACAAATACCACAAGTTCTACCATACAACAATCTATCGAAAACAATAAAAAACGATATGCTGCAGAGGAAGCTTCTATAGAAAAAATAATTGCAGGTCTAGATCAAAAATTTGAACGCAGTGCAAACGGTTTTTACTATTCATTTACAAAGAAAGATTCTACAGTAGGCTTACAACCACGGTTCGGTGATCGTGTTACTTTTGAATATGATGCCGTTGCTCTAAATGGAGACACCATTTATAAAAAAGAAGACCTTTCACCTATAACTAAAAGCCTAGAACAAGAGTACGGCATTTTCAGAGGAATGAGAGAAGCTTTAAAATTAATGAAGGCTAACGAGGAAATGACTGTATATTTTCCATCTTACGCAGCTTATGGTTACTATGGTGATAATAATCGTATAGGGGCAAATGTTCCGTTTAAAAGTAATATAAAATTAATAGGTATTAACATAGAAGAATAAAAGTGAGTGAAATATCTAGCTTTTTATTATAATTTCGCTTTGGCGAAAGCATATTCTGAAATAAAAAAGTAACGAAAAATAAAAAAATGAAAATGAAAAAAATCCATGGACTTTTAGCAATACTAGCCTTAGTATTTATAACATCATCTTGTGAAGAGAAATATCCAGATGTTGAGGATGGTATTTATGCAGAAATACAGACAAACAAAGGAACCATGTTTGCCGAATTATATTATGAAGATGCACCTGTATCTAGTGCAAATTTTGTTGCATTAGCAGAAGGTAAGCATCCTCTTGTAAATGATTCTTTAAAAGGAAAACCATTTTATGATGGATTGATTTTTCATAGAGTTATCAAAGACTTTATGATTCAAGGTGGTGATATTACTGGAACAGGTGGTGGTAATATAGGCTACACATTTGATCAAGAAGTAAGTGATTCCTTAAAACATGATGAAAAAGGAATTCTTTCAATGGCAAATGCTGGTCCTAACACAAACGGTACACAGTTTTTTATCATGCATAAAGAAAATCCTGGATTAGATATGCGTTATAACGTATTTGGAAAAGTTGTAAAAGGATTAGAAGTTGTTGATTCTATTGCACTAACAAAAGTAAATGGAGAGCGCCCAGTAGATTCTATGATCATGCAAAAGGTGTCCATTATTCGTAAAGGAAAAGCGGCTAAAAAATGGAATGCTGTAAAAACGTTTGAAGAAGCTCAGGAAGCTGCAAAACAAAAAAAGGAAGAAGAAGCAAGAATTGCTGCAGAAAGAACAGCAGCTGCACCAGCTGAAAGAGCTGCAAAAGCAGCAGAACTTGCATTACTTAAAGAAAAAGCTACTAAGTTACCTAATAGTGATGTGATGGTATATGTAAAGAAAAAAGGTACAGAAGGAAAGCCTGCAGAAGGTACTTCAGTGACTATGGATTATAGTGGATTCTTTACTGATGGAACATTGTTCGATTCTTCTATGTTAGAAATTGCTCAAAAATTTGATGCTGTAAATCCTAGAAAAGAACAAATGAACGCCTATGCCCCTATGCCTGTTCAATACAGCCCATCAGTAGGAATGGTACAAGGTTTCAAAGACGCAATGTTAAGCATGGAATACGGTGATGAAATCGTTGCTTTTATACCATCTGATCTTGCATATGGTGAACGTGGCGCTGGTGGCGTCATTCCTCCTAATACAGATCTAGTATTTGAAATGACCATTACTAAATAAATAAAGCTTTTTTAAAATTCATAAAGCACGTTGTTTTGAAAACAACGTGCTTTATTTTTTGATATCTTAAAATTATCTTAGCTAGCCATAATTTCCTTTTCCCCTATATTAAATTAGTCCTATGAAAACAATAATTTACACAGATCTCGCTCCAAAACCTATTGGACCTTACAATCAGGCCGTTTTTTATAAGAACGCATATGAAGCGACACTATACACTAGCGGTCAGATCGCTATCGATCCAGCATCTGAAGAATTGAAAATAGATGATCTTAAAGAAGAGACCCATTTAGTAATGAAACATTTGAAAAGTCTATTAGATCAAGTAGATATGACTTTTGAACATGTTCTTAAAACAAGTATTTTTTTAAGTGACATGAATAATTTTGCTACTGTAAATGAAGTTTATGGCAGTTATTTTAACGAGGCTACTGCACCTGCAAGAGAAACAGTAGAAGTTGCAAATCTACCTAAGTATGTAAATGTAGAGATTTCACTTATCGCAAAAACAGACATTTAATATGCCCATAGCAAATTCAGAATTGATTATCAATCCAGACGGTAGTATTTACCATCTTAATTTAAAACCACATCAGTTAGCAGATACTGTAATTACTGTAGGAGATCCTGAACGTGTTAGTGAGGTTTCTAAATACTTTGACGTTATAGAGGTTAAAGTAGGAAAACGAGAGTTTCATACGCATACAGGTGTTTATAAAAACAGACGCATCAGCGTGATATCAACTGGTATAGGTACAGATAATATAGATATCGTTTTTAACGAATTAGATGCTCTTGTTAATGTAAATTTTCAAACGAGAGAAGTAAAAAATGAACTTAAATCGCTTGACATCATTCGTATAGGAACTAGTGGTGCGGTACAAAGCGACATTCCTATTGATAGCTTTTTACTGTCGCAACGTGGGATTGGGTTTGATAGTTTGATGCATTGGTATGATAACGATGGTGGTGATCTCGCTTTCGCGAAAGCGGTATCTCAACAAATTTCAAGATCCAACTTACATTCTGCTCCTTACGTAGTCTCTTGTGATAAACAGCTTGCCAAAAAATTCCAAACAGTAGAAATGCAAAATGGGAATACCATCACCAACGTAGGATTCTATGGACCGCAAAGTCGTAAAATAAGACTAGAACCAGCAGAGAAAAATCTAAATGAACAAATAGCTGATTTTACATTTGAAGATATTAAAATTACCAATCTAGAAATGGAAACTGCCGGTATATATGCCATGTCCTCTTTATTAGGACATAGAGCCGTTTCATTAAATGCTATATTAGCAAATAGAGCTACTGGCGAGTTTTCTTCACAGCCTAACGAACTAGTTGACAAATTAATTCTATTCACTCTAGATTGTATTGTTGCATAAATTGTAGAAGTTATTATTATTTAACGTCATTTTACCTAGACAAAGTTTTAATAATTCTTAATTTCAATGCATGGAAAAGCAAGAGGATTATCCCTTTCAACATAGAGATATTAACTGGTTAAGTTTTAATGATCGCGTGCTACAAGAGGCAGCAGATAAAAGCAATCCGTTATTTGAAAGACTAAAGTTTATTGCTATATTTTCTTCTAATCTAGATGAATATTTTAGAGTGCGCGTTTCTCAATTAAGACAACTTAAAAGAGTTGATAAGTCTATAAGAAAGAAGCTTGCTTTAAAGCCTTCTAAATTTGTGAAACAACTACTCATAAAAGTATCTTCACAACAGGAGGAATTAGGAGATATTTTCTTTGATCAAATTATTCCAGAGCTTAAGAAAAATAATATTGAACTCTTAAATGACCAGTGCATACGCGATTGTTTTAGAAATGCAGCGCAAGAATATTATCAAAAGAATTTAAAAGAATTTATTAAAGTAAATATTGTGCAAGCATCTAAATCGAGTGAAATCTTTTTAGAAAATCAACATTTGTACTATTTAGTGACGTTTGAAGACGAGAAACAGTATGGTATAGTTAACATTCCATCTGATCGTCACGATAGATTCATAGAACTTAAAAAAGATCAAGACACATTTTATATTGCTTTTGTAGATGATCTAGTTAAATTAAATCTAGCTGAATTATTTCCTAATAAGAAAGTAAAGGATTCATACGCCATAAAATTGTCTAGAGATGCAGAATTATATTTAGACCAGGAAATAGACGGAACCCTAGCAGATTTAATTTATGAATCCCTCTCACAGCGTGATGCTGGTCAGATCACTAGACTTCTATATGACAAAAAAATGCCCAAAGAAGTTAGAAAGAATTTAAGAAAAAGCCTTGGGCTGGGAAAAATCGATATGGTTGCTGGTGGGACATACCATAATTTTGATGACTTCTTTGGGTTTCCCGATATTACAAATAATAGTCGTTTGCACGCTGATACTTTACAACCAATCAAACATAAAAAGTTAGAAGAAACTTCCTCTTATTTTGAATTGATTGCTATAAAAGATCAACTAGTACATTTTCCGTTCATGTCATTTGATTATGTGCAAAATTTTATTGATCAAGCTTCTCAAGATGAATTAGTAGAAGAAATTAAAATCTCTTTATATCGTGTCGCTGAAGAATCTGCACTGACAGATGCATTGTTGACAGCTCTTAAAAATGGTAAGAAAGTTACTGTTTTTGTAGAGGCAAAAGCTAGGTTTGATGAAGAAAACAACATCAAATGGGGACGTATTTTTGAAAAACATGGAGCAAGAGTCATTTACAGCTATCCTAGGATCAAAGTACACAGTAAAGTCTTATTAATTATACGCAGAGAAAAAGGAAAGAAAAGAAGATATGCGTACATTGGGACCGGTAATTTTAATGCCAAAACATCAAAGATCTATTGCGATCATGGACTTTTTACAGCACATAAAAAAATAACAAAAGACCTTTTACGCACCTTTAAAGTATTACAAGGAGAATTAATCATTCCTCGTGCTAGTCATCTTTTGATAAGTCCATTTACCACTAGAAGCACTATAGAAAATCTGATTAGAAAAGAGATAAACCTTGCAAAAAGTGGTAAAGAAAGTAGCATCACAGCAAAAATGAATCAGCTGGAAGATTCGGGAATCATTAAATTGTTATATCAGGCAAGTCAGGCAGGCGTTAAAATCAGGATGATTGTTAGAGGTTTCTCATGTTTAATACCGCAATTAAAAGGAATTAGCGAAAATATAGAAATGACCTCTATAGTAGATCGTTTCCTTGAGCATGGTCGTATTTATAAATTTAATAATGACGGTGATCCTATAATGTTTACAGGAAGTGCAGACTGGATGAGTCGCAATCTAGATCGTAGGATTGAAGTGCTTACTCCTATTTATGATCCAGATATTTTTGAAGAATTAGACACGATATTAAATATTCAATTGAAGGATAATGTAAAAGCTAGAAGACATACACCAGAAGAAAATAATCCAATGGTGAAACGTTTTAAGAACGAGGTATCTATAAGGTCACAAAAAGAAATTTATAATTATCTGACAGCAAAAAACAGATGAAATCTATTTGAAATTTAACTAATATATCTTAAAAATACTTCTGTTTAAATGGTTACATAAGGTATTTAAAGATGTAACTTGTTGGCTTCCATTTGTAAAAAATATAAAGTCTATATTTTATCTAGCAATCAATCGATTGTAAAATTATAACTAATCGTACTAGAGCCTCCACTTTTTTCTGTTTTAATAATAACAGTTTGAGCACCTGTATAAGATGCCTCTGGTTGGAAGGTGAAAAAATTAAGCTCGTTTCCTTGATTATTTATTCTTGCAGTAATTTCACTTACTTCAAAAATATCTGCCTGACTTATAATACGATGTGTTTCATTGTCAATATCTAGACTTAATAGAATTTCAAACACTTCATCTACCTCTAGATCGACATTGATCTCTCCTACTATCTCATTATCGTCTTCAGTGCATGAAAGTGCCAATAAGCTGATCAATAATAAGAACATTACTTTTTTCATAATAAATACCTTTAAAAATTGAAAATAGCTAATTTCTTCATACCAGCAAAAATTAGTTGATCATTTGACTATAATTAATTAAATAAAATCTGAAAAATATTTTTAAATACAACAATGATTATGTTCAAATAATAATTTAAAAATAAAAATACTAACAAAACGAATGAAGTTGAAATTACAAAAGCATAAATAAGCCTTGTGTGTTATCTTTGTTACGATGGATAAAAATATAACCATAAAAATAGGAGGTGTTCCAGAACATTTCAATTTGCCTTGGCATTTAGCAATTGAGGACGACGCTTTCGCGAAAGCGGGAATAGACTTACAATGGGAAGATGTGCCAGAAGGAACTGGACAGATGAGCAGGTTGCTACGTGAAGAAAAACTGGACGTTGCCTGTATACTTACCGACGGTATAGTTAAGGATATCATCGCCGGAAATCCATCACGCATACTGCAAGTTTATGTATCTTCTCCCTTACTTTGGGGCGTTCATGCTCCAGGAAAAATTGAAGCAGATCGCACACAGCAACTGCAGGACGCTAAAATAGCTATAAGTCGCTACGGAAGTGGCTCTCATCTTATGAGTTATTTACTAGCCAAAAGGCATGGATGGGACACAGATGATATACAATTTGAGTTGATCAATACTCTAGACGGTGCGATAGAAGCTTTAAGCTCTAACAAAGCGCAGTTATTTCTATGGGAACGATACATGACACAACCCATCGTAGATCAAGGTATTTTTAAGCGTTTAGAAACAATTGCCACACCATGGCCTAGTTTTGTAATTGCGGCCACAGAAAACTGTATCAGAGAAAAAGAAGAAGCACTTGCAAGAATGCTATCCATCATCAATACATATACAGCAGATTTTAAAAATATACCAAGTATAGATCGTACCATTGCTTCTCATTATGACCTTCAGGTAGGTGATGTACAACAATGGTTATTGCGTACAGAATTTAGCGATGATCAACTTTGGAAAAGTACGGTCGATACTATTCTTGAAGAATTTATAGCCGTTGGTATCATAGAAAAAGAAGTAGCACTACAAGATTTGATTTATGAACTTCCTAAATTAGACGAAGAAGAATAACTACTTCTTATTATTTTTAAAAGTCTAATACTTCAACAATGATAAAAAACATTCTATTTAAATTACCTGAGTATTATTTCATTATCATTGTTTTTGCTGCAGGTTACACACCGCCATTCTCCATAAGTTTACTTTATATAGTGCTCATCGCAGCACTTGGGTTACAAATCTATTTTGCTAATAAAGTAAGTGGATTATTAATAGGCGGATTGATTTTCTTTTTCAATATCTTTTTTCTTGTTGCAGTGGTTTCTGAATTTAATGACTTTATAGAGTTCAATTCTGAGGCGCAACAACTTCTTTTTGTGGGTTTACTTATTTGGCTGTTGAATATGGTAGCTTCAGTCACCATGATCTATAGATATTCTAAAATGAAAACCAGAAGTAGTCAAAGAATCAAATTTTATTAAAATTACAATACTTCACTAAATAACAATTTTGAACAACCGTTAGAGTAACTTTGCGTTGTAATACAAATTATGTCCTTTACCCTACTTTCATCTCCTTTACAAGGTTTTACAGAATTTCGTTTCCGCAATGCGGTGCATGAATATTTCGGAGGAATTGACACCTATTATGCGCCATACATAAGATTTAATAACAAACCGATCATTAGTAGTAAATACCAGCGAGATTTACAATTAGAGAACAACCAGGTGCCTAATTTGATTCCGCAAGTGATGACAAATGATGCAGACGAATTTTTAATTGCTGTAAAATATATAAAATCGCTAGGTTATAAAGAACTTAATTGGAATCTAGGCTGTCCTTATCCCATGGTAACAAAAAAAGGAATGGGATCTGGATTGATTTGTGATCCTTCAAAAATAGATGCCATTTTAGAACGTGTACATGAAGAAACTGACGTGGTTGTTTCTATGAAGATGAGAATGGGATATCTAGATCCTACTGAAATACTAGGAACTTTTCCTATTCTAGAAAAATATCCTATCAAAAGTATTGCTATTCACGCGAGAATTGGAAAACAATTGTATAAAGGTGGTGTGGACCTAGATTCTTTTCAAACCTGTCTTGATACTTCAAAACATAAACTTTACTATAATGGCGATATTACTACAGTTGCCAATTTTAGAGAAATGCAAGAACGCTTTCCTAAGATAGACCATTGGATGATAGGTCGCGGCCTTATTGCAGACCCTTTTCTTCCTAGTATGATTAAAGCAGATACTGAAGAATACCCATTAAATCGCTGGGAAGTTTTTAAAGAATTTCACGATAGAATTTATAAAGAGTACGATGCTTTTCTTCAAGGTCCTACACCTATAAAAATGAAAATGCAAGGCTTTTGGGAATATTGGTCACAAACCTTTCCTAATCCACAAAAGGCATTTAAAGCGATCAAAAAAGCAAACAATCCTCGTGCTTATGAACAAGCTGTACGAGATAACTTGAAAACGGTTCAATAGGTTTTCATTTCGTAAGTCGTTGATTTCATACGCTTTTAAGAAAATACCTATTATCCAACTGAGCTAGTCTTAGACTTATGTATATTGATACAAAAATAAAATTTTAATAAGATTTATGAAATCATTGATTCTCTATTTTTCTTATGAAATACCAGTTGAATTTAATTATCACTTTTCTCTGAACATAATTGAGCCTATTGATATAGTTAGACTAATAGAAACCCAGAATTATTCAATTTTAGAATTTTACAATCAATTTGATATTATCTATGATTGCTATAATTAACAGTTTATTCAGTAAAGTTTAAATAATCTGTTTGTGATTGATCCTAAGATAATTTTAATCTTTACAAACGATAAGTAATACATATAATTGCTAATCGTTAACTAAGCAAATGACAAATAGAAAAAAACAAGCTAACCTCTTACGGTTATTTAGAAAAGCGCATAGAAAAACAGGAGCGTTTTTATTCATTTTCTTCTTTATTATTTCCATTACCAGTTTATTATTAGGCTGGAAAAAAAATAGCAATGGCACCATTTTACCTAAAACAGAAATAGGAGTTTCCAGCGATCTTAAGGACTGGATGAAAATAGATACATTGCAAACCATTGCGTTTAATACCTTAAAAAAGTCTATTGATGGTAATATCAAACTTGATCTTAACAGAATTGACATAAGACCTGAAAAAGGTGTCGCAAAGTTTAATTTTGATAACGACTATTGGGAAGTACAACTGGATGGAACTACTGGTAAAGTGCTTGCTATCTCAAAAAGACATTCAGACCTTATAGAAAATATTCACGACGGATCTATATTGGATATTTTGTTTGGTACCGATAGTGATATTTTAAAATTGATCTACACTACCATTATGGGTACAGCATTACTAATCTTTACAATAACTGGATTTTGGCTTTGGTATGGACCTAAAAAAATGAGGAAAGAAAATAGATAAGTGCCCATTAGCCCTATTATAAATTACCAATACATTTGGGTTAATTTCTACGAACATCTGGAAGAAATAAAAAAGTTGAAATTCTACAAAAATTAGATCGGTAAGCATTAGAAACTTATACTTAATAAATCTTCTAATTTTCATCATATCCTGATGATGATATGGTCAGTGAAACAAGTTAAAGGTTCGGCTTTCGCGAAAGCGAGATATTCAACAATTTCTTTTCAAAAATTATATAAAGTAACAACCTTACAAACATTAAATTTGCATTCTACATTGATTTATGCAAAAAGATCTTTTCCTTTTTACACCGCCATTTACACAACTGAATACACCGTATCCAGCGACGGCTTATATTAAGGGGTTTTTAAATACAAAAGAAATAGATTCCTATCAAATGGATTTAGGAATCGAGGTGATTCTAGAGTTGTTCTCTAGTAAAGGAATGAACGCTGTTTTTGAATATGCGCTGGATCAAAACTCTATATTAAGTGAGAACAGCCAGCGCATTTATGCATTAAGAGATCACTATATTAAACCTTTAGATGACATCATACTTTTTCTACAAGGTCATAACGATACTTTTGCAAGACAAATTTGTACCGATAATTTTTTACCACAATCATCTAGATTTGACCAATTAAATGATCTAGAATGGGCTTTTGGAAATATGGGAATACAGGATAAAGCAAAACATCTAGCTACATTATTTCTAGAAGATCTTTCTGATTTTATTGTAGACTGTGTGGATGATCATTTTGGTTTCAGTCGCTATGCAGAACGATTGGGAATGAGCGCTAATTCTTTTGACCAACTTTACAATGGATTACAACAACCACTTTCTTATATAGATCAAATTACCTTATCCATTCTTAAGGATCGATTAGAGCAAACACAGCCACAGTTGATTGTAATGTCTGTTCCTTTTCCTGGTAATTTATACAGCGGCTTGCGATCGTGCCAATTTATAAAACGACATTTTCCCAATATTAAAATTGCCATGGGTGGCGGCTTTCCTAATACAGAACTACGATCTTTAAAAGATGCACGAGTTTTTGAATTTGTTGATTTTATATGTCTAGATGATGGTGAATTACCTCTGGAACTGGTAGCAGATTTTGTATTAAATGATCCTTCAAAACCAATTGAAGAAGTAGATTTTAAAAGAACTTACGTATTAGAAAATGAAGTCGTTACTTATAAAAACAATACAGCAAAACTAGATTATAAACAACTTAAAGTAGGTACTCCAGATTATAGTGATCTTCTACTCGATAAATATATTTCAGTTATTGAAGTGGCAAATCCTATGCACAGTTTGTGGAGCGATGGAAGATGGAATAAACTAACTATGGCACATGGTTGTTACTGGGGAAAATGTACCTTTTGTGATATTTCTTTAGATTATATCAGTCTTTACGAACCTGTAGCGGCAAATGTTCTAGTAGACAGAATGCAACAACTTATCGAACAGACTGGAGAACGAGGATTTCATTTTGTTGATGAAGCTGCGCCACCGGCATTGATGCGGTCAGTTGCATTAGAAATTTTAAAGAGAAATCTTACCGTAACCTGGTGGACCAATATCCGTTTTGAGAAAAACTTTACGCAAGACCTTTGTCATTTACTCAAAGCATCTGGTTGTATAGCTGTTTCTGGTGGACTAGAAGTAGCTTCAGATCGATTGTTGAAATTAATTGACAAAGGTGTTACGGTAGAACAAGTGGCACAGGTAACTAGAAATTTTACTGAATCTGGTATCATGGTCCACTCCTATTTGATGTACGGTTATCCTACACAAACAATTCAGGAAACTATTGATAGTCTAGAAATGACTAGACAGTTGTTTGAATTAGGTATTATACAAAGTGGTTTCTGGCATCAATTTGCACTCACAGCCCACAGTCCCGTGGGAATGAATACAAAGGATTATGGCGTTGTACCTCATTTAAAAGAAATAAGTTTTGCTAATAATGATGTTCAGTTTACTGACGCAACTGGAATTGATCACAATGTATTTAGTGAAGGATTAAAGAAATCGCTATTTAATTTTATGCACGGTATCGGTTTTGATATGTCACTGCAAGAATGGTTCGATTTTGAGATTCCGTCTACTACTATCGCACCTTTTTATATTGAAGATGGTTTGGGTAAAGAATCATTTAAACCCATAAAACCTAATTCAAAGATCATCTATTTAGGTAATTTGCCCTTAATAGGTTCTTTTACTAAAACTAAAAAAGGGATAGAAATACCCTATTTAGACTTGGTTTTTCATAATAAAACGAACTCTTTTAAAATCGAACTACCAGAAGATCAAGGAAACTGGTTAATAGATCAGCTGGAACTAATACAGCCTACCAATAAACTGTCTACTTACTCTCAAATAAAAAGCGCTTACGAATCTAGATTTGGTTCCATAGAACCATTTTGGTATTCTAAAGAAATGGAACTATTGAGAAGTAATGGATTATTGGTACTTTAATCAAATAAAAAAATCTTTTAGTTGATCTTACTGCAAAAAAAAGAGAGGATCTCTCCTCTCTCTTTCAAAGCGATCTCCACCGCTTTATTTTAATAAACAAATTTGTATTAACTAGTTTGCTTATTTACTTAAACCATTACAAACATACTAGTTTTACCGAATACGACAAAATATAATCATCTTCAAAAAGCGTATTTTTACGATTAAAAGATAAGTGATTCATAAACAAAGTTCTATAAAAGTTATTTTACTACCGTTTATAGATAATTTTAATCCAATATCTTAAACAGCATCACTTAAGCAAGAAACTACTTACTCTATTACGTCCAGCTAAAAACCCTTCTTTAGAGTTGATCATATGCACTGTATAAAAACCTTCTTTTGAAAGTTGTTTCCATGATTCTCCTTGATTACCACTCCACCATATACCTTCAGAACTAACTGTAAGAATTTCATTACCATCAGTTTCTGGAACAAAAATGATATCGCTAGAATATCCTGGACCATTACCAGAATTCATATACTTCCAGTTTTTACCACCATCGTATGTAATGGCCTTGTTATAAAGATTGTCTTCTTTTTTATTCCAGTCTCCTCCTATCATGACGCCACGATTCTCATCTATAAAATCAATCGCATATATACCGGTCATTTCTCCACCAGCAATAATAGGTGTAGCATACTCTTCCCAATTAGAACCACGGTCTTTACTGTGAAAGATTCTTGCGGCAGCGCCACCAGTAGCCAGCCATACATTATCTTTATAAAGGGCAATGTTAGAATTGCTTGCTGCAAAGGCAGCCTCTCCTTTAATAAATCTTGGCATATAATTGCATTTACATTTTGCCCAAGTATCTCCTCCATCAAAAGTCTTAATTACTGACAAACAATCTTCTGTTGGATCACCAAAAGCGATACCTTCTTGATCATTCCAAAACTTCATACTGTCATAAAAAACACGTTCTTCAACTTCTTTATAAACTAATTTTACTTCATCGTTTGCATGTGTTATCTTGTAAATCAATGCTGGGTTTCCTGCACTTAATATGTAGGTATATTGATCAGTTACTGCTATAGATCGATATTCTAATTTTTCATTCTCATCAAAGGTAACTTTAGACTTTTTTACTTGGTTAGTGTTTGCATTGATTCTGCCGTATTGTCCGTCACTACCAGAAAACCAGTAGTTTCTATCGCCATAATCAAGCGCTCTAATACTTATGCTATCCGTCAACACTTCATGGATCTCTATGGTAACATCATTTCTATGACCTAGCTTAACCTGTTCATTTACAGTGTTTTTTAAATTCTCTTTGCAAGCTGTAATCAATATGATTCCAGCCATAAATAATAATTTCTTCATACGCTAAAAATAAGTTAGAAAAAGTAAATGATGGGAATGGATTTCCGCTTTCGCGAAAGCGGAATAATTATGATAATTAACTTAAAAAAACATATACTGTCAAAGGACATACTGAGGAATAACCGTACTTTTGCAAAATGAGATTTCACCATAATTTAGTTCAAGCAACAGTAGATGCTTTGCATTCCATTTTTAATGACGGTAAATATGCTGATCAAGCTATTCAGAAAATTCTAAAAAGAGATACTCGTTGGGGTTCAAGAGATAGAGGCTTTATAGCAGAGACGACTTATGACATCGTTAGGTACAAGAGATTGTTTGCCTCGATCGCAAAAGTAAGTGAGCCCTTTAATCAAGAGAGTTTGTGGAGACTTACCAGTGTATGGATAGTGTTAAAAGGACACGATCTTCCTGCATGGGATGAGTATTACAACACCCCAGTTAGACGTATTAGAGGTGGACTGGATGAAGTACGCAACAATCGTAAAATGCGTGAATCTATTCCAGACTGGTTAGATGAAATGGGTATTGCAGAGTTAGGAAATTTATGGGATCAAGAAATGACTGCCTTAAATGAGCAAGCACCTGTTGTTTTAAGAGCTAATACTTTAAAAACTAACATCGCTTCATTAAAAGAACAATTAATAGCCGAAGAAGTTTTAACGACAACTAATGAACGTTTTCCTAATGCATTGATTCTTAATGAACGTACAAATGTTTTCCGTACCAAATTATTTATGGACGGATTATTTGAAGTTCAAGATGCAGGATCACAATTAATTGCACCTTACTTAGATCCTAAGCCTGGTGAACGCATTATGGATGCTTGTGCCGGTGCTGGAGGAAAAGCGCTTCACCTTGCTGCCATGATGGAAAATAAAGGCCAAATCATTGCTACGGATATTTACCAAAGTAAATTGAATGAACTTAAAAGACGCACACGTCGTGCTGGTGTTCATAATATTGAGACTCGTTTGTTAGATTCTACTAAGGTTATTAAAAAACTAAATGGCAAAATAGATGGATTGCTTATCGACGCGCCATGCAGTGGTTTAGGAGTTCTAAGACGTAATCCAGATGCAAAATGGAAACTGCAACCAGATTTTATTGAAAAAATAAAAGAAACGCAACAAGAAATTTTACAATCCTATAGTCGCGTTGTAAAATCTGGTGGTAGAATGGTTTATGCCACTTGTTCTATATTTCCATCAGAAAATGAAATGCAGGTAGAAAAGTTTCTTAAATCTGAAGCAGGTACTGATTTTGAATTAGAAGACTCACAAACACTTTATGCGCATAGAGATGGTTATGACGGTTTCTTTATGGCAAGAATGAAGAAAAAATAATTACTATCTACTTTTAAATGTTATTATCTAAAATTTCTTAAAACTAAGAAATTTACAAAAAACACATATGAAGAATATTACCCTATTGTTCTTATTACTATCTGTAATGGGATTTGCACAAATTCCGCCAGGATATTATAATAGTGCAAATGGACTAACTGGTTATCAATTAAAATCAGAGTTAAATGACATTATTTCTACTGGCTACAATGGTCAAAGTTATGAAGCTTTAATCACGTTGTACAATACATCTGATAACGATGAGTATTATGATAATGGTACACAAACCAATACCATACTAGACATGTATTCTGAAAATCCCAATGGACCTGATCCTTACAATTGGGTAATAGGTGTAAATGCAAATTGTGGGAATTTTAATAGTGAAGCAGATTGCTACAATAGAGAGCATATATTTCCACAAGGTTTCTTTAGTCAAAATGAGCCTATGCGAAGTGACGCACATCATGTGATTCCTACAGATGGTTGGGTAAATGGTGGAAGAAGTAACTTGCCTTTTGGAGAAGTAAATCCTAACGGCGCTTCTATAACTACGTATATGAATGGTAGTAAAAAAGGACCATCCATCACTACAGGTTTTTCTGGTCAAGTCTTTGAACCTCTAGACGAATTCAAAGGTGATATCGCTAGGATGTTGCTGTATTTTGCAACGAGATACGAAAATAATATTAATGATTCTGGATGGGATGCGGCAAATGCTAGTTCTAACAATCCTCGCGATGGCTCTAGTGATAGGTTCTATGAGCAATGGTATATAGATTTATTATTGGACTGGCATAATCAAGATCCTGTAAGTCAAAAAGAAATAGATCGCAACAATGACATCTATGCACATCAAAACAATAGAAATCCATATGTGGATAACCCACAATACGTAAATATGATCTGGACAACGACTAATAACCCTTCAGGACGGTTGTTTGCTACCTTAAAAGATACTTTTATAGATGTCGACATGGATAACTTTGCAAGTGTTGGAGACCAGATCACTTATGAGTACGAGATCAATAATATTGGTACAACTAATTTGTTTAATGTGAGAGCTGTGCCCGATTTTGGAACATTTAATTCTCCAGGACAAATTGCTCAACTTAATGCTGGTATAAATAATACAGACGCTTTTGGGACTCTTACTTATACATTAACTGCAAACGATGTTGCTAGTGCTTGTAGTTGTGTGATCAATAAATTAACGGTAACAGCAAACTTTAACGCTGCTGGTACAAATGGTAGTTTAATTAAAGAAAGTGACGATCCAGATAATTTTGCCAATGTAGACGGAAACGGTGACATGTTACCTGATGACGATACTAGAACAAACCTAAATGTTCAAATGCCATCTGGAGCTGCAACAGAATTATTTATTTCAGAATACATAGAAGGTGGCGGAAATAATAAAGCTTTAGAAATTGCAAATTATACCGGTTCTTCGGTAAATCTAGCTGACTATTCTATCCAACTAAGTCAAAATGGAAGTGGTACGTGGAACGTCACTGAGACACTATCTGGAACGCTTCAAGATCAAGAGGTTTATGTATTAGCGCGAGGAAATGCAAACGCAGCAATTCTAGCCGAAGCAGATTTATTGCTAGGTAGTAGTAGTGTTTTGAATTTTAATGGTAATGATGCCATCGGATTGTTTAAAGCTGGAATTTTACTAGACGTAGTCGGTGATCCTAATAGTAATGTAGACGATATTCAGAATGAAACCTTAGTGCGCAAGTCTAATGTGACAGGTCCAAATACGACATTTGATAAAGCTGGAGAATGGAATGTTTTTGCACAAGACAATTCTAGCGACTTAGGTATCCATACCTTCGACAATACAGCAAGTAATGATGATTTTGCATTTCAAAATATAAGCATCTACCCTAACCCTTCATCAGGTACGTTCTATATTGGGAATTTAGAAAATGAAATAGAGCAATTAGATATATATGATTTATCTGGGAGACAATTAGAAATTGCTCTAAACAACAATTATTTTTATATAAATAGAACTGGGGTTTTTATAGCACGACTGAAAATAAACGGTGTTTCAAAAACCTTCAAACTTATAGTCAAATAAGGTATTTCACCATTTTAAAAATAAAAAAATGCCGCATTCAGCGGCATTTTTTTTATTCTAACCTTGCTTATAACTTAGAGAGACATATTGATCACTCCTCTAAATCGCAACTCATTATTCATCATTTTATCAAATCCTTCGTTAGCGTTTGCTAATGAGAATTCTTCAATCATAGGCAATGCTCCGGTACGAGAACTAAACTTCAACGTATCCTCACTATCTGGTGCGACACCACTAGGCCAACCTTTCAATGATTTTCTAGCTTGTAATAATTGTAATGGTGAAACTTTTACATCATCACCAGCTGCAGCGATTAATAACATCGTACCATCAATTCCTAATCCGTCGATAACACTAGAAATAGCATCAGCATGCGGTGCTGTGGCTACAATTAAGTCTGCGCCGCCAAATTTTCGTAATTGTTCTACGGCATCTTCATCTTTAGTAGCAATAAAATGATCTGCACCTAATTCCATGGCCAGATCTTTTTTATCATCTGTAGTACTTAAAGCAATGGTTCTCATTCCCATTTTATGAGCAAATTGTATTGCTAGATGACCTAATCCTCCTATTCCTTGAACAGCAACGATATCACCAGCTCTCAATCCTGCATTACGCATTCCGTTAAATACTGTTATTCCTGCACAAAGTAATGGTGCTGCTTCCGTACTTTTTAAATCTTCTGGTACTCTTGCTGCCGCCTCATAAGGCGCAGTCATATATTCTGCATAACCACCATCGTAAGAAATACCAGAAACTTTTGCATTCTCACAATTTATAAATTTACCTCGACGACATGGATCACAATCAAAGCAGTGTCCTCCATGCCAGCCTATTCCTACTCTTTCACCTTTTTCAAATAGGGTCACATCGCTACCTAATTCTTCAATAATACCTATTACCTCATGACCAGGCGTTCTAGGAAAATCATTTCCCATAGCTCCAGCTTTAGTAAAGGCATCACTATGGCATATTCCACAAGCTTCTACTTTTAATAATATCTCATTTTCTTTAGGTGATGGTTTATCCATTTCTACTACGGTTAAATCACCGCCTTGTTCTATAAATCTTGCTGCTTTCATAATTTGTATATTTATTTTAAGATAGAAAATTAGAACATCAATTCTGTTATAGGTAGGTTAAGAATTTAATTCTAAGTATTTATCATTATCATCTGCGGAAGAACTGTCCATTTTATATTTATTGAAACTTGCTTTCAAATTGTAAACAAGTCGTTCATAATTCCGCTTTCGTACCGCATCTAGTGCGGCATAAACTTGTTTGATATTGTGTTAAAAACACAAGAATCAAACAAAGCGGAAACCCTAAAAATAAAGTCCTAAAAAAGTATCTTTGCAACAGCCCACAAAAGCGCTCACAAATGATTCATTTTTACGGAAATCCTACCAAGTCTTTATACGCAGTTCATACCCAAGCACCCATCTCTGAAGAAGATGATCAGAAATTGCAATGGCTCTTTGCCGGTGCTCCTAAATTAAAAGCTGATGCTCTATCAGGTTTTTTTACAGGTCCACGTGCAACCACCATTACGCCGTGGTCTACAAATGCTGTCGAGATTACTCAAAACATGGAAATCAATGGAATACTAAGAATAGAAGAATTTCATGCTTGCACTGCAGATTCTAATTATGATAAAATGCTATTGCAAAAATTTGATGGATTAGATCAATCGCAATTTGACATTAATGTAGATGCTGAAGGTGTCTTAGAAATAGACGACATTCCTGCCTATAACATGCAAGAAGGACTTTCTTTGAGCGATGATGAAATCGATTATTTGATCCAGCTTTCAGAAAAACTAGACCGTAAATTAACCGACAGTGAAGTTTTTGGGTTCTCACAAGTAAATTCAGAACACTGTCGTCACAAAATATTCAACGGTACGTTTATTATCGATGGAGAAGAAATGCCTACTTCGCTATTCAAACTTATCAAAGAAACTTCTAAAAAATGGCCTAACGGTATCGTCAGTGCTTACAGCGATAACGTGGCTTTTGTAGAAGGACCACAGGCCGAGCAGTTTGCTCCTAAAACGGCCAATAAACCAGATGTTTATCAAACCAGCTTATTTGACTCGGTTATTTCTTTAAAAGCAGAAACACACAACTTCCCTACTACCGTAGAACCATTTAACGGTGCAGCAACTGGTTCTGGTGGAGAAATACGTGATAGACTTGCTGGTGGACAAGGTTCTTTACCACTAGCAGGAACAGCGGTTTACATGACCAGCTATTCCAGATTAAAAGAAGATCGCCCATGGGAAAACGGTTTTGAAGCCCGTAAATGGCTGTATCAAACACCTATGGATATCTTGATCAAAGCATCCAATGGAGCGAGCGATTTTGGAAACAAATTTGGGCAACCATTAATTACTGGTTCTGTACTAACTTTTGAGCATGACGAACACTCTGACGTCATTGCGAGCAAAGCGAAGCAATCTGCCAGTGATGAACAGATAACCACGTCGCAAGCTCCTCGCAATGACAGTAAAAGATATTTAGGCTTTGACAAAGTTATCATGCAAGCCGGTGGAATAGGTTATGGGAAACGTAACCAAGCTTTGAAGAAAACTCCAGACGCTGGCGATGACATCATCGTTATGGGTGGAGATAATTACCGTATAGGAATGGGTGGCGCTGCTGTAAGTAGTGCAGACACTGGCGCACTAGATTCTGGTCTAGAATTAAATGCTGTACAACGTTCTAATCCAGAGATGCAAAAACGTGCTGCAAATGCGATACGCGGACTCGTAGAAAGTGATAACAACCCTATAAAATCTATTCATGATCACGGTGCTGGTGGACACTTAAACTGTCTATCAGAATTAGTAGAAGAAACTGGCGGAACCATAGACGTTGATAAACTGCCTGTGGGAGATCCTACTTTATCTCGCAAAGAATTAATCGGTAACGAATCCCAAGAACGTATGGGATTAGTTATGGATGCAAAAGATTCACCTATACTAGAAGAGATCGCTGCTCGTGAGCGTGCACCACTATACAAAGTTGGTAAAGTCACTGGTGATAATAAGTTTACATTCAGCGAGAAAGATGGCCGCAGTCCTATGGATCTAGCACTTGAAGATATGTTCGGCTCTAGTCCTAAAACCATTATGGATGATACAACCATCAACCGTATTTATGACGCTGTTCCTTATGATGGTAAAGATTTTAAACTCTATTTATACAACGTTTTACGCATGGAAGCAGTCGCTTGTAAAGACTGGCTGACTAATAAAGTAGATCGCTGTGTAACTGGTCGTGTTGCAAAACAACAAACCTGTGGAGAACTGCAATTGCCATTAAATAACGTAGGTGTTATGGCAATGGATTATAATGGTAACAATGGAGTGGCAACCACCATAGGTCACGCACCAGTTGCTGCATTAATCGATCCTGCCGCTGGTTCTCGCAATGCTATTGCAGAGTCACTGACTAATCTAGTATTTGCACCTTTAGAAAAAGGTCTTAAAGGCGTTAGTTTGAGTGCTAACTGGATGTGGCCATGCAATAATCCTGGAGAAGATGCTCGTTTATACAATGCTGTAAAAGCCGTAAGCGATTTTGCTGTTGAACTGGGAATCAATATTCCTACAGGTAAAGATAGCCTTTCTATGAAGCAAAAATATCCAGATATGGATGTATTGGCTCCTGGAACGGTCATCATCAGTACGGTAGGTTCTTGTGATGCTATTTCTAAAGTTGTAGAACCAGTGTTGCAACGTGATTATAACGCTCCTATCTATTACATCAATATGAGTGGCGATAACCATAAATTAGGTGGTTCTAGCTTTGCACAAACACAAAATAAAATAGGTAAAGAATGTCCTACGATTGTGGATAGTTCCGCTTTCGCGAAAGCGTTTACAGCCATACAATCCTTGATAAAATCAGGCAAAGTACTGGCAGGACACGATGTTGCTAGTGGTGGATTAATTACCACTTTACTAGAAATGTGTTTCCCTTCACAAAACGTAGGAATGGAACTGGACCTGGCTGCAGTAGGTCATGATATGGTTAAAGTATTGTTCTCAGAAAATGCTGGAATCGTGCTACAAGCAACTGATGAAAGTATAGAAGAGGAATTGGCTAAAACAGGTGTTCCATTCTTCAAAATTGGAAAAGCCATAGACGAAGCCGTTCTAGACATCAACGAGTTTATCATAGACGTAGATGACATGCGCGATGTGTGGTATGAAACCTCTCACCTACTCGATCAAAAACAATCTTCTAACGGAAAAGCAGATGAGCGTGCACTGAACTACGTGAATCAGCCGCTAGAATTCAAATTTCCTGAGCATTTTACAGGAAAACTACCAGAATTGCCTCAAAAACGAGTAAAAGCAGCCGTAATACGTGAAAAAGGAAGTAATTCTGAACGTGAGATGGCACGTGCGATGTACCTCGCAGGATTTGAAGTAATCGATGTACACATGACCGATTTAATCGCTGGTCGTGAAACTTTAGAAGACGTACAATTTATCGCTGCAGTGGGCGGATTCTCCAACAGTGATGTTTTGGGAAGTGCCAAAGGTTGGGCTGGAGCATTCTTATATAACGAGAAAGCAAATACTGCTTTAAAAAACTTTTTTGCCAGACCAGACACCATGAGTATAGGTGTTTGTAATGGTTGCCAGCTGTTTGTAGAATTAGGATTAATAAACCCTGATCATGACCAGAAACCAAAAATGTTGCATAACGATTCTGGTAAGTTTGAATGTAATTTTACCAGTGTAGCAATTGATAAAAACAATTCTATTATGTTACAATCTCTAGAAGGTAGCAAATTAGGAATATGGGCCGCACACGGCGAAGGAAAATTTCATTTACCTAAAGACCGAAGTGCTTACCAAATCCCTGCAACTTATGCATACGACAGCTATCCTGCAAACCCAAATGGATCTGACTATAACGCTGCGATGTTGAATAGTGAAGATGGACGTCACCTAGTCATGATGCCACATTTAGAGCGTTCCACATTCACATGGAACTGGGCACACTACCCTAACGATCGTAAGAATGACGAAGTAACACCATGGCTAGAAGCATTTGTGAATGCTAGAGTTTGGTTAGAACGCAAGTAGTCTTTTATACTATTTAGTAAACGGACAAGTCGCTTTTAAGGAAGGGCTTATCCTAATATCTTGTGGGATAAAGTGTATATTTGAGATGGTATAACTAGTTGTAAGTAATGCAAAAAACCAGAAACCGAGTGTATAAAACAATATTTGAAATTACCAAAATGGACTGTCCATCGGAGGAAAATCTAATCCGAATGAAATTGGACGAAATTTCAAGTATTGCGAATTTAGACTTTGATATTCCGAACCGAAAACTGACCGTTTTTCACAGCGGACAAATTGACCAAATCGAAAAGTCTGTTATCGAACTGAATTTAGGCGGAAAGAAAATCTCGACTGAACAAACCGACCAGACAGAATTTAAAGAAAACGCAAACCAAAAAAAGCTACTTTGGTCTGTACTTACAATCAATTTTGCCTTTTTCATTATCGAAATGATAACGGGAATAATCTCAAAATCAATGGGACTTGTTGCCGACAGTTTGGATATGCTTGCGGACAGTTCCGTATACGGAATTAGCTTGTTTGCGGTTGGTGGAACTTTAATTAAGAAAAAACGGATAGCAAAACTTGCTGGATATTTTCAAATCACACTTGCGATTATTGGATTTGTAGAAGTTTTAAGAAGATTTTTTGGAGACGAGAAACTACCTGATTTTTCGACAATGATTATCGTTTCAATTTTTGCACTTATCGCAAACGGAATTTGTCTTTACATTTTGCAAAAGTCAAAAAGCAAAGAAGAGGCACATATGAAAGCGAGTATGATTTTCACCTCGAATGACGTGATTATCAATTTAGGAGTTATAATCGCTGGACTTTTGGTAAATTGGTTAAGTTCGAGCAAACCTGATTTGATTATTGGAACAATCGTTTTTATTTTGGTAATTCAAGGAGCGTTTCGGATACTGAGATTGAGCAAGTGAGCAGAAAGCACTACTTACAACAAAGATGTATGTAAAACATAGCTATTACAGGCTTTCCGAGAGGTCTGTGTGTATTTGCGAAGAACGCCAAATTTTTAAATTTGGCTCGTGCATAAACAGAAAAATCAGCGTCTATTTAAATCACTATTAATTATACGGTTGTAAAATAAAGTAGACCGTTGGCAATAATTAAAACAAAATGCAGAAATACCTATTAATCTTCTTAGTTTTTTCAACTTTTATAAGTTGTACTAACGATAATAAAATTGAATTCAAATCTGTTGATTATACCAAATATGTGAACCCATTTATTGGAACGGATGGAACTGGACACACCTTTCCTGGACCAAGCAGACCTTTTGCAATGGTACAACCTGGACCAGATAATACAGACTAAGGTTGGGATTACACAAGCGGTTATCAATTAAAAGACTCAACCATAATTGGATTCTCAAACACAAGAGCTAGTGGAACTGGCATAAGTGAGTTCGGAGATATTCTTTTGTATCCATTTGTTGGTAATCCTTCTGAATATTCCGCAAAAAAATAAAAGAAAATGCAGAGGTGTCTTATTATTCAGTTGAACTTTCTAGCAACATAAAAGCTGAACTTACCTCGACCGAGCGCGTATCATTTCATCGTTATACGTATCCAAATAACAAGGCAAAACTATTGGTCAACCTTCAACATGGTTTGCGGTTTTTAACAGATAGTTTGGTGTTGGATAGTGATGTTAAATTAGAAGCTGATAAGAAAACAATCTCTGGTTATTGCCACACTAAAAATTGGGTAGAACGAAAGTACTTTTTTACACTCACGTTCAATGAGAAATATGAAGCAATTAAAGAATTACCAGCTCAACCTAAAGAAAATGCACCAAAATATGTTTTAGATTTCAATCTTAAAAACAACATCTTAAAATGCAAGGTCGCCTTATCTACCGTGAGTGTTAATGGTGCAAAAAACAATCTTAAAACAGAATTAGACCATTGGGATTTTGAAAAAGTTAAAACCGATGGAAAACAAATTTGGAATACCTACCTAAAAAAGATTGAAATTGAAGCGCATGATACACAAAAAACCATTTTTTACACGGCTATGTATCATTTGTTTTTACAACCTTAAAACATCGCAGATGTAGATGGGCAGTATAGAGGTGCTGACGATAAAATTGCGATGGCCAAGAATGGAGAATACTATTCAACGTTATCGCTTTGGGATACTTACAGAGCAGCACATCCCTTATACACTATTCTTGTACCTGAACGTGTAGATGGTTTTATCAATACATTCTTAGCACATCACAAAGCCCAAGGTTACCTTCCTATTTGGACAGCTTGGGGATAAGAAAACCATTGTATGATTGGTAATCACTCTATTCCTGTAATTGTAGATGCTTATAATAAAGGATTTAAAGGCTTTAGTTATGATGAGGCCATAGAAGCCATGGTAAAAACGAGTACAGAAAATCATTTAAATTCTGACTGGGTAATGTATAACAAATACGGCTATTATCCATTTGACTTTTTAGATAATGAAGCAGTTTCTAGAACACTCGAGAGTGGATTTGATGATTACGCTATTGCGAAAATGGCCAAAAAAATAGGAAGAGATAGTATCGCTGAAATTTTTAGCAAAAGGTCAAAATACTACGAGAATTTATTTGATAGCAAGACAGGTTTAATGCGTAGAAAAGACTCAAAAGGTAATTTTAGAAACCCTTTTAAACCCTTGGAAGCCACATCACCTATGAATAATCCCGGAGATTACACAGAAGCAAATGCATGGCAATACACCTGGACACCAAGTCATTATGATGTTGAAAATTACATTGACCGTCTTGGTGGTAAAGATAAATTCACAAATCAATTACATACATTTTTTACGCTAACTAATGATGATGCAGATAAACATCTGGGACAAGAAGGATTAATTGGACAATATGCGCACGGCAATGAACCAAGTCATCACATTGCATATTTATATGCTTTTTCAAATACACCAGAAAAAGGAAATCAACTCATAACAGAAATATATAATAGGTTTTACAGCGATAAACCAGATGGAATAACTGGAAACGATGATTGCGGACAAATGAGTGCCTGGTATATTTTTTCTACTTTAGGTTTTTATCCTGTAAATCCTTCCAGTGCAGATTTTGTTTTAGCAATACCTCAAGTTAATAATGCTAGAGTTATCCTTAACAATGGAAATTTTCTAAAAATTAGGAAAGGAACATCGGATTTAGACAAAGTGAACTCAATAGAACTTAATTCTCAGCCATTACAAACGAGAATTACATATGAACAAATTATGAAAGGTGGCAAATTGGAATACAAATAACTATTACAAAAATGAACTGAGGTAAAAAACAGCCTTTTTCTTCATTTCATTTAGACACTATTTTTTGATGCTCAAAAGTCAGTAATCTGATTTTTAAGCTTTTAATTTTTATATAATCTCTACGACCTATGCTGATTTTGAAACATAGGTTTCATCGTAGGGTCTACCAGATTTTGCGATAGCAAAACATTGTTTCAGGAGCTTATTACAAACAGCTATTAGTGCCAGTTTTTTACTCTTACCATTCCACCAAATTTTTAAACGTCCGTCCTTAATTTGTTGAAGTATGACGATTTCCAATAAAAAGGATTCTACGAAAAATTAGAAAGTTCAATTCGTATTAATTAGTGAACAATTAAAGTTAAGGCAAGAATAAAGATGTAGTCATACGATTAACGGAACACCTGGTGAAAATAAACCACGCTCACTCATAACACAAGTAACTCATTACCAATAATTAGCTTCTTAAGGAAGTCAATATGAATCTTCCTTTTATCATTTATTTGTTAAATTTATGACTTTAACGAGCTAGTAACAATGAAATCATGCATTGTAGCAAAAGTAAAATAATCTAATGAACCAAAGAATACTCATCAAAAATACAACTGTTGTAAATGAAGGAAAATCATTTATTGCAGATGTACTGTTGGAAAATGAATACATTTCTGAAATCGGTAAAATTGCTATAGAGCCAGATTATAAAATCATAGACGGCACAGGAAAACATTTGTTTCCTGGTATCATTGACGGTCAGGTTCATTTTAGAGATCCAGGACTTACTCACAAAGGCGATTTATACACAGAAAGTAAAGCTGCAATTGCTGGTGGAGTAACTTCCTTTATTGATATGCCCAATACGGTACCAAATATTTTGACCGTAAAAAGTCTAAAAGAAAAATATGAAATTGCATCTAATAAATCATTAGCAAACTATTCGTTTTTCTTAGGTGTGAGTGAAGATAACATTGATGAAGTTATAAAAATGGATACCAGCAAGTTCATTGGTGTTTCTGATGACGGTCTATATTTCACTAAAAAAGGAAACATTCTTGCAGACAGTCCTGAAACAATGGAAAAATTATTTGCAAATTGTAATTCTATCATTGCTATTCATTCAGAAAAAGAAGAGATTGTAGAAGAGAATGAAAGAATTTTTAAAGAAAAATATGGAGAAGATATTCCAGCAAAATATCATCCAATGATTAGAAATACAAAAGGCTGCTATGAAGCTACAGAACGAGCCATTTCTCTAGCTAAAAAACACAATGCTCGATTACATATTCTACACCTAACTACAGAAGCAGAGACACATCTATTTAGAAATGACATTCCTCTTGAAGAGAAAAAAATAACAACAGAAGTTTCTGTACATCATTTATGGTTTTCAGATAAAGATTATGATCGACTAGGAATGCTTATAAAATGGAATCCAGCCATAAAGTCAGAAAAGGACCAACAAGGTTTATTAAAAGCACTACTCGATGATAGAATAGATCTTATCACAACGGATCATGCACCACATACTCTAGAAGAAAAACAGCAAACTTATTTTAAATCTATGTCTGGAGCACCTATGGTTCAACATACATTAAATTGCATGTTAGAATTTCATAAACAAAATCTGATATCTTTAGAAAAGATAGTAGAAAAGATGTGTCATAATCCAGCTATATTATATAAAATGACTAAAAGAGGTTATATCAGAAAAGGATACTATGCTGATCTAACACTAGTAGATTTAAATAGCAAATGGATCGTTGAAAAGAAAAACCTACTGTACAAATGCGGTTGGTCACCGTTAGAAGGAACAACATTTCAAACACAAATAAAACAAACATTTGTGAACGGAAATCTAGTGTTTGATAATGGTGTGTTTTTTGAAGAAACTAAAGGAAAAGAAATTGAATTTAGCGTTTACTAAAAAGACAAAAAGAAACCCAATCACATGAACTTGATCCAATTATTTCTAATCTCTTAATCTTTTTGTAATTCTAGCAATAAATCGACTGTGATGACCCATGGTAACAAAATGATTTAAAAGATTTTCATCAACTATAATCACACCAATTTATGTATATACATCTTTGAGACGGTAATCATATTTCCAGTTGGTTAATTTAATTTCTTGTAAAAATAAAGACTTTAATTTCCTAACATTTTTACGAACCTAAGTAACTATAAAGTAGTAAAGCATTTGTAAATTGAACAAATCAATCAATAATATTTATAAATACTGACCATATTCTCTTTCATATTGTTAAACTTATTTTCTGAAAGCTGATAACTTTTTACAAAATTGATTTATTTAATTTTATGTTGAATAAGAAGCACTTATAACTTGATTAAGAATTTCTTATGATTAGTTGAAAACTAAATAAATATTCACGACTACTTTTATTTCTTATAAAAATCTATGAGCAAGGCACAAAAATTTATTGAAAAACTAGAGTTACAACCACATCCAGAAGGTGGATATTTTAAAGAAACGTATAGAAGTAGAGGAGAAATAAATTCAAAACATCTTGAAGAAAATTACCGAGGCAATCGTAATTATTCCACCTGTATTTATTTTCTATTAACCTCTGATAAATTCTCTGCTTTACATAAAATAGAGCAAGATGAAATTTGGCATTTTTATCATGGCTCGCCTATTAGGTTGCATATGATCACTACAGATGGCATATACAGTTGCCAGATGATAGGACCTGATTTATTTAATGAAGAGGTACCACAATTTGTAGTTCCTGGTGGCTGTTGGTTTGCAGGTGAAGTGGTCAATAAAGATTCCTTTTCCTTAATAGGTTGTACCGTTTCACCAGGTTTTGACTTCAACGATTTTGAATTGAAATCCAGAAATGAACTAACAGAACTGTTTCCTGATCTTAAAGATATCATAACTAGATTAACGCATCATTAATATAGACCTATAAACCAAACATTTAATTTTAACTCGTTTTTGAATAGATGATTCGTTAATGACTATATAAAAGGTAATTTTTGGACCATTAAAAATGAATAATGAAGAAAATAGAACCCTTTAAAAGTGTAGACGATGCACTTCAGCAACTTGATAATGGTGGTAGATTCTACAACCTTTTAACTAAAGCAGATGATGGCATTATCACCACTGCAGAATTAGGAAAAGTAGGTGGTATTTTTAATGATAAGCAGCAAATGATTCTGTTTTTAGAACTATCTCTTTCAGGATTAGATGAATCCCAACGACAGGCTGTTATACTAAAATTAGATATGGATTTAAAACTTCTGTATTATAATTATCAGCCCGCATTATTTTCACCAACAGAGGCAGCTTCTAAAGCTGTTGTTGCGCAAAACACCATTATCACTGGCGTTCCTAAATTAACAGCTTCTAAAACCGATTTCAATGGTTTTATCATGATACCTATAATGACAGGATCGGTCACTACCTTCACAATGGTACCGATTATGGATATGTATGACGTTTATGAAATAAAAGATGCTACTTCTGCACAGTCTATTTTGATAGCTCATGCTAGATCGTCAGATAAACTACCTGAAAAAAAGATTCAAATAGCCGGAATAACAAAAGAATTAAAAACAGATAAAAAAGAAAAAGTCGCATCAAAAATTTTCCTTGAGGCCATTTATTATTTAGAATATGAAACCTAGTAAGTGGTTTTTATAAATATTTCGCTTTCGCGAAAGAGGAAAAATCAACCATCTAATTACTGATTTTCATACTAAATATCTAACAAGTTTTAATACAAAGAATTATTCATTCATGTAAAGGAGATAAGAACTTTTATTGCTTTACAAAAACCATGCAATGCTGCCATGGAAGATTAATGGCATTACTTTCCAGTTTAAAACCTGCTGCTTTGAATTCTTTTACAGCTTGCTTTTCGCTCATTTTATGAATTTCCTTAATCGGTACGCTAGCATCTTCTGCTCGATACTCAATCAAATAAATTTTACCATTAGGTTTTAAAGCTTTTTTTATGGAGGCGATCATTTCTATAGGAAAACTAAATTCGTGATATACATCTACCATAAGTGCTTTATTAATAGAGTTTTCAGGTAGATTAACACTCTTTTCACTACCCTTAATTGTAGAAACATTATCAATTTGCGATTCTTCCATGCGTTGATCTATCACAGCTAGCATTTCATCTTGAATATCAACAGCATAAACAAATCCATTCTTTACTGTTGGAGACATTTTAAAAACATGGTAACCAGATCCGGCTCCTATGTCTGCGATAGTATCGCCTGGTTTGAGATCCATGTTTTTAAGTAATTTTGAAGTGTTTTCTTCTTTCTCACGTTCTGGCCTCTCTAACCAATTCATGCCTTGAAAACCCATTACATAAGCAATCTCTCTTCCCATATACCATTTTCCAGTACCATTAGGATTGCCTGTTTTATAAGTATAAACCTCTTTCTCAGCAGTCTGTTGCGCTATTGAAAAAATAGGTAATGTTATTATCAATAATAGAAAAAGCTTATTCATAAAAATATTGATCTGTAGTACTATTTTCTATCAGTCGTATATTTCCTTAATAATTAATGGATTTTTAAATATTTTATGAGAGTCCTATTTTGCATTTTAAAAATTGAAAATTAGAATTCTTTTAAAAATTAAAAGCCCAAATTTTATAATCGATTGTTTTAAGCCTTTACTTTGTATAGTTGATTAGAAATTTCTTTTAAATTAGCCTTAGAAAAGTATAACATGACTAAAGAGTCTTCTTTTTGGAAAAGCTGTCCTAACTGCCAGGGACGTGGTAAAAAAAGCCAGCGCATACGCAAGAAAGCTAGACTGGCTTATCAAAGAGCTTTAAAAGAATTTAAAGAATCCAATCATAAAGAAGAAAATGCTCCTTTGCCACCTAAGGGACATCTTAAAATTTGTGATGCTTGTTCCGGTTCTGGACTGGTTTCTTCAAATCAATTTCCTGTTTCAGATGTAGAAAACTTACCACATGTTGCCATTGTAGGCGGTGGCATCGGTGGTGTTGCTCTTGCTGTAGCATGTTTACATCGTGGTATCCCTTTTACTCTTTTTGAGCGTGATAGCAATTTTAATGCTAGATCACAAGGTTATGGGCTTACTTTGCAGCAAGCGAGCAAGGCAATGGATGGCTTTGGTATTAGATATCTAGATCAAAGCATTACCTCAACTAGACATGTCGTACATAACATAGAAGGAGAAATACTAGGAGAATGGGGAATGAGAAAATGGGTGGAATCCCAATCTAAAAAAGCACCTAAAAAAACAAATATTCATATCGCGAGACAATCGTTACGACTCGCACTCTTAGAACAATTGGGCGATGAAAAATCTATAAAATGGAATCACCAATTCATAGATTATAATACAGATGGAGAATCTGTTCACCTCAACTTTCTAGTAAATGGAAAAATAAAATCTACTAGAGCAGACCTGATAGTTGGTGCCGACGGCATAAGAAGTGGCGTAAGACAAAAGTTTCTAGGTGAAAAGATAGCTCCTTTGCGCTACTTGGACTGCATGGTGATTTTAGGCATTTGTTCACTGGATTCTATAGAAAATATAAAAAGCGAGCTACTAGATTCTGCAACTGTATTTCAAACTGCAAATGGTGTGGAACGCATGTATATGATGCCTTATGACGGGACTTCTGTTATGTGGCAATTCAGCTTTCCTATTGCAGAAAGTAAGGCAAAGATTCAAAGTTCCCATGGCGCAGCATCTTTGAAGAATGAAACCTTGAAAAGAACTCAAGATTGGCACGATCCTATTCCTCAAATTATACAGGCTACTTCTACATCTTTGGTTTCAGGATATCCTGTTTATGATAGAGAATTGCTTGATAAGTCCGCTTTCGCGAAAGCAGAAAACTTAACACTAATAGGAGATGCCGCACATCCTATGAGTCCTTTTAAAGGCCAAGGTGCTAACCAAGCCTTGTTAGACGCACTCTCACTTGCTCGAGCTATTTCTACAGGCTGTCGACCACAATCCAACTGGAAAGAAATAGGAATTAGGAAAAGTGCCTTGATACCTTTTGAAAAAGAAATGTTATCACGCAGCGCTTCAAAAGTAAAAGACTCTGCCGCAGCGGCTCAATTTCTACATTCTGATGTGGTATTACATGAAGGTGATGAGCCTCGTGGGCGAGTTTTGAAGAGATAAAAGAGATTGAATCTAATATTTAAACTTGATTAGAACCACAGCATCCACTTCAAGAATCTATAGGATTACCTAACTCTTAAATCCAACTAAAAACGGCATCAAAAAAACCTCCTTTTTGTACCTTGCCTACCTATTAAAAAAGTAGCTAAATGAAAGAGAGTAACATCGTCAACTATATAAAAGAAATCATTAAAAATAAGCCTGCAGGTTGGGTAGACATTACAACACACCGACTGGATATTTATAATGAAAAATTAGCTAAAACTCAGTTTCTAGATCAGCTAGAGACTTTATATGAAAACGATAATGCAACGACCGCGGCTTTAGATATTTTACCTACCGCATATGACTATATACGTTTAGGGCATCCTTTATCATGTGTTCTGGAATGGGGAATTGCAAAAATGCACGGTTTGAAACCAGAAGCTGTAATTTGTTTTTCTTCTCAGACTGTTCCTGTGTTGGCAGTTTTAAGAACCAACTTGTTGCAAAATAAAAATACCCAAATTAATTACATTGGTCATCTACCAGAATCGTTTAATGCTGATATCATCAAAGCAGTTTACGGATATCATTTTGAGCTGAATCAGGTAAAAAGCGTTTCAGAGGTTACTGAGTTTGATGGCAGCACCATTTTTATCACAGAAAATGATCAAATGGATGCCATAGAATTACATTCAACTATAGATTTTTCTATCACACTACACGGCCGTTTAGGAAGTCTACTGGTCGTTAATGGTAAAGAAAATGAAGACTACATATCTGATATACAGCACGTACGTAGAAGGGAAACTGTTGCCATGACTCCAGCAGACTCGCTTACGGCATTACAATTATTAGTTGGTGAATCTATTGAAAGCGTAGACTCTAATTTAAAAGCTAATAAAGAAAGTGTTTTAAAGTCTGTCAAAGAAATTACAGGAACTGAAATCACGCCATTAGTTGGTTCTAGCGGATTGTCCGTTCAATATGCGATCATGATGGGATTGATCCATGATGCACAAAAAAACCATCAAGGAAAGGCGATAAAATTTATCGTTCCACCTAATTGCTATGGTGGTACTAACGATCAAGCAAGACGCGTTGCTGCTTGTCTGGATACGATTGAAATTGTAGACCTTCCAGTGGATGGCGATAACGATATGGTACAAAGTATAGATCGAGTTTTAGAAAAAATTGCTCAAGAAGATGCTATCCCTTATATCATTGCAGAGATTCCTACAAATCCACGTGTTGAAGTTCCAGATCTTGAAAAACTAAAAGCAGTTTTGAGCAAAGAGCGTAAAACTTCAAATGGCGATATTGCTATAGATCCAGTCTTTATTCTTGACCAAACCTTTTGCCCTAATGTTCATTTTTTAGGGGAAAATAAAATGCTATCTACCGTAAGAACTATTGCTTATGCGAGTGGATCTAAATTCCCAAGTGGCGGCCGCTGTACGGCTGGTTATTGCGTAGGAAACAATAAAACGCAGAATTTGATGGAGAAAATAAGTCTGCATCTTGATATTTGTGATAATGAAGCAACGCAATTGCAATATGAAATTCTTGCAGAACAATTGCCATCCATGAATCAACGTATCGCAGACGCTTACATGAATACCAGAGAATTTGTTACCTATATTCAAGAAACCTTACCAGATGCAAAAATTAACTTTGTGTCTGAAGAACTGGCAGATCAAGGATTTACACCATCTGTCTTTTCATTAGACTTGCCTAGAAAAGGTGCTAACGCTCAAGAAAAGGAAAAATACAAACGTGAACTGAATCTGAAATTGATTCATTTGATGATCAAAGAAATACCTGATGAAAGTAAATTTTGTGTTAGTTATGGTCAATTAAAAGGCTGTTACTGGACGGTACCAGCTACTTCAACACAAGGAACTACTAAAGAAGGAGATAAAGATTATATCGTGCGAGCGTCGCTTTCACCTAATTTAGATCTCGAGAAACATAAAGCAGTTTTTAAACACTTTGTAGATAGTATTTAAGCAATTGTATTTGTAATAAAGAGAGCTCTAAAAAACTAGAAATAGAATTTTAGAGCTTTTTTGATATTTTATTTCTCGCTTTCGCGAAAGTAGAAATAGAGTAAAAACACGTTAGTCTCCAAAAACAGTACAGCCTATAGGGCTTCCATCAGGAATGCTAGGCAATGGCTTAACCTTAAATAGTTCTGTATGTGCGTTGAAATGTTGAATTTGAGATAAGAGTTGGTTTTCAAATGCATCTCTTTTACTTAAGTCCTTTTGTATCTCGTTCAATTGATTTCTAGCAATAGATTTTACCTGCACATTAGTTCTAGAGCTAGCTATCAAGTTCATCAAGTGATTTAAAAATAACTCTTGGCTGCTCTGGGAAATCGCAGTTCGGTATGAATCGTCGGTATCTAGATCAGTAAATACTTGATTAGAAATCTTAGAAAATATTGTATCTAGTGTGAGCGTCGCATAATTTGAATTATCTAGACTTTCAATAGCTTGCTGGGTAACGATTCTATTCATACGATCTGGATGAAATAACAAATCAAAAGTCATATCTACACTAGTTGCTGCGGCAGTTAATGGGTCAAAAGTGACGCCAGTTTGTGATTTAAAGCTTTCTCTAGTTCTACCATATCCATAGGCACGTGGCGGAAACAGATCCAACACATGCTGCGGAATTTTAAGTGTCGATGGATCGATACTTTGTAAAAGAACCTTTAAAGCATTTTTCTGGTCGCTAGAATTAACAAGTGTAAATTCAAGATTCCTGTCATTTGTTAAGTACTCATACTCTACTCCACCTACTAGTTTTACAGCGGCTTCAACCTGATAACGATGTGCAAAATAAACCGGCACAAAAACATCTTCTAAAACACTCAATGGCTCACCAGACTTGATGTTATGAATGGAGAATTGGTTGATCGCTATTTCTCTCACGTTTAAAATGTGTTTTAACTCTTCTGTAGGACTTGATCCATTGTCCCAAAGATGTGCGCCAGCATTTGCACCACCTGTGGCTCTTGCATCACTATCTGAGATAAATTTTAAACCAGCAACATCTGCTTTTTTTAGGATTGATTTTAAATAAGAATCCTCACTTTGCTTGCCTGCTGGATTCCCATAAGAATATTGCACGGTTAATTTATCCCAAACTCCTATTCCTGCAGCATAGGCATTTTTTAATGATATTTTACCATCTACTATCTCATACTTAGGATGCGGATAATCCATTACGCTTGCTCGGTCTTGCGTACTAGCAGCAAAATTGTGTGCAAAACCTAGTGTGTGGCCTACTTCATGAGCACCTAATTGCCTAATTCTTGCTAGCGCCATTTCCATCATCGCATCATGATTATCGTCATTTTCTTTAAATGGTTCTTTTAATAAGCCTTGTGCAATCATAAAATCCTGACGGATGCGCAAACTTCCTAAGCTTACATGACCTTTGATTATTTCGCCCGATCTTGGATCTACCACGCTTCCACCATAACTCCAGCCTCTCGTACTGCGATGTACCCATTGAATCACATTGTAGCGTACATCCATAGGATCAGCATCTTCTGGTAGCATTTTTACTTGAAAAGCATTAGAATATCCAGCAGCTTCAAAAGCTTGATTCCACCAGCCTGCGCCTTCTAACAAAGCACTTCTTACTGGTTCTGGTGTACCTCGATCTAGGTAATATATAATTGGTTCTACCGCATCACTGACAGCAGCTTCTGGATTCTTCTTCTCTAACCTATGACGAGTGATAAATCGCTTTTGAATAGGCTCAAAAACTGGGGCGCTGTAATCCATATAACTTCTATAAAACGATCCACTACGTGGGTGAAATACTCTAGGCTTATAATTGGTATCTGGCAACTCCACAAAACTATGATGCTGTATAACCGTGATACTGCTAGCATCTGGAGCGACGCTGCGCACTTCTCTGCCTGTAGGCGTTCCTGTAAAGGTCAGCATTGCTTCAAACTCGCTGTTTTTAGGAAAACTCTTGGTGTTTTCCATCCATAAAACGCTACGTGTTTTATCTAATTTATAAGAACCTTGCCCACGATCTTTTAATCGATTTGCAACTCCATGAGCATCTAGCATCAAGAATGGTGTCAAATCAATTATAAAACTATTGTTTTTCTTTTCTTTAATCTCAAAACCAAATAATACCGATCTTGCAAAAGCTTGTTCTATGGAGGCTTTTTCGTCTGGATTTGAAGAGCTCGCTCGATAGCTCAAATTAGGTTGCATTAACAACAACTTGTTCCCACTTTTGATCCATTTTACAACTACTCCATCACCTAGCTGTCCTCGATCGAGTCCTATATCATTAGATCCAACACCAGAGGTTAAAGAATGAACATAAAGAAATTCTTTATTCAAGTCTTTGACTTCAAGAAGTATAGTTCCTTTATCTTCATTATAGGTAAAATCATAATAGCCTGTAAATGGTTGAGATGATGTTGTGGATTGCGCTTTCGCGAAACCTGCCTGTCGTGCCTGGGCAGGCAGGGCGGAAACCAACAAAAACAAAGAAAAAATGTGATAGAAACTTTTCATGTACTAATTTTAAAAACTAAAGATACTCGATTCTGATAAGATTAAATCTAGAGAACACGCAACCTTTTGAGTCTATTTGCATCTACTTAAAAACCAACATTATGAAAAAGATGCTTTTATTACTTAGTTTTTTTGCTGTTTTATCGTCTTGCACTTGTGTCTTTTGTAATGAAGATGATAATATTCCTTTCGATTTATTAATCTATGGAGAATGGGAATTAGAAGCTGTTCTTGCAGATTCAGGCGATGGAAGCGGTACTTTTCAACCAGCATCAGGTAAAACACTCCAGTTTACAGATCAAGGTGTGGTAAATTGTAATGTGAGTTTTTGCTTCGGTAGTTTGACACAGGCTACCTCTAGTGGGACCTTTGATATCTCAACGACAACAATTGACGTGGATAACTGCATGGGAACTTATGTTTTAACTAATGCAAATACTTTAGAAGTATCACATTTTTGCATTGAACCTTGCGGCGAGCGTTATGTAAGAGTCAATTAATTCTTTCGGTACTGAGCCGTTTGCTCAAAAACATGATCTAAAATATCTATATCAATCTGTTCTAAAGATAAACCGCGTCTTTTCATTACTACATCAGCAACTTCATAGGCTTTATTAGTCTTATAGGTCATATTACCTTGTGGTCCACCCCAATTAAATGATGGAATAAAGTTACGTGGATAACCTGCGCCGTAAATATTAGCACTTACTCCTATTACCGTTCCTGTATTGAACATGGTATTGATACCACATTTAGAATGATCGCCCATCATCAAACCACAGAATTGCAATCCAGTTTTTGCAAATCGGCCTGTTGCATAATCCCAAAGTCTTACTTCAGCATAGTTATTTTTTAGGTTACTGGTGTTGGTATCTGCTCCAATATTGCACCATTCTCCTAGAACAGAGTTTCCTAAGAAACCTTCATGTCCTTTATTAGAATAACCAAATATCACAGAATTGTTTACCTCACCTCCTATTTTAGAATGTGGTCCTATAGTTGTAGGTCCGTAAACTTTAGTTCCCAATTTAGTCGCGCTATGCTCGCAAAGAGCAAAAGCACCACGTATAATAGAACCTTCCATCACCTCTGCATTTTTACCTATGTATATAGAACCGGTAGAAGCATTCAATGTTGCAAATTGAAGCGTTGCTCCTTCTTCTATAAAAATACGATCTTCATTGATGTAATTAACGGACGCTGGAATAGGCTGGCTTTTTCTTCCTTTTGTTATGAGGTCAAAATCGGCTTCAAGAGCCTTTCCATTTTTTGAAAATATATCCCATGTATTTTCGATTCCATCTACTTCTTCTTCTAAGAATAGTACTTGCTCTAATTCTATAGTAGGTGTATGCAAGTCTTTAACTCGATAAGCAATGACGTTATTTCCAGCAAGAAGTTTTTGTTCTGGTTTCAAGTTCTTTATTGCCTCACACAAAGTTGCTGTAGCAAAAACATTTCCAGCAATAACGATATTGTCCTCTGTTTCCACAAGCGGATATTTAGTTTGCAGGTATTCTTCTGTTTGAAAACTTATCTTCTCACCTAACTGCTTTTCCCATTTTTCTCGTAATGTGATGATTCCACAACGTATCTCGCAAGTAGGTCGCGTGTAAGTAAAAGGTAACAAAGATTGATGTTTATTGAAGTCAGCTAGTATAAAGTTCATTTTCTCTTAATTATGAAATCAAAGGTCGTGAAAGAATAATCAAATCAAATATATTTGAGTAAAATTTAAAGAGTCTTATTCTCCATGCTTAAAAATAGATCGTTACTTATCGCCATTGGGTTATTAGTTCTTCAAGTTCTATTTTACTACAGTTTGCGATACGTTCCAGCAAAAGTAGAGTCTTTGTACAGCACCGGGCTCTATCCTTATATCGCAAAAGCCATGCGATTTGGGTTAGGTTGGTTACCTTTTTCATTTGGTGATTTAATTTACACCATTTCCATAATCATGATCATAAGATGGTTATGGTTAAGTAAAAAGGGTTTGATCTCGCTTTCGCGAAAGCGGTATACCCAACTATTCCTTTCTCTTAATATAATCATCGCCCTTTTTCACTGCATGTGGGGTTTTAATTATTATCGTGAACCGCTACATGAGGTTCTAAATTTAGAAAACGATTATACGACTGAAGAACTGGAAACCGTCATTTGTCAACTGGTTGATACTTCCAATAAATTGTATGATCAATTACAACCTGTAGATTCTTTGCCAGTTGTTTTTAATCGATCACAGTCAGAGCTATTTGAACTTGCGCCAAAAGGATTTAAAAATATCGATCACATTTATCCAGCGTTGAGCTATGGAAATGCTAGTATTAAGAAGTCCTTACTCACTGTACCATTATCTTATATGGGATATAGCGGTTATTTGAATCCGCTTACTGGTGAAGCGCATACCAATGCATGGATCAATAATTATAAAACGCCAGTGCTTACGTTACATGAAATGTCCCATCAGTTGGGTTTTGCAAAGGAAAATGAAGCAAATTTCATTGCCATCATAGCAGGAATGAATCATGAAGATCTTTATTTTCAATACAGCGCATCTATTTTTGCACTGCGTTATTGCATTAATGATTTGTACCGACGTGATCCTGAGAAGTACCAAAGCATACGACCATTAATTAAGGACGGGATTTTTAGAAACTATCAGGAATTAAGAGATTTCTGGAAGCAATATGAAGGTATTATTGAAGATGTTTCTCAAGTTACCTACAATGCTTACTTAAAAGCAAATAATCAACCTGGTGGAATGGATACTTATAGCTATGTAGTTGCATTACTGGTTAATTATTATAAGTGATTTTAGAAATCTGAAAAACATTATCTTTAAAGATTCAAAAATCAACAAAAACAACCAAATGAAGAATTTAAGTGCATTTTTTCTATTAGTATTTTTAAGTTTAGGAATGATAGTAACGGCCCAAAAGAAAAAGGTAGCTGTGATTACTTTCTATGCAGATAAAACTATCGATTTATCAAACATAAGCGGAGCTGCAGATTTGATCGCAAAAAACACGAGTCTGAGCGAAGATCCTAACTTTAACCTTACAGAACCTTTAAATAAACTACACAAAGCATTTTTTGCAGAATATAAAAAGAACTTTGATTTTGAAATTATAGATGAACAAACTGTCATTAATAATGAGGCTTACAAATCATTTGAACCTGTTTACACAGAAGGAAAAAGTTTATTTACTAATTCTGAAACAACAGTTTCCATAGATGGTTATCAAGCTATTCCTCCTTATCGCAAAAATGTTAAGGCTTTAAAAGCCGTAGCAGAAGCTCTAGATGTAGATGCAATTATGTTTGTTAAATTATCTTTTGGTTTTGTTAAAACAGGAGTTGGTAGTTTTGGCTATGTTAGTATTCAAGCTCGTTACAGCATGGATTTATATACTAAAGATAACAATAGTATATTCCAATTTAATGAAGTTGCTGGTTCTAAGAAAAAGGCTGTAATGGTAGGAGGAGTTCCAGTCATGAAAACTGAAAAAATTCAACCTATGTGTGAAAGCGCTGTAGATAAATTAATGAAAGACTTAAACAAAAAGGTAAGCCGATTAGCTAAAAAAGCTAATCGTAAAATGAAGTAGCAATCTTTTCTTTAAATAAAAAAGTCTCAAATCTAACTTTAGATTTGAGACTTTTTTATTTAAATTCTTATAGTCATTCAAATTAATTTACTAGAGACCTGCATAACAAGCCTGTTAAGGTCTTTAAGAAATCTTTATGAGTTGTATTCCCTTCCGTTTTGGCTATATTTATAGTCTAAATCTTAATTCATGAAAAGAATACTATCTCTCATGCTTTTGGTTTGTTTTTCTTTGCAAGCTCAAGAGTATTTCCCAAACAATGATGACATCAGTGCTGTGAGTAATGTCACTCGTGTTATTACAAATGCTACCATAGTGACGAGTCCTGGAAAAGTCATTTCCAATGGGACGATTATCATTAAAAATGGTAAAATTGAAGCTATAGGAAGCGGTATCACTATTCCTAAAAATGCAGTTATTGAAGATGCTGCTGGTAATTATATTTACCCATCATTTATAGAATCTTACGGTGATATTGCAATGAAATCTCCTCAAAGAGCTTCTAGTAGTAGAGTAGCCCAATATGATGAAGGACGAAAAGGATATTACTGGAACGATCACATAAGAGCAGAACAAAGTGCTATGGATCATTATGAATATGATGAAAAAGAGGCTAAAAAATATATCGATGCAGGTTTTGGATCTATGCAAACTCATCTTCATGATGGAATTGCTCGTGGAAACGGAATGTTTATAGCGCTAGAAAATAACAGTACGGACGAAAACCGTATACTAAAACAAGAAAGTGGAAACTTTTTCTCTTTGAGTAGAAGTAGTCAGACCAATCAAACCTATCCTACTTCACTTATGGGTACTCTGGCATTACTTAGACAGACACACTTTGATGCAGACTGGTATGCAAAAGGACATGCAAAATCAAAAGACCTGTCTTTAGAAGCACTTAATGCAAAAAAGAACCTAGTTCAAATTATTGAAGCCGGAAACAAGCGTAATATCTTAAGAGTTGATAAGTTAGGAGATCGTGTAGGAAAACAATTTGTTATCGTAGGTGGAGAAGATGCTTATGAAATGATTGATGATGTTAAAGCAACTAATGCTGCGCTAATTGTACCAGTAAACTTTCCAGACGCCTATGATGTTTCTAATCCTTATCTAGAAGATTTTGTAAACCTAGGTGACATGAGAGAATGGAAACAAGCTCCTGGAAATTTAATGATGCTAACTAAAGCTGGAATCACTTATGCCATAACTACAAAGGATTTAAAATCTCCTGGAGAATTAATGAAAAAGTTAAAGCAAGCAATGGAATATGGTCTTACAGAAGATCAAGCGCTTGCCGCTCTTACAACTACTCCAGCAAGTATTCTTAAAGTATCAAATATGGTTGGAACACTTGAAAAAGGAAAGCTAGCCAACTTTATTATGACCTCTGGAAAGTTGTTTGAAGACGATACAGAGATTTATGAAAATTGGGTTAAAGGATCTAAACATATTCTTAAGGATAGAAGTACTCAAGATATAGATGGTTCTTACACTACAACGATAAATGGTTTAAAATATGACATCACTATTAAAGGAAAAGGGAAAAGCTCTACAGTAAAAATAGATAGCACAACCTTAGGTTCTAAAATTTCGTACGACGGCGATTGGATCAACATTGTGACAACTCAAAAGGATAAAGACAACAAGTCTTATACACGCTTTCTTGCGACAACACAAAAAAATGATTTAAAAGGAACAGCTTATTTACCTAATGGTAGTGAAGTAACTTTTACAGCCGTAAAGTCTGATACTGATGCTAAAAAAGAGGATGACGAAGATGAAGAGAAAGAAGATGATAAAAAATCTATAAAGCAAATGGGCCGCATGACCTATCCTAATATAGGTTATGGAAGTGAAACAAAACCTACTGAAGAAACTGTCTTATATCGCAATGCAACAGTATGGACTAATGAACAGGATGGTATTCTTGAAAATACAGACGTATTAGTAAAAGACGGAAAGATTTCAAAAATCGGTAAAAACTTAAGTGCTGGAAGTGCTCGTGTAGTCGATGCTACAGGAAAACATTTAACTTCTGGAATCGTAGATGAGCATTCTCATATAGCCATTGATAATGGTGTAAATGAAGCTGGTCACAATTCTACTGCAGAGGTGACAATTGAAGATGTCGTAGATCACGAAGATATCAACATTTACCGTGATCTTGCTGGTGGTGTTACCACATCACAATTACTACATGGTAGTGCAAATCCTATAGGTGGAAGAAGTGCGATCATTAAATTAAAATGGGGCTACAAAGCAGACGAGATGATTTACAGTGATTCTCCTAAATTTATAAAATTTGCACTAGGAGAAAATGTTAAGCAATCGCGTTATCAATTTGGTGTTCGTTTTCCACAGACTCGTATGGGTGTTGAACAAGTTTTTGAAGATTATTTCTCCAGAGCTAGAGAATATGCCAATTCTAAGAAAGATGCCGACTTCCGTTATGATGAAGAAATGGAAGTATTACTTGAGATCTTGGAAAGTGAACGTTTTGTTTCTTGTCACTCTTATGTACAAAGCGAGATCAATATGTTAATGAAGGTTGCAGAGAAGCACGGTTTCCGTATCAACACTTTTACGCATATTCTTGAAGGATATAAAGTGGCTGATAAAATGGCAAAGCATGGTGTAGGCGGTTCTACATTTAGCGACTGGTGGGCTTATAAATACGAAGTGAATGATGCTATTCCTTACAATGGTGCCATCATGCACTCACAAGGTGTAACTGTAGCTTTTAACTCTGATGATGCAGAGATGTCAAGACGTCTCAATCAAGAAGCTGCAAAAGCTGTAAAATATGGAGGCGTTAGTGAAGAGGAAGCTTGGAAGTTTGTAACTCTAAATCCTGCAAAACTATTACACATCGATGACCGTACTGGAAGTATTAAAAAAGGTAAAGATGCAGATTTAGTTCTTTGGAATGCAAATCCATTAAGCGTTACCGCAAGACCAGAAATTACCATGATAGATGGAATTGTGTTTTTTGATATGGAACGCGACTTACGCTTTCGCGAAAGCATAAAAGAAGAAAGACAACAACTAGTAAATGAGATGATCCTTGCTAAAAACAAAGGAATGAAAACTCAAACACCTAAAAAGAAGGATAAAGGTTTATATGAATGTGAAACAATCCACTGGTAAAATGAAGACAATGAAAAACTTATTATATACGATTTGTGCCTTATTTGCCATGACTGCAATAGCACAACAGACGCCAGCACCAGTACAAACTGGGACGTACACTATTATGAATGCAACCGCTCATATAGGTAATGGAGATGTGATTGAGAACTCTGTTATAGTGATTGAAAATGGTAAAATCAGTGCCATTGCAGACGCTACTGTGGTGAAAATGGACATTAAAGGAGAGAAAATTGATGCTTATGGAATGCATGTGTATCCCGGAATCATAGCGATGAATTCTACTTTGGGATTAGTAGAAGTTGATGCTGTAAATGCAAGTGATGACGAGCGCGAGATAGGAACCTACAATCCGCATATACGCTCTCTAATTGCTTATAATGCTGAAAGTCGCGTGGTAGAATCTATGAGACCTAATGGTGTACTTATGGCACAAATAGTACCACGAGGTGGACGAATTTCTGGAAATTCTAGTGTCGTACAATTAGATGCCTGGAACTGGGAAGATGCTGCGGTAAGGACAGACGATGGAATCCATATCAACTGGCCATCTACATTTAGTAGAAGTGGTTCATGGAGAAATCCAGGACCTATAGAACCTAGTAAAAACTATGACGAGCAAATTGAAGAGTTATCTGACTTTTTGAACAGCGCGCGAGCTTACAGCGCAACACCTAATCCTGTAGGTGTTAATTTAAAATATGCAGCGCTTAAAAATGCTTTGAATGGTGACGATAACTTTTATTTTCATGTAAATGGTGAGAAAGGAATCATCGATGTGCTGGCTTTTGTAAAAGCAAACAATATCAAAAAACCTGTCATTGTAGGTGGTCGTGAAGGAGATAAAGTAGCGGCACAATTAGTTGCTATGAATGTTCCTGTTCTTGCTGGTCGTGTTCATGATTTACCTTCTAGAGAAGATGAAGACTTTGATATGCCTTATAAATTTCCAAAACTACTTGCTGATAAAGGCGTGATGGTAGCTTTAGAAAATTCTGGAAGTATGGAAAGACATCAAACGCGTAATTTTCCTTTCTATGCAGGAACCGTTGCTGGTTATGGAATGGATATGGAAAAAGCATTAATGATGATTACTTTAACTCCTGCAAAAATCTTAGGAATCGATAAAAATTACGGTTCTTTAGAACAAGGTAAAAGCGCTACTTTATTTATTTCTAGAGGAAATGCTTTAGACATGCGAGGTAATCAATTGACACGGGCATTTATTGATGGTAGAGATATTTCTTTAAACTCTCATCAAACACAATTGTATGAGCGTTATATGAATAAATTTGGAGCTGAGATTAAGAGGTAATTAAATTTAAAACACATATTTAAAATCGCTCATTTGAATAAATGAGCGATTTTTTTTTAATTTATTTAATATGAAGTATCATATCAAAGAAGAAGAACTAGTCTTCAATGACTTTCTTAAAATCTATAAGGCAGAGGTTACTCATGACTCTTTCAATAGCGATCAAAAAGTAACTGCCACTCGCCTAGCCTTAGATAAAGGAAATGCTATTGCTGTTTTACTATATGAAAAGGATACCGATAGCTTTCTATTTATAAAACAGTTTCGCTATCCTAGTTCAAGACATGGTCATGCCTGGACCATCGAACTTCCTGCAGGTGCCATAGATAAAGATGAAACAGCTGAGCAAGCTGCGATAAGAGAAGTGGAAGAAGAAATAGGTTACCAAGTGACCGATTTAAAACTTATAGTAGAATACTTTCCGTCACCAGGAATGTTATCTGAACAAATTAGTATTTTTTATGTAGAGGTAACTTCTTTACAAAAGATCTCAAAAGGTGGTGGTTCTACTTCAGAAAAAGAAGACATTGAATTGATTAAAATTCCGAGAGTTGAAATCAAAGATAAATTGAATAACCATTTTTTTAATAACTCTATATCGATAATAGGTTTGCAATGGTTTTTGTTAAACAAGGTTTAAATTAAGTTTTACAGGTTAAGGTAGTTTTTGTAATATATAAAATACGACCGCTCCAATAAGATAGCAAATGATATCCCACACATCACCAGTATAGCGTGAATTATATTCTGGCAGATATAGCTCAAAGTAAACAGAATATAATATTAACAAGCTCGCTAAACTAAAAACATCTAACCTTATACCATAGTCTTTTTTAATGAGCCACAAAATATACAAGCTTATGGTAGCAACAATAGGAATTGCTATAAGATCATTCATATAGTAATTAATAAAGGAACTGGATGGATACTCAAAGAACTTAGTAAGTTGCACCCCAAAGTAGGTAATTACAAATATTACAAACGCTATGTGCAAAGTTTTTAAAGGAATCTCTTGTATCATGTAGCTAATATGGCAATCAACCAAGCAAGAAACATACCTACGGCCATGACAACTATCCAGATAGAATGTAAAACTTTATAAGAAATTCGTACAGCTAGAAATCGACTGTTCTCCCATCTGTAGGACAAAGATCTCTTTTTCATCGAATTTTTGATATTTAAAGTTTGTATTTCCTTTTCAGAATTTGAATTCAGACTATTGGAATCACCTCCTTTATCAAGCTTACTTTTCATTTTTAATTGTACTTCAGATAAAAAAATTATCTAGTAATTTGACATTTTATTCAATTTATTTAAAGTTACTAAATGAAAACAAAATTAATTGGTAAAAAAAAAGTGTTCTTCCTAAAATTATTTTAAAAACCGTTAGATTCTTTGCCTAGTTCCATAAGATCATCAAAATAATTGAATAACTGACCTTTAGTTATTATCGCACCTGTTTCAATAAGCTTAAACTTATCTGCATTAGGATCATCACTATATGCTTTTTTTGCAGTGAATATTTTTACTTCATCGTCTAATAAGTTTTTTTGAAGCCATTGATATCCTTCTTTAGTGGTAATATCAATTAATTCGTCTCCTACCATTATAGAAATCAATTCCATTTCTTTTTCTCCTAATGAAAACAAATTCATTGTTCTAGGAGAGATATGTTCTAAAAACTCTGCTTTAGTCAAAACACCTTCCCAAACAAGATCAGAGAATACATCTATTTCTTGCTCTGCAATTTCTGGTTGATTCGTTTTAATATCATTCCATTCTTTGGCTGTAATGGATTGAGTCGCCAAAAAGTTAATAAACTCTTGGTGCATTTCTTCTAACTGTTCTTTAGTAAGTCTTCTATATTTCATAAAATCTTATTTGAAAATTAAAATTAAAAAAAGCCGTTTCAATAAATTGAAACGGCTTTACTAAATATAAGATATACTCTTATTTCTCTTCTACGACAGTAAATGTAGCTTTTGCAGTTACATCTCTGTGAAAACGTATATCTGCTTCGTACTGTCCTAATCTTTTAATTGCACCACCAGCAACTGAGATAAATTTCTTCTCTATCTCGATTCCGTTTTTGGCAAGTAAATCAGAAACATCAGCAGTAGTAATAGAACCAAATAATTTGCTTCCATCACCAGTTTTTGCAGGTATTTTTAATTCAAGAGTTGCAAGTTGATCAGCTTGCGCTTTTGCAGCTTTTACATTTGCAGCTTCTTTGTGAGCTCTTTGCTTAAGAGTTTCAGCCAATACTTTCTTTGCACTACTGGTAGCCATTACAGCCATACCTTGAGGGATTAAGAAATTACGACCATAACCAGGCTTAACAGTCACTAAATCGTCAGTAAAACCTAGGTGCTCTACGTCTTTTTTTAATATAAGTTCCATATTGTTAATCTGATTTTATTATTTAAGTAAATCACCCACGTAAGGCATGATAGCTATGTGACGAGCACGCTTAACAGCTACAGCTACTTTACGTTGATATTTTAAAGAAGTTCCAGTAAGACGACGTGGAAGTAATTTTCCTTGTTCGTTCACAAATCCAAAAAGCCAATCTGCATCTTTGTAATCTATGTATTTAATACCACTACGTTTGAAACGACAGTATTTCTTTCTTTCTTGAGTCTCTATCTTTAAAGGAGAAAGGTAACGGATATCACCATCTTTTTTACCTTTAGCTTGTTGTTGTAATGTTGCCATAATTTAAGCTTTAGATTTTTTAGACATTCTACTTCTTCTTTTTTCTGCCCACTCGATAGCATACTTATCAAGCTTAACAGTAAGGTATCTCATGACACGCTCATCACGACCGAATTCTACTTCATAGTCGTTAATAACCTCACCAGGTACTTCAAATTGGAAAAGGTGGTAAAAACCACTTTTTTTGTTTTCAATTGCATAAGCCAGTTTTTTTAGGCCCCAATCTTCTTTGGCTACCATTTTTGCACCACGCTCTGTAAGGAAATTCTCAAACTTCTTTACTGTCTCCTTTACCTGATCATCAGATAAAACGGGATTCAAAATGAAAACAGTTTCGTATTGATTCATAATTAATATTTTTAAACGGCTGCAAAAATAATCTTTTTCTAGTCTATAAACAATAAGTTTCTTTTTAATTTTGCGTCGCTAATAAAGAACCTTAGGATCGTAATTTCTAAAGTCTTAAATCCAGACTTATTTATTGATAATTAACACGGTCATTGTATTATTTTCACTGTGATTAAATGGCTACTCATAAGAAAACCGCTAATACAAAATTCATTAAGTTCACAATTAATTAAAACTTATAAAGGCTCACCTTTAATATATAACTCAAAATAAGGGATAATGACCTAATATTCTTAAAAACCTATACATAGTTTAAAATACACATATTGTTATAACTATGGTAAATTCGCTAAATAGTATATAAATTCGTTTAAATGTGAGTAGCACTTGCATTTCATCAGAAAAGAGAGTATTATTGTCTTAAATATCTTAAAATTTACCATGAGTAATATTACCCTTAATTGTTTTGTAGTAGATGATTCTAGTATACAAAGACTGGCGATTGTAAAAATGATCGAAAGCCACCCCAATCTTAAACTAAAGGGCGAATTTAGTAACGCGGTAGAGACTGAAACTGCATTAAAAGAACAAAGTATTGATCTAATTTTTTTAGATATTGAAATGCCCATTCTTAGCGGTTTTGACCTCTTAGATGACATTTCGGATAAGCCAGGTGTGATTTTCATAACAGGACAAACTAAATATGCAGTAAAAGCATTTGATTATGCTGCCATAGATTATTTACAAAAACCTATTAAAAAGGATCGTTTTTTATATTCGGTTGAAAGAGCATTACTTGCACAAAAGATGAAAACAGAGATGGTAGAAGATCGCGGTGAATTTATCTTTGTTAAGAGTAATCTTAAAAAGCGTAAGGTTTATTTAAAAGAATTAAAATATATACAGGCCTTAGGTGATTATGTAAAATTAATTACTGATGAAGACAACCTTATCGTACTTTCTACCATGAAATCCTTTGAAAATTCACTTCCTGCAGAGGATTTTTTACGCATACACAAGTCTTACATTGTTAATCTAAGAAGAGTAGAAAAGTTCAATTCTAAAGCTGTAGAATTAGGCAACGAAGTTCTTCCACTAAGTCGTAATAGAAAATCTGATTTAGTTGAAGCCTTGTCCCAGTTTTAGAAATAATGTCCTAAAAATTTAAGCCACTTTACAAGAGGCTTTTTTTAGCACCATTTTTATTCCGCTTTCGCGAAAGCGAGAACAACAAGACTTATTTAATAAGCATCTACATCTATATTGCACCTCACAGACCTATATTGCTTAATAGATTCAAAACTTTTTTTGACCTTAATTATATAACCCTTTATTTGCTCTGGAGATTGTTGTTTTGCCAGTTTTATGATGACATGAATATTGTACAAATTTCTAATACGTGAAACTGGTGGAAATTCTGGACCTAAAACAACTACTCCATGCGGTATCTGATTTAATGCATTTACAAACCAGGTGCTAGAATCCAATGTAGTCTGATAATCACGGTGTTTAAATGTTATTCTTATCAATCTTTGAAATGGCGGATATTTAAATTGATAACGCTCCTCTACTTGCTCTCTATACATAGTGTTATAATCGTAAGAACTGACCTGCTGTAAAATCATATGCTCTGGATTATAACTTTGTATCAAAACTTTACCTCTTTCTTTAGTTCTTCCTGCCCTTCCAGCCACCTGAGTTAACAGTTGAAAACATCTTTCATGAGCTCTAAAATCTGGGAAATTGAGCATAGAGTCTGCATTCATAACGCCTACAAGACTTACATTTCTAAAATCAAGGCCTTTTGTAATCATTTGCGTACCTACTAGACAATCTATCTCACCAGTATCCATCTGATGAATCAATTTATGATAAGAATTTTTTCCTCTAGTGGTATCTAAATCCATACGAGCTACCTTGTGATTAGGAAACAACATTCTAAATTCTTGCTCAATTTGCTCTGTACCAAAGCCTTTTGTATCTAGAGCATTGCTAGAACATGAAGGACATTCTTTAGGAACAAAAGTATGGTATCCACAATAATGACATCTTAACTGTCCTTTGTATTGATGATAAGTTAAACTTACGTCGCAATTAGGACATTGTGGCGCATTGCCACATGTACCACACTCCATAATAGGCGCATATCCTCTTCTATTTTGAAAAAGTATAACTTGGTTTCTTTCTTTAAAAGCTAGCTGCATTTGATCAATGAGCGTATCAGAGAAATGACCATTCATTTTCTTGCGCTTATGTTTTTCTTTAATATCTACCATATTGATTTCTGGCATCTGGACATTACCAAAGCGCCTTTTCAATTCTACAAGATGGTATTTACCAGAACTGGCGTTGTAATAGCTTTCTAGTGATGGTGTCGCACTACCCAACAGTACCGCAGCCTTCTTCATGTGACCTAAAACTATTGCCGCATCTCTGGCATGATAGCGTGGTGCTGGGTCAAATTGCTTAAAGCTAGTTTCATGCTCTTCATCTATAATGATCAATCCCAATTTTTGAAAAGGCAATAACATAGAACTACGAGCACCTATAACCACGTAAGGCTCACTAGCATTAATTACATGATTCCACACTTCTAGCCGTTCATTAAGGTTGTACTTTGAATGATAGACTAGTACTTGATGTTTAAAAAAGTTTTTTAACCTAGAGATTAATTGCGTGGTCAATGCTATTTCTGGAAGTAAGTAAAGTGATTGATTTCCTTTTTCTAATTGTTTTTTGATCAATTCTACATACAGTTGGGTTTTTCCACTGGACGTAACACCATGCAACAATACCGTTTTCTGCTGCTCAAAACTAGATTTAATTTCTTTCAAAGCATTATTTTGATCTTCATTAAGTTCAAATAATTCTGCTCCTTCTTCTTCTTTATCAAGAACACGATCTATATCCTTTTCTACTTCATTAAGAATGCCTTTAGAAACTAGCGATTTGATGACAGCAGCGGTTACGTTTGCGCGTTCTAGAAGTTGTTTTTTAGTCACATCTCTTTGATTTCCTGCTTGCATCATAAAGAGCGTCATAACTGCTTCTCGTTGTTTAGGAGCGCGCTGCAATTCTTCTAAAACAGATTTTAATCGTTCTTCTTTCTTAAATTCTTTTTGAAGAAAGATATATTTCTGGGTTTTAGATTTATAGGTATTGTACAATTCTTCTTGCAGAATGATGTAACCCTTTTCTAGCATTGTTTGTAAAATAGGCAACACCGTTTTACGATCTAGAATATCCATTACCTCTTGTACTTTTAAGGCATTGCGATTCTGTAAAGCTTCCATAACTAGAAATTCGCGATCATTCAACTCGGTATCTTCAATGAAAGTCGATTCGTTTTTTAACACGATCGTTTCACTTTCTAAAAGAAACGATTTAGGTAACGCCGCTCTCATTACTTGACCTACGGCACACAAATAATAAGAGCTAATCCATTCCCAAAACTTGAGCTGATCCTTTGTTACAATAGGATCTTCATCAATAATGAATTCAATATCTTTCACTTCATAGGTTGCAATATTTTCTTGATGTACTCGATGAACAATCCCAGTATAAATTTTAGATTTTCCAAATGGAACGGCCACTCGCATACCTGGCTTCAGAAACTCAAACTCGGCAGCGTTGATAGTATAGGTAAAATACCTTTCTAGCGGAAGTGGTAGAATAACATCAATGAAATACTGCATAGGTGTAAAAATAAGAACCTCTATTGATTTTTGAGCTTTGGTTCTGAATTATTATATCACTAAGATGGTTAATTTATATCGCTTTCGCGAAAGCGGAATAACCAGATAATTATTCAAAAACTTTTAAAAGATATTAGTGTTAACAAACTTGTTGAGAATCGAACTAAGCTAATACCTATCTAACGGAAGTGCGACCTTATATTTAAAAAAAATGTCATGGACCAAAGAGATGAAAATTTAGTAAGACTTAGACCTAACCTTATTGGAGTGCGTATAGATGAAAACATGAGCGATGAAGAACATTTTCAAAATGCTACTTTAAGACCTATTGCAAAACTACAAAACGATCTATTGATAGCTATTTTTAAAAATTACATTACCAAGCACAAAAATGTGTTTTACGGGCTCACGGCACAAAAACGAATGGATTATATTGAAAACGCAGTCAATAGAGACCAAAAATTTAGAAGTACACTAAAAGGCGTCTTTACTGGTTTATTTACGATGGATGAATTCGAACATTACACCACAAATTCTAGCGCTTTAAATAAACGTATAATGAATCTAGTGCGTGAACGATTAATAAGCAACATGCAGTTATTTGAAAATTCCAGTGGATAGAATTATAAAATAGACTCGCCATTTAAATCTGTGGTTAACACATCAGTCATGTAGTCTAAAAACGGTCTTATTTTTTTAAAACAATCATCAACTATTTTTGGAAATGCCGTACTCATGACTTCTTCATTTGTGAATGATTTCATGAAGTAGAAGGACTTGTATCGTATAAGATCCATATCAGGATGATTCTTATCAAAATTTCTAGGTGCTGTTTTAAGTTGTTCTCCTTGTAGATCGCCCCAACAATTTTTTAAATTGTTTTCTTTAATTATGGAACGCAACTCTTGTGCATCTAATTCTAATTCTTTCCTAACTCTTAATAAGTCTTCTTTTTCTGGGCCAAAGAATCCTACACCTATCAAATTATCGTTGGGCTTAATGCGCATAAAGTAACTACCTCTCCTTTCTTCTCCTGCTCTGATCCAATTAACACTACGATGTGTTTTGAAAGGTGTTTTATCTTTTGAAAAGCGGATATCTCGATAAATTCTAAATGTTTTTGTTTTTTCAATAACATCGTGTTGATCAAGATTTTCCTTGATATGTTTTGCGACATTTTTAAAATCTGCATCTAGCTTTTTGAAAAAAGGCTTACGCTCTTCAAACCATGGCTTATTGTTATTCATTGCGAGCTTCTCTAAAAACGCTATTAAACTGGGATCAATCATAAAAAAATTGCCTTTGTTAGAAAACAAAGGCAATTTATCAATTAATTTGAAGTGAAAGCTATTTCACAATTAATTTTCTAGTTTCAAATGTTTTTCCACTCCTTACTCTTACAAGATAAATACCACTATTCAATTGAGACACATCTATGGATTGTTCAAAATTACCAGAATTATCATAGGTATTACTCATAATTTGTTTTCCTAAAATGTCGAAAACATCAATAGAAACTTCTTTACTAAAATTTGCGCTTCCTAAAGAAACATTAAATTGATCATTTGCTGGATTAGGGAATAATTTAAGAGAATTTAATTCATTAAGATCAGTAGATAAAGTACCTGAAGTAACCCCAGTAACAATCAGACTGAAGTTTTGTGCTCTTGACCTAAATAAGCTTCCTTTATGTGAAACAGAAACTGTAAAATCACCAGTTAGTTGATCTATTTCGATTTTTTCATAGTTGTCTACGTCATTAACACCAGTTGTCGCAGCGGTGTTAGGAAAATCTGGATCTAGTTTCCAAGGATAATATACAGTCCCTGATGAAGAAGTCACTACTAGATCTAGATCATTTACAATCATTGGTGCTCTATCATCATTTAAAAGACTTGGAAGATTATTAGCAGGAGTATCAGTCCAAGATATTGAAATAACTAGTTTATTGTCGAAATCTAAATTTCCTGTAGAAGTAAAAGTCTCTGTATAAGTTGTACCCTGGGAAAGGCTTAACTCTGATATAGATGCTTCATTTCCTTTGCTCCTTATCGCCGTAGCAGCCTTTTCTGTATTTAAAAGCCCCCAACCAAAAGCGTAATCTGGACCATCAAATCTACCAGCTTCATCTGCTGTATGTAACATTAGCCCCTTAAGCGTAGCGGCTTTCATATAATTGTTATTAAGAGAATTGTAATACTGTTGTAACAATATCGCACCAGCAGCAACAGCAGGAGAAGACATAGAAGTACCACTTCTAAAAGAGTACTGCGTATCAGACAGTTCACTAGTGCTGTACATAGCAACGCCTTTGGTGCTAATATCTGGTTTTATTCTACCATCATCAGTTGGTCCCCAACTGCTAAAATTGGACATCGATACACTTGATGGTCCCGTATAATTAGCCACACCTTCTGTAGCTCCTACTACTAAATTATTTTTTGCATTAGAACGAGAAGTAAGTAAATCATAACCTCCATCAGAAGGATTTACACCTGTATTTCGAGAGTTTCCTGCAGAAGAAACTATCAAATAATATTCATAGGTTCTTGCTACTTGATCCCAAGATTGTGCAGTGGAATCATATTTACCTAAATCAGAATTAGAAATAACATCTGCTGGAATACCATAACTATGATTTGACACAAGCATTCCACTAGCAGCTGCGGCACTCATTTCCACAGCATCTAAGACACCACCTTGAGATTCAGGTAACCTCTGAAATTCATAATATTCTATAGTTGATTGAGGCGCAATACCTCTAGCTGCTGAATCTCCAGCACCATTAGAAGCAATAGTACCTGCTACGTGCGTAGCATGTCCACTTAAAGTTGTTAAAGCTTCTCCTGGTACAGTTCTTCCAAAATAGGATAGGTGTGAATCTCTAATCTGACCGCCGTCCCATACACCAACAGTCATGTCCTGACCTTCTATGTTCAAACCAAACGAGCCACCAGTTTGTAGCTCTCTGGCACCTTGCATCTGGGCAGCCTCTTCATTCATTGTACTTACGTATAACGGACTATCCCAATCATTAACACCTATTAAATAAGCTGTGTTACCACTTTTGGTCTGGATTGTTTCCGGCCAATCATATGTCGCTTTCAATAATTTTAACCGAATGCTATTGGTCTTACTGTAATTATTTAAATAATTATTTAAAGAAATAATCTGCTCTTGATTGTAACTATCTGAAATAATTCGTCTTTCTTCATTAGTCTGTGCAGTGGAAAGTATTGCACTTCCTAAGAGTAAAAAAATAAGATTGTTTATAGTTTTTTGAAACATAAAATTATATTTATGGAAAAAATTTAATTATTAATAAAAATATTATGGTACTCGATATATATAAAATATCTTTGTAATAAGGTTATAAATATAGTTACCACACCCTGAAAAAACGAAAAATTAATAACTTTCGTTAAATAAAAGAAATTATTATCACAATATAATAACACTCTGATGAAATTTATAGTATCTAGTTCTTATTTACAAAAACACCTACAACTACTAGGAGGAGTCATTAACAATAACAATACCTTACCTATTTTAGATAATTTTCTTCTAGAACTTGTTGGTAATAAACTGAAAGTATCTGCTAGTGACATGGAAACAACCATTGTTAGTAAGCTTGATGTAGAAAGTGAAGACGATGGAAGCATTGCTTTGCCTGCAAAATTACTTTTAGACACTCTCAAAACTTTTCCAGAGCAGCCACTTACTTTTCATTCTGTAGATAATATGATGATTGTAAGCCATGATAAAGGTAAGTCTGAAATCGCTTGCGCGGCAGCTGAAGAGTTTCCTAAATCAGTAAGCATATCTGACCCAAGCAGTACTTCTATTATGGGAGATACTCTTGCTACAGCGATCAACAAAACTATTTTTGCAGCTGGTAACGACGATCTTAGACCTGTAATGAGTGGTGTATTTTTTCAATTTGCAAGCGATTCTTTAACCTTTGTTGCAACTGACGCCCATAAACTGGTTCGCTACAAAAGAGAAGATCTTTCAGCTAGCCAAACGGCTGAATTTATAATGCCTAAAAAACCTCTTAACCTCCTAAAGGCTATGCTACAAGGAAGCGAATCCGAGGTATTAGTAGAATATAATGAAAGTAATGCACAATTTAGTTTTGACAGCACAACGATCATATGTAGATTGATTGATGGTAAATATCCTAATTATGAAGCTGTCATCCCAAAAGAAAATCCAAATAAACTTACGATTTCTAGAACACAATTCTTAAACTCTGTAAGACGTGTTAGTATTTTCTCTAATAAAACTACACATCAGATCAGGCTTAAAATGGCAGGTGCAGAACTAAACATAAGTGCTGAAGACTTAGACTACAGTAACAAAGCAGATGAGCGGTTAACTTGTGACTATCAAGGTGATGATATGCAAATAGGTTTCAACAGTAGATTTCTTATAGAAATGTTGAATAATTTGACTTGTGACGATGTTTCTTTAGAGATGTCTTTACCTAATAGAGCAGGTATTCTTACTCCTGTAGATGGACTAGATGAAGGTGAAAATGTTACTATGCTGGTAATGCCAGTAATGCTTAATCAGTAACAGAATTATTCATTAAGGTTTCAAAAAAAATGCTCGCTTAAAGCGAGCATTTTTTTTTATAAGCACAATAACTAAGCATGCTGTTTTTCATGCTTTCCTTCCATTACTTCTTCTACTAATTTTGCATTAAACACTTCAAGATCTTCTGGTAACCTACTAGTTGTGAATCCTTCATCAACGACAACTTCTTTATTTACCCATTTTCCACCAGAATTTTCAACATCCTTACGTAAAGACGGAAATGATGTCAACTTTCTTCCTTTTAATACTTCTGCATCAATTAAAGGTTGTATTCCATGGTAAATAGCGCTTACTGGTTTCTTTTGTTTAAAAAAGCTTTTAATAAATTTTATAGAGTTCTCATCTTGTCTTAATTTATCAGGATTCATAACTCATCCAGGCAACATTAAATCTTGATAATCAGTTGACTGAACATCACTTATATGTTTATCTACCTGATATGAATCTGACCAATTATTATTATTCCAGGCTTTAATAGAATGTTTATTTGGACTTATGATATGAACCTCTATTCCTGCATCTTCTAATGCCTTCTTTGAACTAGTTAATTCAATTTCTTCAAATCCGTCTGTGGCTAATATTGCTAGTTTCTTTTTCATATCTATGTATTAACTATTTCGAATTAATGTAAAGATGTTACATTGACATGGACATAAATAATAAAAGCCTACTAAAGAATTCTTTGTAGGCTCTTATTATTGTAATTTAATTCAAAAATTAACTTAAATAACGTTGCATAATAACATTTTCATGATGCATATTATGACCAGCAATTATAAAAGGAATCACTCTAGCCGTCATCGTTTTATTGCTAGCATTACCTTTAAAAATTAATGATGCATCGTTTACGTTTCTAAACAATCCTATGGTAGCTAATCTTATTGTTTTTAAAGATTTTAGAAGATCCGCTTTCGCGAAAGCGTAACCTTTCATACTATCTACAAAAACATCTTGATCAAAACCTGATAAAGCTGTAGAATCTCCCCTCATGAATCTTAACGCACGATATGCAAATACACGTTCTGTATCAATATTATGTTGTATAACCTCACCTATTGTCCATTTATTAATGGCATAAGAATAATCCATAGGTTTTTCTATAGAATCAATAAAATGTAGTGATGAATCGAGAGACTGTTCTAAAACTGTCATTAAATCGATTTTTGAATCTACAAGATTTAAGTACGGAGTGTAATAAGAAGGATATTCATCTTTTTTAATATCATCAAATGTAATCATCTATAAATCTTGAAAAACTTTGTGTAACAACCTCTTCTTATCATTAATACTTTCTTCAAGGCTTATCATAGTCTCTGTGCGACTTACACCGTCAATATCATCTAACATAAAAATGATCTTCTTTGCATGCGTAGTGTCTTTAGCACGTATTTTACAGAAAATATTGAATTTCCCTGTAGTAATGTGAGCAACGGTTACAAATGGGATTTCCTTTATTCTACTCAACACAAATTGTGTAGTACTTGTTTTCTCAAGGAACACACCTATATAAGCAATAAAAGTATAACCTAATTTGTAATAATCAACAGTTAATGAAGAACCATGTATAATACCAGCTTCTTCCATTTTTTTTACTCTTACATGAACAGTTCCAGCACTAATATTAAGCCTTTTTGCTATATCTGTAAACGGCGTTCTTGTATTCTCTATAAGAACATCGAGAATTTGCTTATCTATTTCATCAATTCTTGCCATAACCTTATCTTTTTCTAACTATTTTTTGCAAAATAAAGACAAAAGCTAACAATAAACTAACAAAACAGGTGATTTTACAATTAATTAGCAAATATTTTAATATTTAGAGATGTAGATGAAATCTGTAAATTACTATCTATTACAATATCATTTTTAAAATTAGCTACCTTATTTAAATCCACAACTCGATGTCCATTCAAAACATCAGATCTATTGACTCCTACAAGAATGGGAACAAAATACAGAACTTCATCTTCTATTTGTTCATGATACTGTATACACAAAGATTGCTTTCCAGCAGCAGATGAATAATTTTTAATTAAAATATCCGTATAACATGTTGACATTTGGGGTATTTTCAAATAATTTGATAAAATGAGTTCCTTGTCTGACTTCTCAATATTAACAGATTTTAATGCAATTCTAATAGCTTTAATCATGATTTCTGTAACCTCATTTCTTGAATAGTCATCACCAGCATGACCTGCTTCAAACAATACTGTTGGCACCTCTTTACTCATCATAAAATCACCAACACAATTGATATTGAAATCATCATTATACCTACCTATAATTCCTGAAACGTCGTTCTTAAGATATTGATACATTTCATTTATAACATTCATGGATCTTAAACGTGCATCAGTAACTTCTTTGTTAAGATCTCCAGCTGGAGCTAGAAATGAAATCTGAGCAGGAACACTACCATCCTGTGAACCATAAATCGTTCTTTGACCATGAAGATTAAAACAATAATCAGGTTGAAATTCTTCAAATATCCTATGCAACACTAGACTTTCTGGCTGCGATAAAGAAATAGAATCTCTATTCAAATCAATATTATTTACATTTACCCTTGTCCAATTTTCAGCACCATCAGGATTCAATACGGGAATTATATACAATTCAATATCCTTAAGAAGACTATCCATATTTTCAAGTTCTAATAGATCACAAATTGCTCTTGTAGTAGTTGATTCATTACCGTGCATTTGAGACCAAGCTAATACTTTTGTTTTGCCTTCACCGATCCTGATTCCGTAAATAGATTTATTAAGAACTGATTTACCGATTTCCATTTCATGCAATGGAACAGGAGTAAAGGTTTTAATAAGCGACCGCAAATGGTCTTCAAATTGAGAATAAGTATAATATCTGGAGAGCATAACAATAAGGTTTAGACTTAGTCTAAAAACTGATTTAAAAACAGTTTTTCTATAGCTGTACAAATGTAAACTCTTTAAGGTTAACAAACGTAAACAACATTCTTGTTACAATTGTAAATATGTCAATATCCTAACTAGTTTACAATTGTAACGAATTAAAATAACGTATTAAACAAGAATTAACATAATCCGCATAATATTTTTATACGTGAGCTCTATGACAACCTTTGTACACTTAATATCAAGTATATAATTATTTTTATATAAACTATTAATTCATCATAAATCGCCTATATAAGCAACTATTATTAACTATATTTTATCAATGTTTACATTTATAAACATATTTATGAGCTTTAAATTGTTTACTTTTGTAACCTATGGTAGATTCAGCAGATTTTTCAAAAAGGTTGCAAAAAATTATGGATAGAAACGATTTAAACGCTTCTTCATTTGCAGAGCGCATCCATGTAACTCGCAGTTCTATATCTCATATTCTTTCTGGTCGCAACAAGCCTAGTCTTGATTTTGTAATCAATACGGTAAAGGAGTTTCCAGAAGTAGACCTATACTGGTTACTAAATGGTAAAGGAACTTATCCAAAAACTGAGGTTACTACCACTGGTCCTACTCATGCAAATAGCGTTCCTTCACCAATTATAAAAACCCATGTCAACCCAGTTTCAACTGCTATAAATGAGAATGAAAAACCAGTTTCAAATGATCTGTTTTCAACCGTTGAAAATGATGTAGAAACTACTTTAAAAAATATAAATAAGGGGAAAAATATACAAAAGGTAATTTTACTTTATGATGATGGAAGTTTTGAATATTTTATACCTTAAATAAATGATCGTGAAGTAACTTTGTGAAAAAGTTAAAGATGAAATACTCCATCCTATTTATAGTTATCCTACTCTTCACAACTAGTTGTTATGAAAACAAAAGAGAGTGCCAAGATTTTCAAGAAGGCACTTTTATCTGGAAACAAGAAAGTGGTGGTAAACTTTTAAAAACAGAATTTACGCGTACTAAAGATTTACAAATCGAACGTTTTGAAAGTAAAGTGGATACTTCACGCATTGAATGGGTCAATGATTGTGAATGGAGAGTAATTCCTATTGATCCAGAAACTAATTCAGAAAGTCGCGCCTATTTATTTAAAATTTTGAGAACAGAAGAAGATTCCTATACTTTTGAATTTAAACAATCTGGTCGAGATCAAATTTATATAGGCACTGCATATAGAAAATAAAAAAGTGTCAGTATAGTCCTAACTATAACTTTGTATGTTTCCTCTTAAGAAAATTTAACGTAAGAATAAGTTCCCTAGTGAATTAAATTATTTCTACGGTTTTATTTAGCCTTTAACAATGCATTTTGCTCTTGCATTAACTCTTTGAGGTCATTCAACAATTCAATATCCTTAGGCGTCACTACTTCTTTGTTTTTTGGGTCTTGTGCATTATTACGCAGTTTATTCATAAGTTTAATAACTATAAATACTACAAAACCAATTACTAGAAAGTCTATAGTCACATTGATTAATTCACCATAACTTATAGCTATTTCCTTTGAACGATCTCCTGTAGCGCCCTTTATCGCTTCTCTCAGAATATACTTTTTATCTTCAAAATTCACACCATTAGTAAGGTATGAAAGAGGTGGAAGAACGATTTTCTTCACTAGCGTTTGTACTACATTATTAAAAGCTGTACCGATTATAATACCTACAGCCATATCAATCATATTACCTTTTACCGCAAATTCTTTAAACTCTTTTAATAATACCATAGTGGGGAAATCTTATTTATAGTTTGTGTTGTTTTCGCTTTCGCAGAAGCGATATTAAAATTAAAAAAGCGATAAATATAAAATTTATCGCTCTTATTGTTTTTGTAATAGTAGTTTAAAATAAACTGGACTGTCCTGTATCGTCAATTTCTGGATCTGGCAAATCTGGGTCTATCTTTTCACTAGTAGCTTTTACTGAATTTAGCGATTCATTATCATTTTTAGTAATGGTTTCTTCATGGTTTACTTCTAAGTCTTGAGCAGGAACTGTTTCTTCAGGTTGATAAGGTAAAGGCTCTAACAGATTGATTTGCTTAATCTTACTCTTAGTAAGCATGTTACCTTGCGCTGTAATGCCTTTTACGGCGATAAATTCTTCTAGTAAAATTTGTTCATTATCTGGCTGTTCTTTGCCACGAGGTTTTACATGAACAAGCTCTGCAACTGGCTTATAGTCTGTGGATATTACTTCAAGATATGATTTTTCATGTTCTGGAACAAAATCCTCTTCACGTTCTTCATTTTCGATTAAAAAACGTTTTACATAAAATAATTCACGTTCTCCATTAAAATAAATTGCCGTAATAGGTTTATTAGGTATCCATTTCTCGAGAACAATCATATCATCATCAAAACGGGCAGTTACTTCTGGTATAATGGTTTTAATAATACCTTTTTGAGTGGCAACTAAAAGGCGGTCTTCACCTCTAAATTCTCCAAGTAATTCTCCTCTTCCATCCACATTAAGTCTTTGCACGGTATCATCAAACCAAATTTTACGTGGCTTTAAAGTTGAAACTCCTTCTTCTTTTAGCTCTACTTTTTTAATGTTGTATTTAGTAACCTGGTTTCCTCTAGAGGTTCTACTCTTGATGAGAATGTCTGAAAAATCAATGTCCCATTTAAGCTTTTTAATGCTTCCTTGCTGGCGCAAATTAACCGTTACAATCTCTGCCTCACCATTAGGATTAGAGCTGAAATAATGTATTTGCGAGCCTTTTTCGGCCTTGCCCATAGGATATTCTCGATCTCTAGTCACACTTGTTACCGCAAATCTTTTGATATAACTAGGTCCTGTTTTACCATCGCGATAAATGACATTATAGATGGTGCGTTTATCTTTTTTCTTAAAAACAGCAACATGTACGATGTTTTTACCAATAAATGTCTTTGCATCTACTTTAGTTACCATCATGGTACCTTCTTTGGTAAAACAAATAATATCATCAATATCAGAAACGTCGCCTACATATTCATCACGTTTTAAAGCAGTTCCTACAAAGCCTTCTTCTCTATTTACATAAAGTTTTGTGTTACGTATTACTACTTTAGAAGCAACTATATCTTCAAAGTTTTTTAATTCTGTTTTACGCTCGCGATCTTTTCCGTAGTCTTTCAATAACTTAGTAAAATAATCAATCGCAAACTGGATCAAGTTTTCTAAGTTATGTTTTAGCTCTGCAATGCGGTCTTCTAGAGCATCAATTTTTTGTTGCGCCTTATCAATATCAAATTTTGAAATACGTTTGATACGTATTTCAGTTAATCTTACGATATCTTCTTCGGTAATGGTTCTTTTTAAATGCTTTATATGAGGTTGTAGCCCTTTATCGATGGCACTTATAACGCCTTCCCAAGTTTCTTCTTCTTCTATATCACGATAGATACGATTCTCGATAAAAATACGCTCAAGAGACGCAAAGTGCCACTGCTCTTCTACCTCGTGTAATAAAATTTCTAACTCTGCTCTTAGTAATTCTACTGTGTGATCTGCACTACGGCGCAACATTTCAGAAACGCCTACAAAAAGAGGTTTGTTATCTTCAATTACACAACCTAACGGTGAAATACTTACCTCACAATTCGTAAATGCATATAATGCATCTATGGTTTTATCAGGTGATAATCCAGATGGCAAATGGATCATGATCTCCACATTTGCTGCTGTATTATCTTCTATTTTCTTGATCTTAATCTTTCCTTTCTCATTAGCTTTGAGAATAGAGTCAATCAATGTACTGGTTGTAGTAGAAAATGGAATCTCTGTAATAACTATCGTACTCTTGTCTGGCGAGTGCATTTTTGCTCGCACTCGCACTTTCCCGCCACGCATTCCATCATTGTAATTAGAAATGTCTGCAGCACCACCAGTTGGAAAATCTGGATATAGCTTGAAACGTTTGCCTTGTAAATGTTTTATAGAAGCTTCAATCAACTCTACAAAATTATGTGGCAATACTTTTGTAGAAAGTCCTACGGCAATACCTTCTGCACCTTGAGCAAGGAGTAAAGGGAATTTGACTGGTAAATTAATAGGTTCTTTACGACGACCATCATAACTGGATTGCCACTCGGTAATTTTTGGGTTAAAGAGAACCTCTAGACCAAATTTTGAAATACGGGCTTCAATATAACGAGAAGCCGCAGCAGGATCACCAGTGAGAATATTACCCCAGTTTCCTTGCATATCGATTAATAAATCCTTCTGGCCTATTTGCACCATAGCGTCACCTATACTGGCATCACCATGAGGATGATACTGCATCGCATGACCAACGATGTTAGCCACTTTATTATAACGCCCATCGTCTAGATCTTTCATAGACTGCATGATACGACGTTGTACTGGTTTAAAACCATCTTCAATCGCAGGTACGGCACGCTCCAGAATTACATAACTCGCATAATCAAGAAACCACTCCTTGTACATTCCTGTAACACGAGTTATGGTTTCTGTTGTTTGCTCCTCAACGCCTTCTCCTAAATTCTCTAATTCTTCGTTTTCTTCACTCATTTGTCAATTGACAGTTGTCGGTTAACGGCTTTCAGTTATCAAATAACTGTTTATTTTGTGTTTGTTCCGCTTTCGCGAAAGCGAGATCATTATAAATTTCAATAAATGTTTACTGTTCTTCAATTACATCCAGTTCCACCTTCAAATTATCGATAATAAATTCCTGTCTGTCTGGAGTGTTTTTTCCCATATAGAATTTCAATAAATCCTCAATGCTCATCCCATCATCTAACATGATAGGATCCAGACGAATATCTTCTCCTATAAAATGAACAAACTCGTCTGGACTGATTTCTCCAAGACCTTTAAATCGAGTTATTTCAGGATTCTTGCCCAGCTCTGCCATAGCATCAGATTTTTCTTCTGGTGTGTAACAGTATCTGGTTTCTTTCTTATTTCTTACTCTAAAAAGTGGTGTTTGAAGAATATATAAATGCCCTTTTTTAATCAATTCTGGAAAGAATTGCAGAAAAAAAGTAATTAATAGAAGACGTATGTGCATTCCATCTACATCGGCATCTGTTGCGATAACGATTTTATTATATCGCAAATCTTCCATGCTGTCCTCGATATTTAGAGCAGCTTGTAAAAGGTTGAATTCTTCGTTTTCATAAACAATTTTCTTGCTCATATTATAAGAATTCAAAGGTTTACCACGTAAGGAAAACACAGCTTGCGTATTTACATTTCTTGATTTAGTAATCGATCCACTAGCAGAATCTCCCTCGGTAATAAATAAAGTACTATCTAGGTTATTATCCTTTTTAGTGTCTCCTAAATGAACACGACAATCACGTAACTTCTTATTATGAAGATTAGATTTTTTGGCACGGTCTCGAGCTAATTTTCGAATCCCTGAAAGTTCTTTACGCTCGCGCTCTGCTTGAATAATCTTCTTTTGAAGCGCTTCTGCAACAGGCGGATTCTTGTGCAAATAATTATCTAATTGCGTTTTTACAAAATCATTGATAAAGGTCCTTACCGTAGGCAGATCACCACCCATTTCTGTAGAACCTAATTTTGTTTTAGTTTGAGATTCAAAAACCGGTTCCATGACCTTAATGGCTATTGCACTTACTATAGATTTGCGTATGTCGCTAGCCTCATAATTTTTTCCGTAAAATTCTCTTATGGTCTTTACAACACTTTCTCTGAAGGCTGCTTGATGCGTTCCACCTTGAGTTGTATTCTGTCCGTTTGCAAAGGAGTGGTATTCCTCACTGTATTGCGTTCTACTGTGAGTCATAGCAATCTCAATATCATCAGATCTTAGATGTATAATAGGGTACAATCTATCCGTATCTGTAATGGTTTCTCCTAAGAGATCCTTTAATCCGTGCTCTGAGAAGAATTTCTCTCCATTAAACATGATGGTAAGACCAGGATTTAAATAAACGTAGTATTTCAACATACGTACTACATACTCAGGTCGGTATTTAAAATTTTTAAAGATATCTGCATCTGGAATAAAGGTGATTTTAGTTCCTTTACGACGCGTGGTTTCTTCTAAAAAATCTTTTCCAGTTAATTCACCACGAGCAAACTCTGCACTAGCACTTTTACTATCTCTTGAAGATTCTACTCTAAAATATGAGGATAAAGCGTTTACTGCCTTGGTTCCTACTCCGTTTAATCCTACCGATTTTTTGAATGCTTTAGAATCATACTTACCACCAGTATTCATTTTTGAAACTACGTCTACCACTTTTCCTAATGGTATCCCACGACCATAATCACGTACAATGACACGTTCACCTTGAATAGAAACTTCAATGGTTTTTCCAGCACCCATAACATACTCATCAATAGAGTTATCAATAACTTCTTTAAGTAAGATATAGATACCATCATCAGAACTAGAACCATCTCCTAGCTTACCGATGTACATTCCAGGACGCATTCTTATGTGTTCTTTCCAGTCTAACGACCGGATATTATCCTCAGTATATTGTGTAGTTCCGTCCATTAAAATAAAATCTGTGCTAAACCGAAATATAACAATTGTAACGTCTTATTTACAATGCTAAAATGTATTTTAATTAACATATTTCAATCTATTTATGTGAATAAATTTAATCCTTTAATAATAAGCTCTTTAAAACTGCTATTGAAGTGTGCTTAACTGCTTTAATAAATAACCAAATTAAATAACCCAAATTCATTTTTTTAGGGAATTAAAAAAGATATTTCACTACTTTTTCATTGTTTTGATTCTTTTAAGATCACCATAACCTAATTTCAAAAGTCATAAAATCTATGAAATACAATAGTTCAAAATAAAAATATTAAACTTTCATTTTCAATAAATCAGGATTTAAAATTTAACAAATGTGTGACTAAAAAGTTATAGTTATGAATTTAACAAATTGATAATAAATCCATTAGCCTACTAAACTTGTATGGTTTAATAATTTAGAATTTTATCTATACTATCTTTAATAAAAAGGAATAAACTCTAATTATTCATTCCACAACTATTTATTCTCGTTACATTATTATCAAGTTCTTCTATTTATAATATCTCAAAGGTTAACTAAATCAGAATGCGATGAAAACAACTTAACAAAAATCATATTGCTCTGTGCTATTCTTTGTTCTACATTTTCTTTTGCACAACAAAGAGAATGTTCGACACACACACAGATTTGCAACTGGCCATGTCACAAGATCCTGAACTTGCGATAAATGTTACTAAAGTAGAACGATACACACTACAAAAAGCAAGCGAGTTACTATTTCAAAAATCTATTAATGGAAGTGTCATCACTATTCCTGTAGTCGTTCATGTTTTATACGCAAATGCAACTCAAAATATAAGTGGGGCTCAAATTCAATCACAAATTGATGTTGTAAATGAAGATTTTAGAAGAACCAATAGCGATGCAGATAATGTATGGTCTAAAACGGAAGTTATGTAGATAGAATTTTGTCTGGCTCAAGTAGACCCTAATGAGAATGCTACCAATGGAATTACTAGAAAAGCATCTAATGTTACTTCTTGGAATACCATACAAAACAGAATGAAAAATAGTGCTACAGGTGGAACAAGTCCATGGGATACCTCTCAATACCTTAACATGTGGACAGTTTCTGCGCTTAATAGTAATGGTCGTGCAGGTATTTTAGGTTACACACAATTTCCTAGTGGTGATCGTGCCACTGATGGTGTTGTTATGGCATACAATTATTTGGCCATACAGGAGCAGTTTCAGCACCATTTAATGTTGGTAGAACCACAACGTATAAAGTAGGGTATTTATTTGGTCTACGTCACATTTGGGGTGATGGACCTTATGATGCAGGTGATTTTGTAAGCGATACTGCAGAGTCTGACGCTTTTAACGGTGGTTGTCAGATTGGTACGGTTTCTTGTGGATCTGTAAATATGGTTCATAATTATATGGATTACTCTAACGATTCCTGTATGAATCTTTTTACTGTAGGCCAAAAAGCAAGGATGAGAGCTAACTTATTAAGTGGCGGATTTCATAATGCATTAGCAAATTCCAATAAATGTACGCCACCATCTGGAGGTGTCGATACTGGATGTAATGGAAATATAAATAATTTCCCATACTCCAATGGATTTGAAAACGGTCTAGGCGGCTGGACACAAGATAATGGAGATTCATTAGACTGGACACGTCAGTCAGGCAGAACGCCTTCTGGTAGCACTGGACCTACAAGAGCTGACCAAGGTTCTTTCTATGTGTATGTAGAAGCTTTTAATCCTAATTTTAATAAAACCGCTATTCTAAATTCTCCATGTCTAGATTTTGCAAATGGTACAACTCCAACAGCGACTTTCAGATATCAAATGACTGGTAATGCGGGAGGAACATTAAGATTACAAGCTAGTACTGGTGGCGCTTATACAACTATTTTTACTCAATCTGGTGATCAAGGTGCTGCTTGGAGAACGGCTAACGTTGACCTATCTGCATATAGTGGTAATGATTTACAATTAAGGTTAGTGGTAAATACCTCAACTTCATGGCAAGGTGATATTGCTATAGATGATTTAAAAATCTCCAATGCATCTGCAGATAAATGTGATGGAATACCAGCTTACAACGTAAATAACAATTAATCAGTAGGAGATCAAGTTGTTTTTCAAAACACATTATTTGAATTAGAACCAGGTGCATGGGCTAATTTAGGAACTTGTGGAACAACAAGAGAATCAGTTGCAAGTGTGGCAAGAATTCCAGCAGAAATTTCTATCAATCCTAATCCAGTAATTGGTGCTGACTTATTTACGACCGCTCGAGGCAAAAATGTAAACTATACCATTTACAACCTTAGTGAACAAACTGTTGCAAAGGGAACAGTAAACGAAAGTGTTATTAATGTAGCTAATCTTAAAGCTAATGTTTATCTCATTCAAATTAATGATGGTGAACAGAAAGTAACCAAAAAGTTTATTAAAAAGTAAAAACCTACCAACCATAAAACAACTAAGCCTGTTACTACAAAGTAACAGGCTTTTTTATGGGATGATTTTAGATGTTCCGCTTTCGCGAAAGTGGAAATGGTAAAAAAACTCTCTACAATTTGATTTGTCTAAAGAAGATGAGTTTCGCTTTCCTTTCAAATTTATTAAGCAATCACAACGGTTTTAATGTTCACAAATTCTCTAATCCCAAAATGTGATAATTCTCTCCCAAAACCAGAGATTCCTGTACCACCAAATGGCAACGCTGGATGACTTGCTACTTTATGATTAATAAAAACGGCGCCATCTTTTATTTGTGATGAAAGTTCTTCCATTCTTTTCAAGTCTTTGGAGAACAAACTTGCGCCCAGTCCAAATTTTGAATTATTGACCAATTGTATTGCTTCTTTTTCTGTTTTAAAAGTAGTTACGGCCATTAAAGGACCAAAAGTTTCGTCTTTAAAAACAGGCATATCAGGAGTCACGTTAGTAAGAATAGTCGGTTCAAAATAGGCTTTATCACGAGTACCGCCATAATGAAGCTCTGCTCCTTTTTCTAGTGATGTATTCATTAAATCTTCCAGTTCTTCAGCGAGATCTTCTCTAGCCATCACACCTATATATGTGTCATCATCTGCAGGATCACCAGAATTTAATGCTTTTACTTTCTCTGTGAATTTTTCTAGAAACTCATCTGCAATAGCTTCATGTAGCAATAATCTTTTACCTGCAATACAGCTTTGTCCGGTATTTTGAAACCTTGCATCTACACATTTTTGAACGGTATCGTCTATATCTACATTTTTAAAAACCACTAATGCATTGTTACCACCTAATTCTAAAACTGATTTTTTAATCTGGCTGGCAGCTGTAGATGCCACTGCAGCACCTGCAGGTTTTGAACCGGTAAGTGTAACCGCCTTTATAATTTTGTTTTCAATTATTGCCTCAACTGCATCACTTTTAATGACTAGATTTTGGAAACATCCTTCTGGAAATCCGGCTTCTTGAAAGATTTTATCGATCAATTCTGCACAACCCATTACACTACTAGCGTGTTTTAAAACACCTACATTTCCTGCCATTAATGCTGGTACGATAAAACGGAACACCTGCCAAAACGGATAATTCCATGGCATTACGGCAAGAATTACACCTAATGGCTCATAGCTTACGTAAGATTTGAAATGATCGGTATCGACATGTTCTTTGGCTAGATATCCTTCAGCTTTATCGGCATAAAAATCACATAGCCAGGCACATTTTTCTAACTCACCACGAGATTGAGAGATGGGTTTTCCCATTTCGGTGGTCATTAATTTTGCGTATTGATCGGTATTTTTTCTTAGCAACTCACCTACCTTACGGATGTGTTGAGAACGATGCTCAAAACTGGTTGTTTTCCAGTCTTCAAAAGCTGTCTGAGCGGTTTCAAGTTTGGTTTTAATTTCTTTTTTGGTCAGCTCTTCGTACGATTGAAGTTCTTTACCGTTATATGGATTTATGGTGGTGATCATGTTTGTTTTTATTTAAAAATACAATAAGAAAAGTAATTGAAAAGAATAGTTTACAATGGTTTAACGCTGTAAAAAACTTATGGTTTATTATTATGAAAGTGTTCTCGCTTTCGCGAAAGCGGAAACAACATCGTTACTTCTTTAAAAAGGATAGCCTATCGCAAAATTGAAAACAGGATTTGCTACATCAAAATTCCAACGCTCATTTTCTGGCAGAGAAGGATCATGCCACGGCGCTGCGAGATCAAATCGAATAACAAAACCTTGAACATCTACACGCATTCCTAATCCTGCACCTATTCCTAGTTCATTATAAAAATTACTACCAAACTCGCCGCCTTCTAATCCATTACCAGCTGTAGTCCACACATTACCAGCATCTACAAACAAGGCGCCTTTAAAGTAACTGTAAATAGGAAAACGGTACTCTATATTTGCCTCTAATCTAACGTTACCAGACTGATCAAAAAAGGAACGGTCGTCTGTATTCTCTGGCGAGTAAGTTCCAGGACCTAATGATCTGGTTCTAAAAGCACGAACACTGTAAGCTCCACCAGAAAAGTACTGCTTACTAAAAGGCAAGACATCACTATTTCCATAAGGCAAACCATAACCAGCAAAAAAACGAGTGGCTATTCTGGATTCGTTACCAAAGAGATAATGAAATCTTAAATCAACATCTGCTTTTGCGTACTGGGCATATTCTAGTCCTAGAAACTCGCTTTGACCTAAGTCATTTTCACTGCTCAATAAACTGATGCTATTTCCTGCTACATCAACCGTACTGTTAACATAGAACAACCCTTTTCTACTTTGACTCAACATTCCATTATAAGTAAATGAATATGTCAGACCTGATATAAATTGCTGTTCAAAACTACTTTCTAAAAAGGCATTATCTTCTTTTATTTGCTCAAACTCAGTCGATGTGTTGAGTAGATTTACATAATCAATAATAGCATTTTTTAAAGTCAATAGCTCTACATCTACTATCATCTGACCCAGATCAATCTCGTTCATTTGAAGGTAGAGTTCTTCAAAATTTGCGCTAGCATCCATTTCATATAATTGATCTTGATAAAGAATATCAAAATTAGTAAGGCTGATCTCTCCTATCTTGATTTGCATAGGATCGCTAGTGGTTGTGGTGTCTGGAGCAGTGGCAAACGCATCCATCAAAAACTGGTAGTTAAAACCACTGGTTGTATCAGCACGTTTTATTTTAGCGGTTAATCCATCCCATTCTACATCGTCTATTTCAAAACCGCTATTATTAATCAGTGGCATGATCGCGATATTTGCCTCAAGGCTTTTTGAATATACTAGGGTGTCATTTTTTGTATCGGCTAGGTAAAGTCCTTCTATTTTTATATCACCATCAAAGGTGATGAAAGCACTCTCTAATTGAACTTCTGTACCAGTTTTGTCCTTTACATAAGAAACTGCATAATCTATAATGATACTTTGTCCCCATGGACTGCGTATAAATAAAAGTAATAGGATTAAAAAAATAAGAATACCCAAAAGCATGCGTGCTATCCTGCGCAACCATCTAAATTTTCTCTTTTTATGGGGTGGATTCTCGTTTTCTTCGTTCAATTTGTATGGTAAGATTTTAATTACTTACTTTCTTTGCAAATTGATATAAAACCAATGAATTAACAGAATTATACTAGGTAAACTTGTGTTAAGATTATATTACCCTTATTCTTATTAATTTCTTAAGATTTTAACGGTTTTTAAGTTGATGTATTTAAAAAGTTCTCAATTACCATCAAATTAGACGATTTAAAAAAAACAATAAAAACTTCTTTCAACAGAAAAAAGTTCTCAATTACGCTCGATCTTACAATTTATAGATTAGTTGTTTTCCATCCATTGCAACACATTTTTTTCAATACGATTCATGATGTCTGAAGTATTTGCTTTTTCAAAAGAGTTTCCTGTGATATTCTCATAGAGTTCTACATATCTATCGCTTACCGATTGTATGTATTCATCGCTCATTTGAGGAACAGTCTGACCTTCTAGACCTTGAAAATTATTTGAAATCAACCACTGGCGTACAAATTCTTTACTCAGTTGTTTTTGTGCTTCACCTCTATCCTGACGTTCTTGATATCCTTCTGCATAGAAATACCTAGAAGAATCTGGTGTGTGGATCTCATCAATTAAGACGATTTTACCATCTTTAGTTTTACCAAATTCATATTTAGTATCTACTAATATTAAACCTCGTTTTGCAGCTAATTCTGTACCACGTTTAAATAATGCTTGTGTATATTTTTCTAGAACTAGATAATCTTCTTCAGAAACGATATTTTTTGCGATGATGTCTTCTCTTGAAATATCTTCATCATGGTCGCCCATTTCTGCTTTAGTAGCTGGTGTGATGAAAGGAGTTGGGAATTTATCGTTTTCCCTCATTCCTTCTGGCATAGAAACACCACATAGCATTCTTCTACCAGCTTTATATTCTCTTGCCGCATGGCCAGACATATAACCACGTATAACCATTTCTACTTTAAACGGCTCACACAAATGACCTATTGCGACATTAGGATCTGGAGTCGCGATTAACCAGTTAGGAACCAAATCTTCTGTTGCTGCCATCATTTGGGTAGCAATTTGATTTAAAATCTGTCCTTTAAAAGGAATTCCCTTAGGCATTACCACATCAAACGCACTTAACCTATCACTAGCGATCATGACTAATAAATCATCATTGATATTGTAAACTTCTCTTACTTTCCCTTTATAAACACTCTTCTGATTAGGGAAATTAAAATTGGTATCTGTAATTGTAGCTGCCATAATTCTAGATTTTGCTTATGCAAATTTCTACAATTAGATCGATTTTAAGGTATTCTTGATTATTTATTTAATGAAGTTATCTACTAGTTGTGAGCAGTGATTATTTGGATTCTCGCTTTCGCAAAAGCGTAATCATTAAAAGTATTCTGTCCTTAAAGGTTCTCTTTGAGTAGAATAACTTCAAATAATTTATTCTACATCTAAAATCTTAAAAGAACCTGGAGCACTTATTAAATTACTAGTACCATATTTAACTACACTACTACAGGAGCTGCTGATTAAATAGCGTTTAAAGACTTTTTGTGGTTGTTTAAAAAATCATCAAATGAACTAATTAGTCTACTGGGTAATAATTTTAGTGTTTAAATTGGTTATTTTTAAAATATTAAAATCCTTAGACCTTAATAACGATTATAGATAAAGAAACAATTTCCTGTTGTAACAGGATATCAAGCTTTAAGTTTTAAGAAACAGTACTTTTCCTATTATCATAATACCGAATATGATACCATACGCCACGTGTTATCTTTCCAAATAATTTTTTAATTTCATAAATGTGATCACTTTATCAACTGGTTTTGTAATAATATCATTGCAACCAGCAGCAAAGGCTCTCTTTTTATCTTTAGTTAAGCTATATGCTGTTAACGCTATAATAGGCAAATTTGGAAAATCCTCACGAATTGTACTGGTTGCCTCAAAACCATCCATTACTGGCATTTTCAAATCCATAAGGATCATATCAATATCTGGATTAGCTTTTAACGCTTCAACTGCTTGTAACCCATTTGTAGCTTCAATTATAGTACAACTAGAAGGTTTTAGTATATTAATTATCATTTTTAATCCTATGGTGTCATCTTCAGCAATCAGCACTTTACTGCCAGAAAAATCAGGCATGATAAAAATGTCAGAATTTTTGTTAGACTCTATGGTTTTATTTTCAGAGAATTTTATGGGGAAAGAATATGAAAACTCTGAACCAAAGTCTGGCACTGACTTTACTTTAATTTTGCCGCCCATCGCTGTGGCTATTTTTTGTGAGATGGCTAATCCTATTCCTACGCCACCATATTCTCGAGTATGAGAATCATCCACCTGTCTAAAAAAATCAAAGATTATATCGATTTTATTTTCAGGAATACCTATTCCTGTGTCCTTAATATTAAGAGATAAATACGAATTTTGCTCCAGTGTGAGAGATAGAGCGATACGTCCTTTTTCCGTATACTTGACCGCATTTTTTATAATATTGGTCATCACCTGCATTACTTTGGGCTTATCAGTAATAATCCTTTTTGTAGCAAGGGTACTATCAAACCTATAATCTAACTGGATACTTTCATTTTTATCAGATTCAAATAATATTTCCTGTAACTGATTTTTTAATTCAAGATAAATATCACGGATTAAAACTTCTTGCTGGCGTATTTTGATGGTAGACTGTTCTACCATTGCAAGGTCAAAGATATCTTCAATAATATTGAGTAAGTTAGAACCACTTTGATTTATCAATTTTGAAAACTCCATTATGGATTCATCATCTGTCATATCAGGTATCAAATTGCTAAATCCAATAACATGATTAAGCGGTGTGCGCAGTTCATGACTCATTGTGGCTAGAAACGCTAATTTTAAACGGTCACTTTCTTCAGCTTTTTCTTTAGCTTGAATTAATTCGCGTTTATTTTTAACACTTTCTGTAATGTCGCTGGCAATAGTAAGGTTGTATTTACTATCAAGTATTTGAATGATAGAAGAGGAAAGAAGAACATTTAAAGGTTTACCGTGTTTAGTGTAAATTACGGTTTCCATATTTTGAAGAGAACCTTTTTCTTTGAGTTCTGTTTCTATTTTATCTTTAATATTCTTTTCCATTTTAAGCAGCGTGTAAGCTTGCTTACCTATTACTTCATCAGGAGAAAATCCTAGTTTAGAATAAAACGCAGAGTTAACTTCCAGACATTCTCCAGTGTCCAGATTACTTAATCCTGTTATTTCAGGACTATTGTGGAATATTTTTGAGAATTTTTCTTCTGATAATTTTAACTCAGAGATATCCTTACTTATTACAAAAACTGCTGGCTTTCCATCCCATAAACCTTTTTTTGCGGTGGTTTCTACCAGTATTCTTTTTCCATTATTTGCTATAATAGGCATCGGAGATTTTTTTCTCTCGTTATCCAGTATTTCACCTATTACCGTTGCTGCATCTTTTTCTTCTTTTGAAGGATGGAGTAATAGAACGGACTTTCCGACTACATCATCTTCTTCATAGCCTAGTGTATCTATGACTTGTTGATTTACCTTAATGATTTCTGCCTGGTCATTTAAAATGACTACAAAATCAGAATTTAAATCAAAGTAATTGCGTAAGTTTTTAAAACTATTCGTCAATTCTTCTTCATTCAATTTTCTGATAATGGCATTAGAAAGAATATCTGCCAGCAGATAAAGCATTTGACTATCCTGCTGAGTCCAAAAAACAGTGCTCATTACATTATCAAATCCTACAAAACCAATTAATTTTGATCCTGAATGTACCGGTAGGACGAGTAAAGATTTAATGTTTTGGCTTTCTAATATTTCTTGCTCTGCTTTTGCTTCAATGGGCATTTGAGAAACATCAGAAATATTAATGATCTCTTTTTTATAAAGCTTATCCATCCACCAGGGAAAAATACTCAAGGGTAGATTTTGCAACTCATCTTTTTCTGCTGATACTCCTTCAGCACACCACTCATGTGTGTTGCTCATGGTTTCTTTTTTAGCATCAATCATGAATAAATAAACTCTTGATGCTTCTACAAAAGAGCATAGTTTTTCAAATACACTAATTATGGAATCGTCTATGTTAGAAGAGTTAACAAAATCAGATGAGATTTCTCTTATTAGCTTTTCTTGTTTAAGTTTATGATAAAGTTGTAATTCGGCTTGTTTCTGTTCATCAATTTCTTGATGAATACCTGACATCATCAAGGGATTACCGTCCACAGTCCACTGGCTCACTTTACCAGTATCAAGCACCCAAACCCAATTCCCATTTTTATGAAGCATTCTTACCTCACAACTATATCTTTTAGTTTTTCCTTCAAAATGTGCATTTAGCAATTCTTTTGATTTCAGAAGGTCATCTGGATGAATTAAACTTACCCAAGTATCTATGCTGACAGGAGATAACTCTGCAACAGTGTAACCAACTATTGTGGCCCATCTATCATTGATTTTTGTTTCGCCCGTTAAGATATTCCACTGCCACGTGCCCAAATTTGCATTTTCAACTATTTGAGATAGTTCCTCAATTTCATCTATCATAAAAGACTGTTATTTTTGGATTTACAAAAATAATAATTCTATTTCAACATCATTTTAAATAGCTAAATAACTTATCAATAGAGCTAATATAACCAAAGTGTCTTTTTACTGACTACAACCTCTCAAAAGTTTAGTTGATATAATAACCCATATAAAAGATCAACACATTTTTGAAAAGGTGACTTCTTTGATGAAAATCTATAAAATCGATCTATACAGGTTTAAATATACCGCTTTCGCGAAAGCGAGTACAAAACCATCATCTTATAAACTATACACTGCTCTAAAAGTTATAAAACGCGGTTGTATAAAAGTCTCTGAAGTGAAAACAGAAATGTTGTTAGCACTGTTTCTTACTTGAGAACTGATATCTAACAAGTTAGTGGCGTTGATCTCGTATTCCCATTTTGCATCGCGACCTTTTCTATAAGAGAGTCTTGCATCCCAAGTTTGAAAAGACTGTGTTTGCCCACCACCTACTTCTTGTCTTGTGTAAGAATAATTAGATCTAAAGGTGATAGCTTTAAATATATAAGCGTCCACATCAATAGATGGAGATGTCGTTATGAACTGTGTTTTACGACCACCTTGATTATTATCGGTTACGCTGTAACGATAGCTTAAGGTCACATTAGGTGCCACTTTAAAATTAGTTCTTATACTCGGTGTGTAAGATTGCGTAAAACCTTCATTAACAGATTGCTGCTCCTGAATGAATTGATTAATTTTACTATAATTAATTCCTGCTCTCAAACTCGCTCTTATTTTACCAAAAGTACGTTGTACTCTTCCAGAGAGACTTGCGTTCTCGTCAGCAAAGTTAGAGTTGAAAAAGGTACTGGTTCTAATAACATTATCAAAACTAGTCAAACTTCTAATTTGATCAATATTACTAGAGTATGCTGCTCTAGCAAAAACATTAGTGTAATTAAATAAATTGAAACTAGAGTAAATCAAATTCACATTGTGCGATAATGCATTTTGTAAATCTGGTGCTCCAAACTGAATGCTGTTCAAATTGTTCAACACGAGACCTTGAGCCAGTCTGGTAACGTCAGTAAATTGATTGCGTATTTCATATCTAAGGGTAAGAGATTCACTTTTCTTAAACTGGATACGTGTTTCAAAGTCTGGTAGGATCCTAAGAAAATTGTCTTCAAAAGTTTCACCAAATTGTACATTTTTATTTCCATAAGCATGAACAGAGAAACCTGGTGTGATAGTAAATTTTCCAGTTTTTAAACGGTAATGAGCACCTATATAAATATCTGAAAAATTGTATTGTGTATCGTTTGTTGCAAGGCCATCATTTATAGTTGGTGTAGGATTAAAAGTAGATCCATTCTCTAAAAATTGAAAAATATTTGAATTAAAGTTTTGAGTACTTAAAATGGTTCCCAAAGTGATATTGATATTACTACGCGGATTCAAAATATGGAAATAATCTAATTTTGCATCTAACTGGTTGGACTCTATTCTTCTATTCTGACCTATATTATATTGAGCTAAATTTTGAAGACCTAATTCATCTGCAGTATTATCAAAAGCATCTGGTCCATTAGGATCATTTCCTAAAATAGCGTTGTAAAAGGGATCTTCATTTTTAAGCAAATGCTGTGCTTCTAATGAGAAAATATTATTCTCGTCCAGTGTGTAGTAGTAATTAAGGTTTTGATTGATACTATAAGGTGTTACCTCTTCAATTTGATTGGTAGTGCCTATTACAGAAGAAAATAAATTTTGTCTTTGCTTATCATTTGAAATGCGACCTAGGATATCATAATCTAATTGGTTATTAAAATTAGGCTGATAAGAAGCGCTTAATTTAACTAAGGCTTGATTAGATCTTTCATTATTATTTTGTTCTGTTGCTTCATCTGGAATATTAAGATCTTCATTAGTATATCTAACAAAGCTCGTTTCTCTAGATGCGATCTCACTACTATTAATAATAGCAAAGCCACTTAAGTCTAAAGACGGATTAACCGCGTAACTAAAATTTGCAGATGCCAATTGACTCTCAATTTCAACGGCATTATTTTGATTGGTCAAAAAGTTTAAACTATTGTCACCTAAGTTAATGCTGGTACCACTACTTCTACTAGGTGATCTAAAACCACCGCCAAAGTTTCTTATATCTCTTCTTGTTAAAGCAACTTCACCTGTATTATTTAAATCTCCTATAAAATTGATACTATACTTAGGAGTATAGTAAAACAATTTAGGTTGTAATACATACAATTCGTTATCTGGTGAGATTCCTGCACCTACGGTGATATCGCCAAACCAAAAATTCTCCTTTCCTTCTTTTAATTTGATATTAAGCGCTACATTATCTTGATTATTAGTTACACCACGCAACTGGTTTACCTCAGAATAATTGCGCAATACTTGAATCTTATCTACCGCTTTTGATGGGATATTTTTAGTCCCCAATTTAGTATCGCCATCAAAAAAGTCCTTACCATTAACCATAAGTTTGTTTACCACCTTTCCTTCTACCTCGACCTGACCGTCTTCATTTATCTCGACTCCTGGTAAATTCTTTAAAACATCTTCCAGCTTGCGCTCTGATCCATTTTTAAAAGAATCTGCATTATAGGTAACTGTATCTCCTTTTATGGTAACTGGCATTTCATAGACCAATTCTATAGCGTCCAAGGTATTTTCTGGCATTAAGGAAAAGTTTTTTGTAATATCCTCTTCTTTAACTGCAATGGACTCTTCTAACGTTTTCATTGCTATATAACTTACCTGTATTTTATAAGTGATATTTTTTTTTAGGGTAAGAGAAAATTTACCTTGCTCATTAGTGCTTCCATAAGATTCTAAGGCATTTGTTGACTGATTAAAGGCAACAACACTTGCTAGTTCTAATGGTTGTTTTAAGCTATCAGTTACAACTCCTTGAAGTTTAATTTGGGCAAAGGAAAGATTTGCTGCTACAAATAGCAGTATTAATAATAATTTTTTCATGATATGGGTAGATTGGGAAGAAGTTAAATAGTAGGTTTTGTTTAACCTCTTCTTCTACCTCTATTATTTCTCATTTCAGTCATTTTACTGACAATAGTAGCTTTGTAATCTGTTTTATTAATTTCTTTTCCTTTATCAGGTGCTTCTATTTGTACTTTCTCCTGTGGATTCATAACGATTTTGGTACATAACATAGTCGTCTGTCCTGCGCTCACCTCTAAAATAAGTCCTGGTAGACCCCAATACTCTGCAGGACCATGACTTACAGGAATTTGTAACGTATACCATGCTTCTACTAGTGTCATAGGAACTTCTGGCTCTTCACCTTCTTTAGTTTCTTGGTCTCTTAATTCGCTCCAATCAAAATTATACCAAGAAAGGCTGGATGTAGGAATGGTAGCCATTGCCTTAAAACAAGTATATTTCCCTATTTGTTTAGTTTCTGTGCCTGTTTTCCAATCGATTGCTAATAACTCATCCTTTACGAGGAATTTTTTACCATAAAACTCTTGGCTTTGTTTCAATTCATTTTTTTTCACATTTTTATACTGATCACCTGCGGTAAAATTATTACCCCAAGAATCAGTTGCACCAGACATGGCATCTAACTTTTCTTTTTCCTCAAATGTAGATTCTGTTTTATTAAAATTTAGGGTATAAGTTTTTTCTAATCTATTTTTAAGTCTGGCATAAGCTGCTTTTTTTTGGGCTTCTGAAAAACGAGCTCCCCAATTTCCTAAGTCCATTCTGGTTTTTGAAATGTAAGTTGCTTGACCTTGAAACTCTTGTGTTTCAGTTTCAACCGGTAAGAATAAAAAAGATGCAATAACACCACAAAGAAGGATAAAAGTTTTCATAAGGTATAGAACGAGTTAAAATTGTTCAACTAAATTATTCAAACTCTAAACATAAAAAAGCTAATTTTTAAAACATTAACATAGATCACACAAAATTGTAGATAATGGTTACATGAAAACGGTTGTTAATCGTTTTTCATCAACTAAATAATAAAATCTTGTACAAGTTCCGCTTTCGCGAAAGCGAAATTGCAAAAAGTACAAAAGTTCTAATTCCTGTTTTCTATATCTTTATATGCAGCGATTACTTTCTTCACAAGTCTATGTCTTACCACATCATTATCATCTAAGTGCATGATACCTACGCCATCCACATCTTTGAGAATCAATAGTGCTTCTTTAAGACCAGAAATGACACGACGCGGTAAATCGATCTGTCCTGGATCACCAGTGATAAAGAATTTGGCATCTTTTCCCATACGCGTTAAGAACATCTTCATTTGTGCGTGTGTAGTGTTTTGAGATTCGTCTAGAATCACATAGGCTTGATCAAGGGTTCTACCTCTCATAAAAGCAAGTGGTGCAATTTGAATCGTTCCTTTCTCTATATATGTAGCAAGACGTTCTGCAGGTATCATATCTCTTAATGCATCATAAATAGGTTGCATATAAGGATCTAATTTTTCTTTAAGGTCTCCAGGAAGAAAACCTAGGTTCTCTCCTGCTTCTACCGCTGGACGAGTTATTATAATACGTTTAATGCGTTTTTCTTTCAATGCTTTTACTGCCAAGGCAACACCTATATAGGTTTTACCAGTTCCAGCTGGTCCGACTGCAAAAACCATATCGTTTTTTCTAGCCAGTTCCACGAGCTTGCGCTGGTTGGGCGTTTTAGGTCGAATCAACATTCCTGAATTACCATGAACAAGTACATCTTCATTTCCTTTGCCCATGTCTGCATGGCTGCTCTCGCTAGTTAGCAAACGTTCCATTACATTTTCATCCATCTTATTGTATTTACCAAAATGGGTTAAAAGCATCTGTATGCGTTTATCAAATTCTCCCAATTGCTCTTCATCACCATATACTTTCATAGTACTACCGCGAGCTACTATTTTAAGTTTAGGATAATGAGATTTTAAGAAAGCTAAGTTGACATTTTTAACTCCAAAAAATTCTCTTGGATTGGATTCTGAGAGGTCAATGATAAGTTCGTTCAAAAGCGGTAAATTAAGTAAGTAATTGAGTGTTTAATTTTATAATTTTGTGTATCGATGATAGACGACTTGAAAGTAGTAAAAAATGTATCGTGAAGTAGGTTTTTACCTCATAATTTAACCCTAATTTAATTAACAATTTTAAAAAGTCTTATGCCCATTATTACTCTTACTACCGATTTTGGCTGGAAAGATCCTTATGTAGGAGCGGTAAAGGGCGCGATCTATAAAGAGTTGGAACAAATCAACATTGTTGATATATCTCACGAGGTAAGTCCTTTTAATATTGCAGAGGCAGCTTACATCATTAGAAATGCTTATCACTCTTTTCCTGACGGCACGATTCACATTATAGGTGTCGATGCAGAGCATACTCCAGAAAATATTCATATTGCCGTATTACTTAATAATCATTATTTTATTTGTGCAGATAATGGTGTACTGGCTCTTATTATGAACAAACTGCGTCCTGAAAAACTGGTGGAAATTAATATTCATGATCGCATATCTTCTAATTTTACAACTCTAGATGCTTTTGTAAAAACCGCTTGTCATATAGCACGTGGTGGAACACTAGAGATTATAGGTAAACCTATTACTCGCATTAGAGCAATTTCTGGCATGACACCTAAAATTTCTGACAATAAAAATGTAATTCACGGTCAGGTCATTTATATAGACAACTATGGTAATTCTGTAGCAAACGTAACAGAAGAGATTTTTGAAACGATAGGAAAAGGAAGGGAATTTGAAATTTCTGCTCGCAATGAGCGTTTTAATAAGGTTTTTAAACGATACAGTGATATCATTAACTTTGATGATGAAGAAAATAAAAGAGACGTAGACGGTAAAGGTCTCGTTTTATTCAATAGTGCAGGCTATTTAGAGCTAGCAACGTATAAATCAAATCCGCTAACGGTGGGCAGTGCGAGTACTTTGTTTGGACTACAAATCAATGCGCCTGTAATTATAACATTTGAAGAATCATGATTGTAAGAATAGTTAATATGCATTTTAAAGAAACTGCCGTAGGTAAGTTTCAAAATATGTTTGATGCTTATAAAGAACAAATAAGAAACCAACCTGGATGTAGTTTTCTAGAACTGTATCAAGATATCGATGACGAGCAGCGTTTCTACACCTATAGTTACTGGGAAGATGAAGAAGCACTAAATAAATACAGAAATAGTACGTTATTTTCTGAAGTATGGCCGCAAACCAAAGCGATGTTTGACGAAAAACCTCAAGCTAACTCAGTTGCAAAAATTCACAGCCTTTTATGAAAGCTATTTTCCTCAAAGAACTTACTGGCTTCTTTTCTAGCCTGACCGGTTATTTAGTGATCGGTATTTTCTTAATCATTAGCAGTCTATTTGTTTTTGCATTTAAAGGAGAGTACAATGTTCTCAATTATGGTTTTGCAGATTTGACACCATTTTTTTTAATCATCCCATGGTTATTTATGTTTTTAATCCCTGCGGTAACCATGCGCAGCTTTACAATAGAACGCAATCTTGGAACATTGGAAATGCTTTTCACACGACCTATTTCCATCAGGAAATTAATTGCTGGTAAATATCTAGCTGCTTTAGTTTTAATAATTATCGCTTTGATCCCTACACTTATTTATGTTTATAGCATCGGTCAATTGGGTGAAACGACCAATAACCTAGATTATGGAAGTACTTTTGGTAGTTATCTAGGAGCAGTTTTACTGGCTATAAGTTATACAGCGATAGGTGTTTTTAGTTCTACGGTCACTTCTAATCAAATCGTTGCTTTTTTGATTGCAGCAGTTCTTTGTTTTATTATTTATTTCGGTTTTGATGGTCTTTCTAGTTATTTGTCAGACAATGACCTTCTTGCTTCATTTGGCTTAAAGTATCATTATGAAAGCATGGCAAGAGGTGTTATTGACACTCGTGATGTGATCTATTTTCTTAGTGTCGCTGTTTTCTTTTTCGCTTTAAGCGAAATTTCACTAAAATCCATCTTCTCAAAACGATAACTATGAAGAAAACCTATACAGGCATTATCGTTATCATCATCGCATTGATACTGATCAATTATGGATCTAGTAAAATATTTGAGCGTTTTGATCTTACCAAAGACAGCCGTTATACAGTAAGTGAAGAAACTGAAAACCTATTAAAACAAGCTTACCAACCTATTGTAATCGATGTTTTTCTAGATGGAGAACTTCCTGGAGAATTTAGAAAGCTTAAATTAGAAACCGGCCAATTTCTAGAAGAACTAGCTGCCATTCATCCTAATTTAAAATACGACTTTCTTAACCCTATTGAAGACGCATCACCACAAGAAATAGAACAAATTACAGCACAGCTAGCTAATAACGGTGTAAAAGGTGCCGTCGCTACGATTCAAGAAGGAGGAAAAAGTAGTAATGTTACTATATTTCCATACGCACTGATTTTGTATGATGGAAAAACTACTGCAGTGCCATTGCTAAAAACAGTTGCCCGTGCAACGACTGAAGAACGTGTTAATTCTAGTATCCAGCAACTAGAATATCAATTTGCAGATGGATTGCGTAAAGCTTCTATAGAAAAGACTAAGACTGTCGCTTTTCTAAGAGATAGCAACTCTTTACCAGATGTGCAAATGGGAAGTTTCATCACCAGCATAAATGAATACTACAACACTAGAAGATTTGGTATTGAATTTTTGAATACTAACGATACCATCCAGCCACAAGAAGTTCTCGATGTATTGAATAAATTTGATCTGGTCATTGATCCAAAACCAACAGCACCATACAGCGAAACAAAAAAATATTTAATGGACCAGTACTTGATGCAAGGTGGTAAATTGCTTCTTGCTGTAGATCCTATCGTAATGGAAAATGACAGTCTTGCTAATGAAGAACGCAAAGCATATCCATTACCTAGAAAGCTTAATCTGGATGAGATGCTTTTTAAATATGGATTAAGGTTAAATAATGGATTAGTTAAAGATATGAACCACGCACCTATTGCCTTAGCAACTGGACAAGGTCGTAATACTCAGTATGAGGCTTTTGCATGGCCGTACTTCCCTATTTCAAAGTCTACTCAAGACACTAGCGCTACTGCTCAATTCATTACTAAGAACCTAGAAGATGTCAAATTTGAATATACAGGAACTATTGATACCTTAAAAAATGGTGTGAAGAAAACTATTTTATTGAGTACATCTCAAAAGACACAGGTGATGACTTTGCCTGCGGTAGTCTCTTTTAATGAAATAGGACAAGAAATTAACCCAGATTTCTACAATAAATCCAACTTACCACTAGCCGTTCTCGCAGAAGGCTCTTTTACCAGCGCATACAAAAATCGTGTGAAGCCAGTCAACTTAAAAAGTAATATCGATCAAGGTAAGAATAGCGCAGCCATAGTTCTGATAGCAGATGGTGATGTACTTAAAAATCAAGTTCTTAAAGGAGAAGCCCAAGATCTAGGTTTTGACATAAGAACTGGCCAACTTTATGGTAACAAGGAATTCCTTATGAACACCGTAAATTACTTACTAGATGATACTGGATTGATCAAACTGCGCAACAAGAATATTCAAGTTCCTTTTCTTGATTCTAAAAAAATAACAGATGAAAAGTTCAAGTGGCAGTTTATCAATGTGGTATTGCCACTATTATTAGTTGCCGGATTTGGTTTTGTATTTATGTGGTTGAGGAAGAAGAAGTATGCTTAAAGCTACAACAATCCTCAATTACTAAAAAGTGCCAAATTAATACTGTCCTTTAAAGAATAAAAAACAAAAGCTCCCTTTTCAAAATGAAAAAGGAGCTTTTTTATACTAATCAGTGAGCAAAGCGAACGAGCAAATCCTCATCCCACATACCTCATACCCAATTACACATTAAACAAGAAATGCATCACATCTCCATCTTGTACGATATACTCTTTACCTTCTACTTTTAGTTTACCAGCTTCTTTTACTTTTGCTTCAGAACCAAATTCTACGTAAGTATCGTATTTGATAACCTCTGCACGTATAAAACCTTTCTCAAAATCGGTATGGATAACTCCTGCCGCTTGTGGCGCAGTAGATCCTTTATTAATAGTCCATGCTCTTACTTCTTTTACACCAGCAGTAAAGTAAGTTTGCTGATTCAATAGCTGGTAAGCACTGCGTATCAATTTTGCACTACCAGGCTCTTCAAGTCCCATATCTGCAAGAAACTCTTTGCGCTCTTCATAATCTTCTAGTTCTGTAATATCTGCTTCTGTTCCTACAGCTAGTACAAGAACCTCAGCATTTTCATCTTTTACAGCTTCTTTTACTTGATCCACATATTTATTTCCAGAAACCGCTGCATCATCATCAACATTACATAAATACATTACTGGCTTATCTGTGATGAACTGTAACGGTTTTACAAATTCTGCTCTAGCCTCATCGCTCAACTCTACTGCGCGAACTGAAATACCAGATTCCAGCGCATCTTTTATCTTCAATAACGTTTCTTCTTCTTTAATCGCTTCTTTGTTTCCTGTTCTAGCGGCTCTTTTTACTTTTTCAAGCTTCTTGTCTACGGTCTCAAGATCCTTCAATTGAAGCTCGATATCAATCGTTTCTTTATCACGTATTGGGTTGACATTGCCATCTACATGAACAATATTCTCGTTATCAAAACAACGCAATACATGAATAATAGCGTCGGTCTCACGTATGTTTCCTAAAAACTGATTTCCTAATCCTTCTCCTTTACTAGCTCCTTTAACAAGACCTGCTATATCAACAATTTCAACCGTTGCTGGGATCACTCGCTCTGGATTTACCAGTTCTTCTAATTTTTTAATACGTGGATCTGGCACATTAACCACACCTACGTTAGGTTCTATGGTACAAAAAGGAAAGTTAGCACTTTGCGCTTTTGCATTTGATAAACAGTTAAAAAGAGTTGATTTACCTACATTAGGTAGTCCTACGATTCCAGCTTTCATGTGTAATAGTGTTTGTTATTATTCCGCTTTCGCGAAAGCGTGCAAAGATACATTATTGAGCAAGATTTTTATCGTTTGAAATTTAAGTCTTGCGCATAAAAAAACTGCATCAATTTGATGCAGATTTAAATACTAGATAATTTAAAAGATTATTCTTTATTGAAAGCTTCCATTTCAGAGGTATCAATTCCTTTAGATTCCATGATGGCTCGCACAGCGTCCTTATCTACTTCTCCATCACCTTTCTCTAGATCAATTCCCATTCCTTTAAGCATATCAAACACTTTTGTAGGGTCTGCATCATTTTGATCAAACTCTTTCATCATTTTCATAATACTAGAAATATTCATGTCATCGCCTAAAATTCGAGCAACACCCATCATACCTGCTTTGTCTGCCATACCAAAAACGATGATTTCATCAATAGAGTCTTTATCACCTTCATAAAGAAACTTTGCTTTCATTCCATCTTGATTGTGAGACATCAAAGTTTTGTATTGATCTCCTTTAAGAATATTATTCAAGGTCTCGCTTTCTTTTTCAAAACTAGCCTCGTTAGAATCTGTTTTAGGGTAAACAAGAAAGTTAATTTTTTCAACTGAATTAAAAGCAGTTCTAGCATCTTCTGACATGTTACTATCATCAATCCCTAAAATGGATAAAGGTATAGAAGTACTAATAAAACCTTCTTTCTCACTGCTATCTACAATATAGCTTTGTAGAGTTGGGTCATTATCACATGAAGCAAGTGTTGCTATTGCAGCAATAGAAAGAAAAATTATTTTTAAAATGAGCTTATTCATGGTTTGTGTTTTTAAGGTTAGTGAAGGTCTTTATAAGAGAGTGTTTACTCTTTAGTAGCCTTTTCAATTTGTTCTTGTCCAGGCACATTGATCATTTTTGTGATCTTTGAAATCTGTGCTAGATCAATATCTCCAGAAATTTTCATAACAAGAGCCTCTGGATTGCCAGCATTCATAGTCTCATCAATAACCATGACTAGTGTCCGTACCTTTTTAGAATTAGAACCTCTTTCTACGTGAAAAGAAAATACCTGATCGTCTTCTTTTACACTCATTAATTTTACTAATCCATTGCTTTTGATATAAGCGTTTGCCATTGCAATCATTTTCGTTGCACTGTCTGAATTTGAAGTGGAGTAAAAACGAGCATCTTTCAAACTGTCTAGAAGACCTTTTCCAGCTTTCACACCTTCATCTTCAATATCCATATTTATTTCTGCAAGAAGCTCAAAAGCATCTTTTGTGACTACTGTTTCTGATATATTTTTAAGATTACCCATTTTTTCAAAGGCATCTTGTGCAAATAAAGGCGTTGCCATTGCTGCAAGTACTAGGGTTAAGATTAACTTTTTCATGTTGACTTTTATTTAATTGTGATTGAGAATTCTGTTGTTATTTTAAATTAAAAACCGCTGTGGTTTTATGATCTAAAGTATTTATAGGTGCCATATTACGACGTCCTTTATTTAATTTTGCGCTTACTAATTCTAGCATATCCATTGCTGCAGCTCTGGCTTCTTCTGGCGTTTCATAAGTTCCTAAATCTGGCTGCGTTTGATCTTGATAATAACCAGCACCTACCGTCATAAGAAGTGCAAATCCTGCTGCTACAGCAAGTCCTTTCCATGTTTTTTTGTGCGCTTTATTTTCTAAAGATTGTTTTTGTTTCACTTTCGCGAAAGCGTCAAAACTACCTTCTTCTAAAACATCTTCTAACTGAAAAGAATGGAAAATACTGCGATACACCTCATGCTCTGCAGCTACATTTTGAGAATTGAAATAATCTCTGAGTTGCTGTTCTTCTGACAACGTGGTCGTACCATTCCAATATTTTTCTAATAAATCGTTCATGCGATTTCTGTTTTATATTGTTCTTCGATTTTCTCCTTAAGCATTTTTCTTGCTCTGCTCAGCCCTACTCTTACCGCTGTAGCCTTCATGTTCATAATATTTTCTATCGCCTCAAAATCATATCGCTGTATATCTCTTAACTGGATAATCATTTTGTATTGCTCTGGCAACTCATTAATTGCTTTTTGTACTAGTTTTACTTTGCCTATTCTTTCTAACTCATCCTCAATGTTTCGCTCCTCGCTATCATAATTAGTATGAACAATTTTCAAATGACTGGCCTGCTTACTTTTTAAACGGTCGAGCGAGTAATTTTTAACCATTTGCATCGCGTATGCTTCTTTGTTTTTTACCTCTTCTAGTTGAAAACGCTTTTCCCATAATCGCACCATAACCTCTTGCACCGCATCTGCAGCCTCTTCATGCGAGGTAAGCAATCGCTTTGAAAGAAAGTACATTTTTTGCTGTACGTCTTTAAAGGTCTTTACAAATGTTTTTTGGTTCATTGTGCTGGTTATACGATTATGACGATTCTGTACTTTAATTGTTACAAGGGTACTTCATTTTTTTATAATCGAGTTGTAAAATGAGTTTGTATAGCGCTGTTTGCATCACCTAACTTCCTAAAACCAATAAGTTTTAAAACCATGGCACACAAAAAGTCGTAGATTTATCAATAAATAAAGTTATAACTCGTTTATTTCTATATTCTTTTGTGAGACCGTTTCCCTATTTTTGAATAAAAATTACTTTTGATGAAACAAATACTTTTTCTACTCTTTTTTTTATGCTCCATCATTGGTTTTTCACAATATCAAAAAGGAACTTTACTATTTAAAAATAATACTACAAAAGAAGGTTTCATAAAAGTGAGAAGTCATGACGGTATTAAATTTAAAGAAAATGAAGATGATAAACCTATTGTTTACAATCACTTTCAAGTAAATAGTTTTATTATTGATGGCGCAACTTATAGCTATGTTAAAAGAAACGAAAATGACAATGGACCTCAAATTTTAAAAGAAGTTTTAAAAGGTACTATCAATCTTTATGTTATTGATATTCAAGGTGGTGAGTACTTTACCACTTTCGGCGATAGTGAATTACCAATAATGATGACTGCTCCATCGAGTTCTAATTATTACATGGTCATAAATAATAAACTCATTAAAATAGGACGTAAATTGAGAAATAGACATCTTAAAATGCTTAAGGACTGTCCCAGCTTAATTGCTCAAATTAATCAAGAAGAAATTCTTAAAAGAAACGTAGTTACAGCAATAGATTTTTATAATTCCAACTGTGGTAAAATTATTGAAAATTAATAACTACTATTTTACTTACCCAAATGCATAATACAACCTCACAATGAAAACAATTCTTAAATATATTTTAGTTTCTTTAATCGCACTTGCGACCTTATCTAGTTGTTTTGAGGACAATGATGACGTGTTTGCTGGTAAAAGTGAAATCAATAATTTTATTTATAGGGGCATGAATGCTTTTTACCTATACAAACCAGATATTGATGTACTAGCAAATGATCGTTTTGCAAACATAGAAGAGTTAGAGGCTTTTCATGCCCAATTTAGTTCGCCAGAAGAGTTTTTTGAAACACTTGTATTTGATAGGGCTAGAACAGATCGTTTTAGCGTGGTTTTTGATGATTATGTCGCTCTAGAAAATGCTCTTTCGGGCAACACACTAAGTAATGGGATGGAGTTTGGTTTAATCGGTGAAACAGGAAGCGCTACGAATGTTTATGGTTACGTGCGTTATGTAGCTCCTAATTCTAGTGCACAAATTCAGAATGTGCAACGTGGTATGATTTTCAATTCAATAAATGGAACAAGACTAACTAGAGAAAATTTTAGTGCTTTATTAGCTCAAAACACATATACCATCGGATTAGCATCTTTAAATGCTGGAGTTACTACATCAAACGGTATGGAAATAACACTTAATAAAGAAGTTCTTCAAGAAAACCCTATTCTATTAACAGAGGTGATTGATCAAGGCGCACAAAAAGTAGGATACTTAATGTACACCGGTTTTCTTTCACAGTTTGATGAACAATTGAATAGTGTTTTTGGCGACTTTAAAGCACAAGGTGTAACACATCTAGTGTTAGATTTAAGGTACAACGGCGGTGGATCTGTCAACACGGCTGTCATATTAGGAAGTTTAATTTCTGGAAATCCGATTACAGATGTGTATTCTACAGAACAGTGGAATCCAGAAATACAGGCTCAATTTCAAGCTGGCAACCCAGGTAGATTGATTAATTTTTTCAAAAACCAAACAGATTCTGGAACTGCATTAAATACCTTAGATTTAAATAAAGTTCATATCATTACAACGGGAAACACCGCAAGTGCAAGTGAATTAGTAATCAACTCATTAGAACCTTATATTGATGTAGTTCAAGTAGGTGATGACACTAGTGGTAAATTTCAAGCTAGTGTAACCTTATATGATAGCCCTGATTTTAGGAGATCAGGAGCAAATCCTGCACATAGATATGCCATGCAACCGCTAGTTCTTAAAAGTCTAAATGCAAATGGTAATACAGATTACTTTGATGGTTTAGCACCAGATATCGCTCAAACGGAAGATTTTTCTAACCTAGGCATTTTAGGTGATAGTAACGAGCCACTTCTAGCTCTTTGTCTAGAAGATATAAGATTAAACGGTCGCGCATCTCGTTCTTCGTCATCAGTTATGCCTTATGAAGAAATTATGGGTAGTAATGAGTTGAAGCCATTGAGCAATCAGATGTGGAAGGAATTAAATCAATAAATGATGAAAGTTCTATCAGTATTTGTATTCTTTTTCTTTTCTTTTTTGAGTTTTTCACAGGTTGATCTAGATTCTATTACTAGTTTTACTTATAACGATACCAACGGGAAAGAAATAAGTGAAAGTAAATTTGAGAAAAAGAGGAGCACTAATAAGGTGCTAGATATCGTTTTAGACAGTTTAAAAGAGAAAAGACTGATAGAACGATTGAAATAGGGAAATTAAAAAATGTAACTGCTGTATATAAATTTCTTTCTTCAGAACTAAATATTCCTTTAGATACTACACAGTCGCTAGTGATTATTTACTATCCTGGAGTCGACAGATGCAATTCATCTGGAAATGCTACCAAAGAATCAAATAAGAAGTGGCACGAAAGAATGGAAAGAAAATTTAAAACAATCACTTCTAATTCTGTCATGTACATCGTCAAACAAAATGAGCCAATTTTTGAAACCGAAGTACTTCTTCCATGGCAATATGACCCAAAAGGACTCATAGAAAAACAATTTTTTAAATATCATTATCCTTGTGAAAGTTATGTAGTGATAAATCCCTACGGTGTCTATAAAAGTTATTTTGGCGAGTATGGTCCTGATCAAGCTTTTGAAGATTTAAAACTTTTATCTAAGAAGAAATACGGCGAGGATTATAAAGAGTAAAAATAAAACCAATAGGTATATAGCAGTTTTAAAGCATAGGTTTTATCTTTATGCTTTCAACCTAATTTACAATATGAAACGCATTCTCTTACTCGCATTATGCTTGATTACTACTCAAGTATTCTCTCAAAAATTAGATTTAGAACTTGTCAAAAACCTAGAACCTAGAAATATAGGTCCTGGCGGAATGTCTGGTCGTGTGACTTCTATTGATGTAGTTCACGATAATCCAGAAACTATCTATGCAGGAACTGCCAGTGGTGGTTTATGGAAATCGGTTAATGGTGGGATCACTTGGGATCCTATTTTTGATGATCAAGAAACCGCTTCGGTAGGCGCCGTTGCTGTGCAACAATCTAATCCTAGTGTGATTTGGGTAGGAACTGGTGAAGGAAATCCGCGTAATTCATTGAATGGTGGCGAGGGAATTTATAAATCTCTAGATGCTGGAAAATCGTGGAAACGTATGGGATTGGAGAAAACACGAAACATTCATCGTGTAGTAATCGATCCTACAAATCCAGATGTAGTGTACGCCGCAGCAATAGGTTCTCCATGGGGAATTCATCCAGAACGTGGTGTTTTTAAAACCACTGATGGTGGTAAGACATGGAAGAAAATACTATATACTAACGACAAGTCTGGAGCGGCAGATCTTGTCATGGATCCTACTAATCCCAATAAACTCATCGCTGCGATGTGGGAACACAAACGCGATCCTTGGTTTTTTAAATCTGGTGGTGAAGGTTCTGGCTTATATATGACACATGATGGTGGAGAAAATTGGAAAAAAATTACCGAAGAAGATGGATTGCCTAAAGGAGAATTAGGGCGTATAGGTATTGCCATCGCTCCTAGCGAGCCTAACATAGTTTATGCTCTGGTAGAAGCAAAGAAAAACGCGCTGTACAAATCTACCGACGGTGGTTTCAACTGGAAAATGGTAAATGATAAAAGTGACATAGGTAATCGTCCATTTTATTATTCAGAGATTTACGTAGATTCTCAAAATGAAAATCGCATCTATTCAGTTTTTACTTACATCAACGTTTCTGAAGATGGCGGTAAAAACTTTACTCAATTAATGCCAGCTTACGGCGCAGATAATGGTGTACATCCTGATCATCACGCTTGGTACATTCATCCTAAGAATGGTAAATTTATGATCGATGGAAATGATGGCGGATTAAATATTTCTCGCGATCGTGGTAAAACTTGGCGTTTTATAGGAAATCTTCCAGTAGCACAATTTTACCATATTAATGTAGATATGGAAACACCTTATAACGTTTATGGTGGTATGCAAGATAACGGTAGCTGGCGAGGTCCTGCGTACTCGTGGAGAGCGCAAGCCATTAGAAACAGCTACTGGCAAGAAATTAGTTTTGGAGATGGTTTTGATGTAGTGCCTGATCCAGATAACAGCCGTTTTGGTTACTCTATGAGTCAGCAAGGATTTGTAAGTCGTTACGATTGGCAAACAGGTAATAATTATAGTGTACGACCTACGCATCCAGATGCAAATGTACAATTGAGATTTAACTGGAATGCTGCTATTAATATCGATCCTTTTGATAGTTCTACATTATATTTCGGTAGCCAGTTTGTGCACAAGTCTACCGATAAAGGTCTGACTTGGAAAGTAATTTCACCAGACTTAACTACCAACGATCCAGAAAAACAAAAACAATCAGAATCTGGTGGTCTTACCATGGACGCTACTGGAGCAGAAAATCACACCACAATTCTAGTTATTGAACCTAGCGCTGTAGAAAAAGATGTCCTCTATGTAGGAACAGACGATGGTCTCGTTCATATCACAAAAAATGGTGGAGAAAGCTGGGATAATATTACCAAAGGCTTAAAAGGTCTGCCAGAAGGAAGCTGGATCACTCAAATTAAAGCTTCACAAACTAAAAAAGGCCATGCGCTACTCGTTGCAAACGATTACCGCAGGTTCAATTTTGAACCGTATGCTTACCGCACCACTAATTATGGAAAAAGCTGGACACGTATTGTAGATAAAGATGATGTGATTAGTTATGCGCTTTGTATTATCGAGCATCCTAAAGAAAATAACTTAATGTTTTTAGGAACTGACGATGGTCTTTATGTGAGTATAGATGCTGGTGACAATTGGACTAAATATACCAACGGTTTCCCTACTGTTTCTGTGAAAGACTTAGTGATCCATCCACGTGAGGACGACCTTATTATTGGAACCTTCGGTAGAGCTGCTTGGGTACTTGATGATCTGGAACCTCTTACCGCTTTCGCGAAAGCGAAACAGAGAAAAGCCATCGAATTATACGAGCCTCCTACAGCCTATTTTGCCCGCTATCAGCAACCTACAGGAAGTAGATTTGGTGCAGATGCTATGTTTCATGGAGAAAACAGAAGTCGACCTATAGGAAGGTTCAAATACTACTTTGACAAAGAACTAAAGGCAAAAACCGACACCGTAAAATCAGATTCTTTATTTCTTAAAATCTACAAGGGAGAAGAATTGATCAGGACCTTGAGTAGCAAAATACCTAAAGAAAAAGGATTACAAGACTGGTCATGGAGACTGGACGAGAAAGGAATCGAATATCCATCTAGAAGAGTTAGAGATTCTAAGAGAGAACCTGGAGGAAACGATGTTTTACCAGGAACTTATAAAGCGGTGTTGCATTATGGTGAAATGACTAGCGAGCAAATGATTGAGGTGATGGAAGATCCAAGAATAGACGAGTTCTCTATGGCAAATCGCAAAGAACAACGTGCTGCACAAGAAAAGCTGCAAGGCTTGATTATGGAAGTCGAAGCCGTAACGTCGCAACTGGCTATAAACAAAGAAACGGCAGAAAACTTCAAAAAGCTCTTGAAATCTCAAGATAAAGAGGCATTTAAAGAGCAAATTAAAGCGACTGATTCTATTGTGAAGCAACTAGAAAAACACCAGAACAAATATTTCGGTACGCCAGATGAGCGTCAAGGAATCACTCGTAATCCAGAGGTTACAGTTATGAATCGTATTTATGGTGCTTCCAGTTATATAGGAAGTCGTCAAGGACCTCAAACCGCAACTGAGGAGCAATTATACAATCAGGCTGCTGCTCTTGCAAGAGAAGTCAACGCAGAATCAAAATCCTTTCTTGAAAAAGAATGGAAAGCGTTTGTAGCAGAAATGAAAAGCGTAACTATCAATATGTTTGAGGAGTAACAAAGATGATGAGTCTTTGACTTTTAGAACTTCATATTTCTATATGTATACTAGTAAGTAATCAACATGCCAAGAATTTTTCTTGGCATGTTTGGTTTTGGGAATAAAGTTTTAAATTTTACAGCTAGCGATGTAGATACTAGCAGACCCTTTATAAATCTGTAAATAAGTATTTTGAGGATTAGGAAAATCAAAAACTACTCTACAAAAGTCTCCACATACAAATCCTCCACTTTTTTCCTAGCCCAATCAGTTTTACGTAAAAACTTTAAACTGGATTTTATGCCTGGATTAGAGTTAAACGAATTGATTCTTATGCGATCACCTAATTCATTCCAGCCGTAATGATCTACTAACTTCTCTAACATGTATGCCAGTTTAACGCCATGTAATGGATTGTTCACTTGTGTTTTAATTTCCTTTTCTTTGATCGTCACCACTATTATTTCTTCCTGAGAAATTTCCTCAGAAACCGGGAATAACTCTACTTGTGTCGTATTTCCTTTTAAACAAGACTTACTTATAGAAACATGATGGTTTAAATTATCAAAGTCGGCAGTGAGGATGGCCATTTTCTGTTCATCAAGAAAAGTTTGTAATTCTTTTACTTTTTCTTCATTTGGTATTAAAGGCTCCACAAATGACATATGGTAATCACCTGCATAACACATCGCTCCTTGAATGCGTTCTAGATCGTCTTTTTGTTCGACAAGATCTGATTCAAAAAGGTCTGGATTTGCTCCTAGAATCGTTCCATAGACATTCAGATTTCCTAAAGGAGTTTCTATCATTTGACAAACCGCAGAATGATTATCGTATGTTTTTACCTTATTTTTAAAAGGATATTTTGTATAAATACTAACCCTATTCTCTCCTGCTTTATAATCGATACCATCATGGCGCAATGGCATTTCTGTAGAAGCAATTCTTTTGTACGGATCTCCTAAATGAAACTTTATGTGCGTGTTAGTAAGAATAACGACATCTGCATTATGCTCTAGAATATGCTCTTTGCGTTTTTCATTTGATTCATGTTCTAAATCTCCATCATGACGATTTACATTCCAGCTTAATATTTTCATAGGATTGAAGAGAAATAATGTTTTAAACTAATGATTAATTGAATGATATCCATTAATCTACGAAATCAATTTTTTCTTTAACAGCGTTAGAATTACCATCTTTATCCACACGAACTACAAAATAATGATCATAATCTGCATCATTCAATTCTTTGTAAATACTATCATTTTGCAATTCATTTGCATATTTGTTAATCGTATTACTGTGTCCAAATAAAGCTACCGTTTTACCTCTATATTCTTGAAGTAGCGATTTTCCTGTTGCATTTCTTACATCATAAAGTTCAATATCTAATTTCTTTGCTTTGGCAAGAGGTGAAGCCGTTGCTTTAGTTCTTTTAAAGTCAGAAGAAATAACATGATCTACATCTTTTAGAAAAAAGTAATTTACCCAATTCTCAGCTCTTTTCTTTCCTTGTTCTGTTAATTCTGGATCATTACCTTGATCTGTCATTTTCTCTGCATGACGTATAAAATAAAAAGTAGTTAATTGCTCTTTTTGTTTTTCCTCTGGTGTTTTATCTGCATCTGTGTTCATGCAAGAAACGAGAGATAATACGAGTAATAAAATGATATGTTTCATGGAAATTGATTCTAGAAATGTAAAAGTATTGAAACTTATAGAAATGTCTACATTTATTGTAATAATAAGTGTTTGATATACGGCTGTGATAAAAAGGTTTTATTTTTAAAGAAAATCTACCTCATGAATATAGAAAAGATACGTTTTAATAATGCTAATGGATATGAATTAAGTGGTAGACTAGAATTACCGGTAGATCGATTGCCTCACAATTATGCCATTTTTGCACATTGTTTTACCTGTAGTAAAAATTTTAGTGCGACTAAAAATATTTCTAGAGCCTTGACTACCGCTGGATATGGCGTTTTAAGATTTGACTTTACAGGTTTAGGAGATTCTGACGGTGATTTTGCAGACACCAATTTTTCTGGTAACGTAGAAGATCTTTTGGCTGCGGTGGACTATCTAGACGCAAACTATAAAGCTCCTACTCTTCTCATAGGTCATAGTTTAGGTGGTGCTGCTGTTATATTCGCTTCCGCGAAAGCGAATTCTATAAAAGCTGTTGCAACTATAGGAGCACCTAGCGATACAAAACATGTAAGACACTTGTTTGGCGATCAAATAGATGCCATTATAGAAAATGGAGAAGCAACTGTTCAATTGAGTGGTAGACCTTTTAAAATCAAAGAGCAGTTTTTGAGGAATATAAATGAACAACAGGTTACCAAAACACTAAAAAATTTAAGAAAACCTATACTTATAGCGCATTCTCCTCAAGATACAACCGTAGGAATTAATCATGCAGAGAAATTATACCATGCGGCTATTCACCCTAAAAGTTTTGTAAGTCTAGATGGCGCTGATCATCTTTTGATGAATAAAGAGGATGCTATTTATATAGGAGAATTGATAGCCAGTTGGGCATCTAGATATATAAAACAGTCAGAAAAAAACAACCTACGAACAAAGAGCAATGTTGCTGCAGGTTTGAATAACAAGAGTAATTTTACAACGCAAATGGTAGCAGGCAGGCATCATTTTACGGCAGATGAGCCTGAAAGTTTTGGAGGTAACGATTTTGGTCCGACTCCTTATGATCTACTTTCTAGCGGGCTAGCAGCTTGTACAGTGATGACTATACAGATGTACGCCCGAAGGAAGGAATGGAACATTGAAAATGTAGAGTGTCATGTGAATTACAACAAACAGCATGCAGTAGACTGCAAAAACTGTGAAGATAAAATTTCAAAGATTGATACTTTTACTAGAGAAATAAGGTTTACCGGAAATCTTACGGATAAGCAAATGCAAAGAATGCTGCAAATAGCTGACAAATGTCCTGTGCATAAAACGTTACACAGCGAGACGCAAGTCATCACTAAATTGATCAACTAATGGTTTTTGAATTTGATACCAGGCAAGCAACGTAAAATTATATTTATGATTTATAACACGAGTGGATCTTAAAAACGAGTGGATAAAGCTCTTAATGCTATAGAAAATCTAAAAATAGGAAATCACAATCCCATGAAATTTGATAGACTCTTATGACGATTTAAGTATTAAACTTCTTATTTTTAACACAGATTATCAAACTTTAAAAAACTTACAATGAAAAAATTAGTAATTGGAATAATGGCACTGTCTTTATCAATAAGTGTGTCGTCTTGTAAAGAAGGTAAAGAAACAGATTCTTTAACTGATGAGACAGAACAAATGAATGAAGATTCTCATGACCACGAACATACACACGATGGAGAAACTCATAGTCATTCTCATGATGACATGCACCATGATGATGCAAGTAGCTTGATGGTAGGGAAAGAACTTATGGTACCTATGTCAGCCAAAAGCGGTAGTAACGTAAGTGGTACAATTGCATTTGTACAAGGAGAAAAAGAGGTTACCATGAATGTAAATTTACAAGGTTTAACAGAAGGTTCTCACGCTATACATATACATCAAAATGGAGATTGTAGCTCTGAAGATGGTAAAAGTGCTGGTGGACACTGGGATCCAACTAGTGAAGATCATGGAAAATGGGGTGATAACATGCACCATTCTGGTGATATAGGAAATCTAGAAGTGGGAGCAGATGGAAAAGCATCTTTAGAATTCTCAACAGATAAATGGTGTATAGGATGTGATGATGAAAAAAGAAACATAGTCGGTAAAGGAGTAATTGTACACGCCAGTGCAGATGATTTCAAATCTCAACCTAGTGGTGCTGCAGGAGCTCGTGAAGCTTGTGGGGTTATTGAGTAGTTTATCTAATATTAAAAATAAATAAAGTCTGGCTAAATAAATAGTCGGACTTTTTTAATCCATCTTTAAGCAATAAATAGTTTCTTATATATGAGTGCACAACCTGATTTATTAATCGCAAGAATGAAAAGTGGTGATCAGACCGCTTTTACACGTGTTTATGATCGTTATCAAGAAGCTCTTCACGGAGTGATTTTTAATATTGTTAAAAATAAAGATGTCTCAGAAGAAATTTTGCAAGATGTTTTTATTAAAATTTGGAAAAATTCTGATTCTTATGACGCTCAACAAGGACGTTTCTTTACATGGGCATTAAACATCTCACGCAATGCTTCTATTGATTATTTACGATCAAAGAGACATAAAGATGGATTGAAAAACCTTAGCTCTGATAATTTCGTAGATATATTAGAAACCAGTGATGATTTAGACACAGCGACTAATGCTATTTATCTTAAAAAGTGGATTGAAAAATTAGAACCTATGTGTGTTAAAATTATTGATGTAATATTCTTCAAAGGATTTACTTTTCAAGACGGTGCAAAAGAATTAGACATGCCTTCTGGAACCTTGAAAACCAGACATAGAAAATGTATGATGGCATTAAGAAACATGATATTGAACTAATGGATATACAAGAACTTATTAATAGCGGTGATTTAGAACTTTACGTTTGTGGTGTTCTAGATCTAGAACGTTCTATAGAGATTACTAAAGAACTTAAGAATAATATTTCTCTTCAATTAGAAGTACAACAAATTGAAGAAACTTATATGAAGCTAGCTAGTGGACTTGCTCCTAATAAAGATGAGTTAGATCTTTACGATAAACTAGAAGCTATCATAGGCGGTGATAATACCAAAAATAATTCAAATTCTAGAAGTAACTATCTAGGTTGGGCAGCAGCAATTTCTTTGCTTCTGGCTAGCAGTTATTTATATATGAATAACGCTAACTTAACAGAGAGTAATTCAAATCTAGAAGAACAAATAGTTGCAGTTGAACAGGATAAGGAAATCCTGAATAGTGAAATAGAAAACACGATGACTATCAATAACAATTATGAAGAAGCACTTAACTTCATTAAGGATAAAAACACTGTTAAGGTAAATCTAGCCGGTCAAAAAGGCTTTGAAAACTCCTATGCGACAGCTTTTCATAATTCTGTAGAAAACGTCACATACATAGATGTTGCTGGATTACCACAAGCACCACAAGGCAAATCTTATCAATTGTGGTCTTTAACATTAAATCCGCTCACGCCTACAAGTTTGGGCGTTGTAGAAAATAGTGAAAGTCTTCTAAGAATTGAAAATGCAAACGCTTCAGAGGCTTTCGGTATCACATTAGAAGAATATGGTGGTGCAGAAGGTCCAAATTTGGAGCAATTGTATACATTAGGTGTTATTAAATAATCAATTAATCTTCTTTGATATTTAAAATGCGCAGCCTTAAAGCTGCGCATTTTTTTATTGAATAATATAATTATTTGATGAAACAAGCAGCAACCTAATACTTACTTCTTTTTTAATCTACAGAACACTTGTTCCATCCTTACTAGTTAACTTATTTTATAACATATCTGTTCCAAGTTAAGCTATGAATAGAGATGAATACATAGGAGTAGGCAAGGATTCTTCCGATACTGGACCGATAAGTTGTTGTATTAACCACTTTGAACAATTAGAAACTTTAATCGTGCGAGCAAATAATATTATAACGTAGCATTCATATTTACGTAATTCTCGCTTTCGCGAAAGCGTAATGCTAACAAATCAAACAAAAACATCTCTTATGTTCAATTATTAATACCAAATAATCAATACATCAATAAACAAGTTATAGATCTAGAAAAATCTGAATAGACCGTATTTAAATACCTACAACAAAAGATGCCTAGTTCACATAAGAACTAGGCATCCAAACTAACCAACCAAAAATTAAATCTGATTTCCCTTCAGACTTAATGCTTTAATATCTAACACTCATACTTACGTAAAAACAAAGATGATGGTTTTAAATACTTGAAAGTATTTGTTTTATATGATTTAAAGTAACAGGACCTAACTCATATTCTGCTTCTAATAGATCATTACCGTATTCCAAAGCTTTTTGTTTTTTACCATTTTCAATCAAAATCTCCAGTGAATGTAATTGGGCTACTGGTTCAAATGTTTTGTCCATGACATATTTTTGTTGATTTTCTAAAGCCTCATTCATCATACCGTTTTTAAGAAATGCTAGACTTAACAAACTTTGCGTTTCTGGAGTAGATCTGTTTTCAACTTCATTTTTTGCAATGATCAAAGCTTGCTGTTTCTCTTCATTATTGCCATTAACTAATTGCTCTATTTTATATGTATTATACATATTTCCATAAGCCGGATTTGAAACTTCTTCAAGGAACGACTGACGCAATTCTTCTGCAGCTTCAGTTTGTTTTTGAAACTCTTTAATTTCTGCAATGGCAAGGTCATAATCTGGTAGTGGATGACGCTTTTTCAGTGCTGTTAAAATACGTAGAGCTTCATTGGGATTTTTTTCATACGAATAAACAATCCAAGCAATTCCCTTTAACGCATAAGAATCATTAGGGTCTAGTTGTAATGTTTTAAGATAATGTTCATAAGATCTTTCTATCTGTCCATCGTGACCATAGTAGTCTGCGATATTAGAATTGGTCCATAACTGTAAAGATAGGTTACCGCTTTGGTCTGCAAGTGTTTTTGCTTTTTCCATTAATCTAATAGTAGCCGATAGATCTCCTTTATAATCGTTCCACTTTGCTGCTCGAATCAAATAATTATAATCCTGTGAATTTTTAAGTGCATTGAGCATTTTTTCTGCTCGAGAATAATCTCCTAATTCCATAGCAATATCAAAATAAATCATCTGACTTTCTCTCGATAAATCTTGTTTTGCAAAAGAAGACATTAAGCTATCTGCTTTTTTAAATTGATGTAATTTAATGTAGGCCTGTGCAAGTTCTCTTTTTGAATTGTTCGGTTTGATGTACATATTTTCTACAACAGCTTCTTGCATTTCTACCGATCTATTCAAGTTATTGACATCGCCTTTTAAATCATAAAGTGTGTTCAATTTTGAAGACAGACGTCCTAAATCTAAAACACCTATTGGGTTATTTGCTACTACAATTTCTAGACTATCTATATCTAACTGTAGTTGGGTAATTTGTTCATGGTCATCTAATTCTAGATAAGCACTATAATCTGCTGCAGTGGTTACTACTGTAGGTTGTTCTGATTTTTGAGAATCGTTTTTACACGAGATAAAAACAAATAGGAAAAGGAGGAAATAAATATTTTTCATGGTGGTGAGTTATTAAAAATGCCAACTTTCCAGTGGAAAGTTGGCATTAATTCAATTAATATAAAATTAAAATCTAGCTGCAGTTAGATATGGGAAAGATGCAGAACTTACACCTGACTCAAGACCTACGTTATCAGAAACTAAATTAGGCGTACCATTGTTTCCGTCAAAACGTTGTCCAGAAGTACCTCCAAAAAGTACAATTAAAGATACATCAATTACATCATCTTCTAAGTTACGACCAGTTAAGAAACTAGCTGGTGCTGTCAAAGCAGTTGCTCCAGTACCTGGTGTGAAATAAGAAGTAGGTGCGTTAGGAGAAACTTGCAGTACATCTAAAGAAAGTACCGCTGTTGTAAGTGCTTGATCTAATCCTAGGATATTTGTCTCAAACGATGCACCATAAGCATTGTAATATGCACCTAACGTGTTGTTAAATTCTCCAGAAAAAGTGGCAAATTGCGTTGCTGGTGTAGTGATGTTAAAGTTATCCTTGTTTGCATCAGATCCAGAAAGAACTGTGTTAATTCCTGGGCGACCCATTTGATCTTGTGTCGTGAAAGTCCCAGAGAAATCTGTAGTTGCTCCTCCATCTGTAGGCATATCATCATCATTATCACAACTTACTGTGATAGTAGCCATTACTGCTACTGCTAGTATATATTTGAATATTTTCATTGTATTGTCTTTAAAAATTTAAAATTGATTTGTTTGGGACTAGTTTCTTCTTTTAGTTTCTGCCCATACATTGTAGGAAGCAGGTAAACCGTAAACTGGCACACCTAATCCTGCACGAAATTGATCAGCAAGGTGAGTAGGCGCTGTTCCTAATAAAGAATTAGGTACTTCAACAACGATAGCGTTAACATTTGCAGCAGCAAAAGCATTAGTACCAGTAGAGCCAAATCCTTCAGCTGGTGCAGTTCCTATTACTGTATTAAATTGTTGGAAATCAAAATAGAAAGCATCCTGACGTTGTCCAGCGTATGCACGTACACCACCAGTTAATGTCTCACCAGCAGAACCGATAACAACACTACCAATAGCTTCATCTACATTAATACTACCAGAAATAGTTGTAGAATCTGGAGCATAAGGTCCAAAAAAGTACATTCTATCTCCTTGTCTCAATGCTTGAATTACTAGATCTTCAGTTACTCCTACAGATGCTGGGAAAGCGCCAGGAACATCTGCTCCAGTATTATCAATATTGATTTCTATCAATACATTTTCATCAAAGTTTGAAGAAGCACTGCTTGCAGGCAATGTCACAATAAAGGTTGTTGAAGAGGCATTTTCTCCTTCAAACGCATAGAAATCTGCAATATCAGCAGACATATTTCTAACCGCAGGAGCGTCGAGGTGGTCAGCTGCGATTAACGTTCCAGCTATCGCTGTAATCGCAAGTGTGGACCAAAGGGCAATTTTTTTCATCGTAATATGGTTTTAATTAATTTACACCCTACTTACGAGATAAAAACAGTCTCGGTTTTAAATACTATGTTAAAGCGTTCTTAATACTTCAACACAGTAACAATTAAAAGGTAAAATTATTTTTCTAGCCATAACTTAAACTCCTTAACTCGCTCTCTACTAACTATTAAGTCCATTTCCTTAAAAGAATTAATTTTTATTTGAATTCTCGAATTTGTATAAGAAATCATATCATTAATAGCATTTATATTGATAATAGCCTGTCGTGATATTCTAAAAAACTGCTCTGGATCCAGCTCTTCTTTTAAAGACTCTAGCTTTGTATCGATCAAATAATTGCGGCCATTCTCAAGATTCAAATAAGTCCCCTTGTTTTCAGAATAAAATAACTGAACATCGTCCGTATTGAAGAGCTTTAAGTGCTCTCCTACTTTTGCAGTGTATCGTTTTTTATAATTTTGTTCTATGGGATTGCCTAGCAGCTTTGCGATATCATGAAAGTTTATAGTGGCACCTTTGTTGGTATTGTTCTCGCTTTCGCGAAAGCGTACCTTAAATTGATCTACTGCTACTTTTAATTCATCTTCATCAATGGGTTTGAGAAGATAATCAATGCTGTTTAGTTTAAAGGCTTGTAAAGCATACTCATCATAAGCGGTTGTAAAGATAATGGCACTACTCACTTCTACTTGATCAAAAATTTCAAAAGAAAGACCATCACTTAATTGAATGTCTAAGAAAATTAAATCAGGTGCAGGATTATTTAATAAGTAATCTACAGATTCATTTACAGAATGCAGCATGACTTGCGGTTGGATACTCAGTTCTTCTAACAGGCGTTTTAATCTGCGAGCGCTAGGCTTTTCGTCTTCAATGATGATTGCTTTCATATTCATCTTCTTTATCTATAAATTCTTGAATTTTACGTTTTTCCCAGTCCTTACTAGTAAATGGATTCCATTTAAAAACCAGCATCCATTGTATAAACAATCCCATTCCCCAAGGTAAAACAAAGAAATTTATAAAATAATTGATACTTAAATCGATGTATAAAGCTACTGCTAAAAAGATCAAATTCATGATTATAAATATGATCACATGATTATAGAAACCTTTGATATAATGAACTTTCTTTTTTGCTTTTTCTAATTCTTTACTCATGATAATTGTTTTCATCTTCTTTCAAAAATTCCTCAATTTTTTGCTGCTCCCATTTTTTGGTGGTAATTGGATTCCATTTAAAAACGATTAAAGCATGTACCAAGAGACCTATTCCCCAACCTAATAAAGTAAATGTTATGAAAAATTTTAAACTACCGTTGAAATATAATACCGCACCTAATATCATTATGTGTATAATAATAAATACAATAAGGTGATCGTAAAAACCTTTTAGATCCTTAACTCTTTTTTGAGTTCTCTTAAGTATCTCTTCATCTTTTGATAAGTGTTCCATAGTTAATTTTTAAAAGGTTCTTCTCGCAACAGCTCTTGGATCTTACGTTGTTCCCAATCTTTACCAGTGAATGGATTCCATTGGAATGTTTTTATAGCATGAATAAATAAACCAATTCCCCATCCTAAAACACTTACTATAAAGAAGAATAATAGATCTCCTTCTAAAAATAAAACTGCTATAAGAATTAATAGGTTTATAATAGTAAACGTGATCAAATGATTGTAAAAACCTTTAAGCTCTTCTACGCGTTCTTGAGCCTTTTTAAGTGCTTTGTTTTTATTATCTAGTGTCATTCTTAATTATTTAAACGTTCTTTTTCCATTAACTCTTGTACTTTACGTTTTTCCCAATCTTTACCTGTAAATGGGTTAGCACTAAAAGTTCCTAGGGCATGTCCCATCAAACCTATTCCCCAACCTCCTAAAGGAAATAAAAACCAAGGGAAATACCATTCATTTTGATAATAATTAAGTGAGGCAAGTCCTATGTTTACGATAATATAAATAAACAAATGATTATAGAAAGCTCTTATTTCTTCCACACGTGCTTTTGCTCTATTGTAACGCTCTTGATAGGTTTCTTCTTTTTTCATTTTAAAAGTCTTTATTGTTTAATAATTCTTTGATTTTGCGATCTTCCCAACCTTTACCTAGAAAAACATTTTTTTCATATGTGCGCAGGTATTTAAAAAGCAAGCCAATACTCATTCCTATTACTGGGAAAATCACCCAAGGAAAATCTGATGTAAAGAAATTGATAGCGGCTAGAAAGATCATGATCCCAACTGTTTTTACAACGTCGTCATAAAAATCTTTGATACTTTTTACTCGTTCTTTTGCTTTGATCAATTTAATATCTTCTACGGTTGTCATGTCATCATTATTTAAGGTTACTTCTTCTGGTACTTTAGTCAGTATAGGTATTTGTACTTTGAAGTGAGTTTGATCTTCGGCAATACTCATTTTGCGATTAGTAAGCAATTGATATCTAGAAGCTATATTTTGCAGTCCTACTCCACTTCCTGAACCAGCAACTGGCTTCTTTTGAAGATTATTTTCAACAATTAGTTGATTTCCTTCTTCATAAATTCTCAGTTTCAAGGGCTTGCTGTCACTGACTACATTATGCTTTACAGCATTCTCTAATAATAATTGAAGAGAAAGTGGTACAACCTGAGCGTCTATAATGTTGCTTTTTTCTGGGATATCAATTTCTATACTATCTTCAAATCTTGTTTTGAGCAATCCTACATAAGCTCTTGCAAAACTCAATTCTTCATCTACAGAAACCAGTTCCTTGTTGCGCTGTTCTAATACATATCGATACACCTTAGAAAGTGAGGTTGTAAACTTAGTAGCTGCTTTAGGATTCTCTTCTATTAAGGAAACAAGCACATTTAAACTATTGAACAAAAAATGTGGATCTAACTGATTTTTTAATGCATCAAATTGAGCAGTAGCACTTCTCGCAATGACTTTTTGATCTTTTACTTTCTTTGCCTGTAATTCTCGATAGAAATAGAAAGCATGAAAAATGACCGACATGATCATGGTAAATGTAAAACCAAACAAATACCAATCTAACTGCTGTTGCTCAAAAAAATCTTCTATACTTTGCCCGTAATAAAAAACTCTTATAGAGAATAATAATATAAATAAAGTAATCATGGTAAGCACAACACTACCTACAGCGCCTATCAATAATCTTTTCAATCCATTATCTGTCCATGAGTAAAACTTTCCTATGAAGTCAAAATAACTTTGGTTTACTAAAGTGATAAAAACGCTAAAGATAAAATTGATAATATATTCTTCAATTTCTTCTTCTATGGGATCAAAACCACCATCAACAATATAAAATATTACATTGATTAATAAAGCAATCAATGCCGATACCCAAATAAGTTTAAAAAGTCGTTTAAGAATCATGTGGTTTTATTTGATGCTCTAAAATACTTTATTCCTTTAGAACACTGCAAATATCAAAAGAGTAAACGGTTGAATAAATAAAGAATAACTGAATTGTCAAATAACACATCTGAGTTGTAGTTCTTGAGTATTCTTTTAATGGTCCTAATGCTTTTTTATATTAGTCACTTAAATAAAACCAGCTTTCATGCCCATATTTCATTTATTTAGAAAAAAGAAAGAAGAAACACCGTCTACTGAACATTGGGATGAATTACTTATTGATCACGTTCCTTTTTTTAAAAGATTAGAAGCGAGAGATAGACTCTTTTTTAAACTGCGCATGCAGGCTTTTCTAGAAGAAATAGAAATAGAAACCATAGATATGGAACCATCAGAACTAGACGCATTATTAATTGCTGCAAGTGCTATCATACTGGTTTTCCAATTTCCAGACTGGCATTATACTAATCTAAAAACCGTCATCTTATTGCCAGAACATTTTAATGAAAATCTAGAATTTGAAGGTCATGGAAATGGCAGGCGTATTTTTGGAATGGTAGGAACAGGAAAATGGAACAATAAAATGATTCTTTCTAAAGAGGCTCTTTACCACGGATTTAAAAATGATACCGATAAACTAAACACGGCAATTCACGAGTTTGTGCACCTAATTGATAAAATGGATGGTGCAATAGATGGAATACCTAAGGTTCTCATGCAGCAGTCCTGCATGCTGCCATGGATCAACCTAATGCATGAAGAAATGGAACGCATCAATGAGGACAAGTCCGACATAAGAAGTTACGGTGGAACTGGTAAGATCGAGTTTTTTGCTGTTGCCGCAGAGTATTTTTTTACTAGACCTAAACTAATGAAACGTAAACATCCAGACATTTATAAAAAGCTTTCTAAATGTTTTACACCACAAAATACTTAGTTCAAGTCCTTTAAGGAGTGCATTCTATCGCCTTACTTATTCTGTTTTCTACACCTTGAAATAATTAATATAGAGCTAACAATTAAATGCGGTAGCAACCTTAACTTGCACAAAAAATAAAATTATGCGTCACTTAATTATTCTATTGGCCTTACTAATTTCATTCACCTCACAAGCAGACGATTGGGGTAAAACCGGCCATCGTACCACTGGAGCAATAGCAGAACAATATCTAAGTAAAAAAGCTAGAAAAGCTATTGAAAAACTACTAGATGGAGAATCATTAGCACTGGTTTCTACGTTTGCAGATGATATTAAAAGTGACACGCTTTATAGAAAATACGGTCCTAAACATTATGTCAATATACCTTTTGAATCTACGTATGAAGAGCACCCTAAAAGTGAACGTGGTGATATCATCGAGGCAATTGATACTTGTATCGCAACCTTAAAATCAAAAACAGCAACAAAGGAAGAAAAAGCATTTCAATTAAGAATGTTAGTTCACTTTATAGGAGATCTTCACCAGCCACTTCATACTGGATTGAGTGAAGATAAGGGTGGCAATGACTTTCAGGTACAATGGTTTAGAGATGGAACAAACCTTCACCGTGTATGGGATTCTCAAATGATTGACAGTTATGGAATGTCTTATTCAGAACTTGCTGTAAATATGCCTAAACTTTCTAAAAAAGAACGTAAAGCAATGGGTAATGGTACGCACAGAGAATGGTTAGAAGACAGTCGCGTTTTAGTAAAGGATATCTATGCAAATACTAAAAAAGGTGAAAAATTAAGTTACCGTTACATGTATAAATACTTTGATAAATTAAGAGGCCAACTTCAAAAAGGTGGCGTGAGACTTGCTGCTTTATTGAATGAAGTACTTGGGTAAAACCTTATGATTCACAGCACTTTCGCGAAAGCGGAAACTAATAAAAGCTCTAGTGGTAGCTTAAAAATCACTAGGGCTTTTTGACTATCTAGGATAAAGTTATTTAGTTTAAACCCAAAGCTTATTTTAAACTCCTATAGTAAATCAAACTGCTCATACACCTGTTTTAAGAGTATCATAAATAACCATTCATGGAATCAATACAATTAAAAAATATCATTCAAGGAATCCCAAAGGCAGAACTTCATTTACATATAGAGGGCAGCTTTGAACCAGAATTGATGTTTAAAATAGCGCAAAGAAATAACATCACCTTAGATTATGATTCTGTAGCATCGTTGAAAAAGGCTTATAAATTCAATAATCTTCAAGAGTTTTTAGACATTTATTACATAGGTGCACAAGTTTTGATTCATGAACAAGATTTTTTTGATTTAACTTGGGCTTACCTCATAAAAGTTCATGAGCAGAACGTGGTTCATGTTGAGGTTTTCTTTGATCCACAAACACATACCGATAGAGGTATTGCTTTTGAAACCGTGATCACTGGTATCTACAAGGCACTTGAAAAAGCAAAAAGTGAATTAAACATTTCTTACCGATTGATCATGTCTTACTTGAGACATTTAAGTGAAGAAGAAGCCTTTAAAACTTTAGAGTCTTCTTTGCCTTTTAAAGACTGGATTCATGGTGTTGGATTAGATTCTTCAGAAGTTGGCAATCCGCCTAGTAAGTTTGTGAATGTTTTTAAAGCTTCTGCAGCGCAAGGCTATAAACTGGTTGCACACGCAGGAGAAGAAGGTCCAGCAGATTATATATGGGAAGCAATAGATATACTTAACGTAGAACGTATTGATCATGGAAATAGGTGTTTAAGTGACAGCAAATTAGTGAACAGACTGGTAGAAGAACAAATGCCATTGACTTTATGTCCATTGAGTAATTTAGAACTTAAAGTATTAGAAAACCTTGAAGATCATCCGGTGGCAAAGATGCTGGATAAAGGAATTCTTGCAACCATTCATTCTGACGATCCAGCTTACTTTGGTGGATACATGAATGAAAATTATTATGAAACAGCAATCGCTTTAAATTTAAATGTAAGTCAACTAGAACAACTTGCCGCGAATGCTTTTGAAGCCAGCTGGCTTCCTAAAGAGATGAAAGAAAAGCACATTAAATCTGTGCACGATTATTTTCAATCTTTAGAATAGAAGGTAATTTTGTTTGACTCCACTTTTGATTAGGATAATTGAATTTGACAATGCGTTGTTTCCAAAATTTTGGAAATCACCTACATTCTGCGATGAACAGGATTAGTTTTTACTAAAACTAGCTCGTTCTAGATCGATATCACTCAATTTAACCAGTTTTCCATTTTCAAAAAGGTCGTCTAATTTTGATAAATCCGTATCATGTTCTGAAGCTTTGTAATTGTTATAATCTTGAACAATTACACCGTTTAGGTTTCTTCTGTTCTCGCTTTCGCGAAAGCGGTAACCACATTCTTCTTCACAGTAAGAATAAGCTAGATAATCAATAAATGAGTCTTGTGCATTTACCCAATACATGAAAACATCTTCATGATCCTCGCCGCCACCTTCTTCTTTAAAGGTTACTTGAATTTCATGATATGCCTTTTCATTTATGGTATCTAACGCAATGTATTTTAAATTTATAGCCTCACCATCTAAACTGTATGGCAATTGAGCAAAATATATAACCGAATTAACACTGGCAGCGTAACGAGTAGAAAGAGAATCTGGTAAATTTAATTTCTGCCCATTTTTAAGACGAGAAAAACCTTCATTAGATAACTGATCTACAACAGTGTCTGCTCCTATCATTAAATGACGTTTATAGGTGTAGGCACCATTTTTTCTGGCTGCGGTATAGGGAATCCCTCTAAAATCAAAGGACAATTCTCCCTTATCTGTAACATCCGTACCATGAACTTTCATGGCTTGATCCATAATAGTGCGTGGATCTGGTTGATTAGAATCACAAGAAATAGCTAACAAAACGATAGATAAAAGGAGTAAAATATTCTTTTTCATTTCACAAAGATATAAGAGAATCTACTACTGATTCTAGTATATTTGTCCTTTAATTATGGATTTTAAGAACAAAATAGAAATTAAAAATCGTAAGGCTCGTTTTGAATACGAGATCCTCGATACGTACACTGCTGGTATTGTACTTGCTGGAACAGAAATAAAGGCTATACGTTTAGGTAAAGCTAGTATTGCCGAAGGTTTTTGTGAGTTTAATAATAACGAATTGTTTATCGTGAACATGACCGTTCAAGAATATTCTCATGCGACTTACTTCAATCATGCGCCTAAAGCAGTACGTAAATTACTATTGAATCGTAAAGAACTTAAAAAACTAGAAAAAGCGGTAGCCAACTCTGGTAATACTATTATTCCTTTAAAATTGTTTGTCAATAAAAAAGGCCTTGCAAAAATTGATATCGCACTTGCAAAGGGTAAAAAATTATTTGACAAACGTGAGACGCTAAAAGATCGTGATAATAAAAGAAGATTAGATTCTATAAAGAAAGAGTTTAGGTCTTAGAAAAGCGATTTTCTACTAGCTTTTAAATTAATAAATTACGTCGCGTCAAACCCTTTTGGTTAGCAACTAGTTGCTTAACCTGTTTTCCCTTCTTCTGAAGGGAAATGCTTTTATGAGAACAGATTTTACTTTTTAAGTTGAATTTTATGATCTCAATTTCTAGCTTTTCCCTTTTTATATTGCATCCGAAAAGCTTTTTTGCGAGAGGAATGCATAATTTAATTCGTGTACGAATTAAATAAGGAGTTTGGTGGTGTTGGAAATAGTCTAAAACACTAATTTGATTCTCAAAAAAATCATCGCGTCAAACCCTTTTGGTTAGCAACTAGTTGCTTAACCTGTTTTCCCTTCTTCTGAAGGGAAATGCTTTTACTAGAATAATATATTCTTTATTCTATAAAATATATTATTTCAATTGT
>NZ_CBFHNM010000005.1:0-193578 GCF_965657255.1 Nonlabens sp.
AAGCTATTGTATTGTCTTTAAGGTGCAACTCTAAAGTGATTCATAAAAGCGTTTACACAGCTGTAGGGTTTTGTAGGGATGGTAAAAGTGAGTGTGCTTACTGATATGAGAGTTTGTGGTGTAAAAGACCTCTAGATTAGCGCTACAGTCAACCTTAACGGTTTTACAGAGACTATTAAAAATGTATTCCCAGAGTCCAAAACCCAAATCTGTGTAGTACACCAGATTAGAAATGTTTGTAGATATGTAGTATAGAAAGATAAAAAAGCTTTTACCGCAAGATATGAAGCAGATTTATAACGCGCCTACAAAACAAGCCGCAAAAGATGCTCTAAAAGACTTTGCAGATAAATGGTAAGACAATTGCTCTTAAGTTTTGAAAAGATGCTACAACAACTGGAAAAACCTTATCGTTTTCTTTGAGTTCCTTTAAGAAATCAGAAAATACACCAAAAACAAATTATCCTTTCCCACAGATGATTCTGTTATGAAATCTGTATAATGGGCAGAAAGGGAAGCGACTAAAAAATGGTCTATGCTCATCAAAAACGGACCATTTATAAAAAAGGATTTAACTATTAATTAATTTAAAGTCAAACCCAAGCTGTTTTAACTTACACTTTATAGGGTATAGTGTCTATAACTCATTAAGACCACACCTCTCTAATCATAAGCTTACACTTAATGAAATACACAAACAAAGTCAACTAACAAGAAAAACGTATAAATCAAAAAATCTCAATGAAGCTAGTTTTATTGAGGTTTAAATAATAAATTTAATTCCTTAAGTAGCTGTATCGGTTATCTAGGACTAGACAAACTTTTAATTAATTTCTAATAAAGTATAAATTTTAATTGTGGTAGATAATCAAGTTGCTATCTTAAGCTTACTTATATTTATGCTTCTTATTGGTATACTTAAGATCTTGAACAGCTGTATGATCACTTTAAAATCAACATCAAAACAGAAGAAATTTAGTTCTAATGGTAATAAATACTATCGCAACAATGATTTTCTAAAGTATGTTAAATAGCTTTATTAATTACTTGGGTTTAATTATAGCTGCTCATCATTAGTTAATTAAGCGCATCTCTGGTTTTTCCTTTAGCATGTATCTTTATATCATTAAAAAAGCAGTAGATACCCATGTAAATGCATTCATGTTACAGTACTATATTTTCAGTTTTTTGATAAGAACTTATTCGACTACAGCAATAGTAATAAAAATAAGAATCTTATATTTAAGTTTCTATATAGTAAGATTACTTGTATTAAGTTGTATGGTGTGATTATAAGATTCTCCATAGTACGGTGTAACAAAATAGGTGGCTACGTTCATTTTCAGAGTCAATGCTGAAGTGTAAGCTCACTAGAATAATATCGCTTAAATTAGCCCAAAAGAAAAGCCTCTAGTATCTATATGATATTAGAGGCTTTTATGTGTTCCGCTTTCGCGAAAGCAGAAACTAAATTTTACTAGTTGCTAGTAAGAGAAATATTATCAAGTTCATAAGTTCCGTCAACTGCCGTATCACCGCTTCCTAAATATCTAAAAGCGATAGCGCCTGTTCCTGTTACACAATCTAAAGAAGCATTAGAAGAAAATACCCAGTTACCAAAATTTTCACTATCACTAACTACAATAGGATCTGACATAGGTTCCCACGACGCAGTTGCTACACCAGCGGTAGTTCCATCCCAATCGTTACTGAAAAGTACTTCCATAGAAGAGCCGTCTGCAAAACTGTTAGAAGTTTCAAAAGAAAACACTTCGCCAGTCTGTGCATCAAAATCAAATTGTGGTGTAATCAACCATGCAACTGTACTAGCATCTCCAGATCTAAAAGAACCGCATTGTACACTTTTACCTAATGAAGCATTTGCTCCAGTAGCTGTATATACTTCCCATGTTTCTGTACCAGCTTCTTGAAAGTTAGTCCATCCAGCAGGCATTGCCGCTGCTCCTGTAGATTGTGTTTCAAAATTCTCAGATAAAAGTACATTACTTCCTGGACTAGCTACTGTTCCACAAGCTACGATGTCAAAATTACATCTTACTGTTGCGTCAAAATTAAAGTCTTCTGGAGAATTTACAGCGATTACAAAGAACTCATCTCTGAAATCTCTTTGAAGTATTGCTGTAATTGAACCGCTTCCATTAGGTAGCCTTAAAGCTTTAAAATCAGAAAAAGTACTAGTTTCCATTCTAATAGGAGCAGCAAAGAAGTCACCACAAGTTTGTACTAATCTAACACCATCAAATTGATCTGTTGCTTCTGAGGCAAAAGTTCTATTACTTGCGATATCTGCATCTGTAAATTGCGCTTCAGGTAATTGTATAAGTGTAAGTAAGTTTCCTGTGTTAAACTCAGATGGGCCTGAAACTTGAGTTGGGATGATATCGAATATTTCGCTATCTCTTAATACAACAGAGTCTTGTTGTGAAGGTGCTATTTTTTCAATAGTACCATTACCATTAATTCCTAGAACAGGTACACCATTTGAAATACCGGCAGTAAGTCCATCTAGCTTTACATAAATACGCTGTCCTGGTGCGTACGTTGTAAATAATGGACTGTTGTCTATAAGTATTTTGATACCAGCAGTAGGGTTTTCTATGGCATCTTGTATAATTAACTCTTCAAAGTAATTACCTGCCTCATCACTAGAGATTACATAACCTTCAATAAATTGTTCGTTATTTTCAAAAGTAACTAAGCCTGTCTGGGACTGACCTATCTGGCCTATAACTGCAGACATATCAATTAGGTTTGCAGGAGCTTCAATATCTACAGCTGCAGTGTCTGGAATGTTGAAGTCGTCATCCTCAACACACGAGAAAGTGATTGCTGATAATACAGCAATCGCAAAAAGTTTAGTGAAATTTTTCATATTCTTATTTTTAAATAAATTCATCATTGCTTATTAAAATCTTAAATATACGTTTAGGTAATAAGTTGTTCCATTACCAAAGAAGTAGCGTGGTGCAAATACTTCTTGTGGATTGTTAGCATCATCTCTAACCGATCTGAAATTAGAGTTACGAGATTGTTCAAAACCACCAGTTTTGTATTCTTGATCAAATACATTATTAATAGTCGCAAAGAAACCTACGTACTTATCATCAATTCTCCATGATTTACCACCTATTACATTCCATAACATATAGTTGTCAAACTGTTCTTGTTTCAAAAGCTCGTTGGCAACTTCTTGATCATAATCATTGAACTGGATACCATCATAATCTTGGTTGAAGTTAGCAGATCTTCTTAGATTACTTATGTCAGAGTATGCATTTGCAAAATAGTTTGCGGTAACACCTATATTCCAGTAGTCTGGATCTCTATATTCAAAACCTATTTGCATAGCCGTTTCTGGTCCACCAGATACGTGGTAGTCTTTAAGACTAGTTGTTCCATCACCAAAAGTAAGTTGGCCATCAAAATCGTCACTAGTTAGATATAAGTCTGGATTGTTCGTGAAAACGTTTTGACCTATCGCAGCAGCACCTTTAATTTTGATTGTAGGAGTAACTTGTACTTCTATTCCCAATTCCATTCCTAAATTACGTCTTTCTACATTAGTAAGCACTTCTTGTACAAATGCACTGCCATCATCTAAAGGAAGTCCTGTAAGTCCTTCTGTAAAATAGAACCCTACTTCGCTACCATTTGTAAATTGTGTCGCATAACCTGTTAATCTAGCTTTTACAGTAGGAGTAGAATAAATATAACTTAAATCTGCACTGTAAGATCTTTGAGATTCTAGACCTACGATGGTTTCGTTATTTTGCCTTGCGTTGCTAAAGGAGTTTCTTATAGTTGGAGCTTGTGTGATATAAGCAGCGTTAAAATCAAAAAACTGTTGTCCTGATATTTTATATGTAGCACCACCTTTTACACCAAAATCAGTGAACTCTAGTTTTTCACTTTTACCGAAAGACTCTGCACCTGGGAAATTACCATTCTCATACTTACCATCTCTTTGGTAGGTAGTTCTAGAAACATTTCCTGCAATAAAGAAGTCTACGCTTTTAGTTTTAAACTGAGTTTGAGCAAATGACGCGATAACATCTGCATTAATGTCATAGTTGTATTTATATCGGTCGCCTACTCCTACAATACGGTTAGGTGTGCGCACATTAGATTGTGCTGCCTGATCTAGGTTAATGTTACTAGTTTCCTCTGCAAAGAAATCTACATCAAGAAATCCAGTACCACCCAATAAGTCAGCTAGTAAAGCATAGTTTTCACTATTCAATTTTCTATACCTTATACCACCGTTAAAAAGGATATTATCGGTGAAATCATAAGTCACGATTGTATTAACAGATAATTGATTGTCATCAATGCGATCTTCTTGAATTGCATACAACGAATTACCGCCATTTTCTCTCAGGCTCCTGTTAGCTTCATATAAATTATCCCAGTTTAACTGACCGTCGTTTATAAACGCTTGTTGTGCTTGAAAGGCATATTGAAAATCGATAGGATCTTGTCCGTTTCTTAAAAAATAGGAAGGTAAATTTTGATAATAGTCTGGATTAGGATTTCTAGCACCGCCTACATATGAATTTTGTCCATCAAGTGTAACAAGTCTAGTACCACCATTATCTATACGTGTATTTCCTATTTTACCAAATTGGTAACCTACATTTGTATTTACTTTTAATTTTTCATTTACGGTCCAGTAGTGATTTAACATAAAGATAGGCTCATCTATCTCTCTTATTCGACTGTTGCGTACAACACCATCTTGCAATCCCCAAAAAGGATTGTATTTTCTTCCTTTTAAATCTTTTATCTCTTGAGTTAAAGCTGTCTGGCGACCTCTTCTATTAGGAGTATAAAGTCCAGTGAAGTTAATAGAGTGTGACTCATTGATTTTCTTCTCTACTGATAGACCTAAAGAGTTAGCATCATAAAGAGTACCATCAATATAACCTTCATCACCAGCTCTTCTAGAGGCAGTAATTGCATAAGACCAGCCATTATTAAGAAGTCCAGAACGGTGTGATACCATAAAACGACCTCTGTAACTACGGTTAGAACTGGCATAAGATACTTGAGTACCGGCACGTTGCAGTGATGCTCTCATGTCTATGTTTTGTACACCACCGTATCCACCAAAACTTTGGTCTGCAGCGCTTAAACCCATAGTAAAGTTTTGATTACGTTGTAAATCATTAACTCCACCCCAATCACTCCATTGTGGTCTTCCAGAGAATTGTTTATTCATTTCGATACCATTAATCAGTACCTTACCATCTTCACTATTTAGACCTCTTGGTCTGAAGAAAGTTGCGCTAAAATCAAAAGCAGCAGCTCTTAAAAACTGATCTCTTGAAGATTGTAGTAAACCAGAAACATTATTTGCCGCATTTTCATCATCAGCTAGATCATTCTCTGTCAATGAAATAATACCTTGTGATTGCGTGATGTCAGAATTATCAATCTGTAAATAAAGAGGATCAATATTTACTACATTACTTAAATCGATAACAACAGGTATCGTTTTAGTATAGTAACTATTAGCACTAACTGTAATTTTTTGGTCTCCTACAGGGATAGCACCTTTTACCACAAAGTATCCGTCTGCATCTGTGGTGGCACTGAATTTTGTGCCTTTTACGTTAATTGTCACGCCAGGGATCGGTTCCTCTGTTGCGTCATCGATAACTCTTCCTTTAAGGAGTTCTTGTGCCATACCCAACGTAGATACGAGCATAAAAACAGCCAGAAGAAGTTTGTTAAGTTGTTGATTAATCATTTTATAATATTAAGATTTCGTTATGAAAAGCGCGGCAAAACTACAATTTTCTAATCAGTTGTGTACCTTTGGCGCGCGGTTTGTAAAGAACTTTACATTAACATAACTTTTGAAACCTATTTCAGCATGCGTAAAAATCTATTATTGAGTGTTTTATGTGTTTTCGCTTTCGCGAAAGCGATAACTGCACAAACGTCGGAAAAAGCAAAACAATACAAGGTTAAAACGGTAGCCTTTTATAATTTAGAAAATTTATTTGATATAGAAGACGATCCAACTATAAATGATGAAGCAAGTCCCATCATGGAAATGGCTGAAGGTTTACGAGCAGATGTATACCAAAAGAAATTAACCTCTATGGCGCGTGTAATTCGTAAAATAGGTGCAGATGTTTCTCAATCTGCACCGTCAATAGTAGGAGTTTGTGAGGTAGAAAACAGGAAAGTATTAGAAGACCTAGTAAATCATCCACTACTTATAGAGTTCGATTACGGGATTGAGCATTACGATTCACCAGATAGACGTGGTATCGATACAGGGATGCTTTATAAAAAAAGTGATTTTAAAGTATTAAATAGCGATAGTAGAGAGCTAATTATATATGATAAAAGCTCGGGAAAGCGCAAGTACACTCGTGATCAATTAGTAGTTACTGGAGAGCTAGAAGGCGATAAGATAAGTTTTATAGTTAACCACTGGCCATCTCGTAGCGGTGGCGAGCAAAAAAGTCGTCCAGGTAGAGTCGCAGCAGCCGCGCTAAATAAAAAAATAGTCGATTCACTTCATAGTGTGGACGCTATGTCTAAAATCGTTATTATGGGTGATTTAAATGACGATCCTACTAACGATAGTGTTCTTGTTACACTTAATGCACAAAAGGACAGAGAAGATGTACGACCACAAATGATTTATAACCCTTATATTCAAATGTTAAAAGATGGTTTTGCAACTACCTTTTATCGTGATGCAGGATTTGTTTTTGATCAAATAATGTTCACTTATCCTTTATTAAATGAAGCAAATCAAGAAGGTTATCGTTATTATAATGCAAATGTCTTTAACCCAAGTTTTATGACTAATAAGCGAGGAAGATGGAAAAATACAACGCTACGTAGTTTTGCTGATGGCGGTTTTACAGGTGGCTTTAGTGACCACTTTCCAGTTTATGTATATCTGGTAAAAGAAATCACTGATGCAGATGACATGAAAGTTTCTTCAGGTAAATAATAAATTATTTACAATGCAAATACACAAAAAGCACCTTTACAGAGGTGCTTTTTTGATTTTAAAAATGATAAAAAGCATCTTCAATATGCTCTAGTTTTGTGCCAGCTTTATTTTTGATAATCCCTATAATATCAAATCGCACATCAACGTCATCTTCCACAAAATTTTCTACAAAGTGATTTGCTGTTGCCACCAGTCGTTGGATCTGACCAGGTTTTAAAAAATCCTGTGGATCACCAAATTCAGGTGTAGAACGTGTTTTTACTTCTACAATAACTATTACATCTTTTTTACGAGCGATAATGTCTACCTCGCCTTTTTGATACATATAATTCCTTATCAATATGTCATAGCCAGTTTTCAATAAGTGCAATGCAGCTATTTCTTCACCTTCATTTCCTAAATCATTATGATCTGCCATTATTGGTTAAATTTAATACTTTCAGACTGGATATCGATAGTCATTTCTTTACCTAAAAGTAGCGAGCGATTATCTTCTATATGACCAGCAGGAAAATCAAACAAGATAGGATAGTCATAATCTGCAGTGATCGTTTTAATGATCTCTACCGTATTTTTACCGAAAGGAATTTCATGATCTCTCATAGAAGTCATGCCGCCTATAACTAAAGCTTTTAATTTATTCAGTTTTCCAGCTCGCTTAAGAGAATACATCATACGTTCTATATGATATAAGTACTCATCAATATCCTCTATAAAAAGAATATGATCTTTAGTTTCAGGAAAAGTATCGCTTCCTAACATACTATATAAGATGGACAGATTACCACCTACAATAGGTGCTTTTATAAATTGTCTAGGAATGTTAAATGTATTTTTAATTTCTATAGTTTGACTTTCGCCAAATAGTATTTTCCTCAAGCTTTCCACGCTAGAATCTGGTTTATGCTTTAATTCTAGCGGCATAAAACTGTGTAAGCTAGAAAATCCTTGAGACTGTAATTTACCGTGTAACAAAGTAACATCTGAATAACCAATGATTATGGTGGATTCCGCTTTCGCGAAAGCAGAAAAGTCAATAGCATCGATCAATTGCACCGTTCCATAGCCACCACGAGCGATCCATATAGCATCGATATCTGGGTCATCAATCGCTTGCTGAAAATCTGTCAAGCGTTCTTCTTTAGTACCACCGAATTGATGGTCTCTTCTACCGATGGTACTTCCGTAGCTTACTCTTAAATTCCAAGATTCCAGTAGGCTTTTTGCTAGTTCCAAATCATTTTCTTCTGCACTTCTTGCTGTGCAAAGTATTCTAATATGATCATTGCTTTTGAGATATGAAATGGATAAATAGTTCAAGATATACACAGATTTTGTTTAAAAATACGGTAATACTAATAAATTATAGAGTAGAAAGCATGACTATCTTGCTTTCGCAAAAGCAGAACAAAAAAATATTTTTGATGAACTTGATTTACTATAAAAGCTTAAAATCAGCAACTATTACACCTAGTAAAAGTGTCTTTTAAGAACCTGCAATGTCTTAAATTTGCAGGATTCAAAAGAACTTCATGAGCGATCAAAAACGTTTTACGATTACGGCAGCATTGCCTTATACTAATGGACCAGTTCACATAGGTCATCTGGCAGGAGTTTATGTTCCTGCAGATATTTTTGCGCGTTACCAGCGTATGAAAGGTAGCGACGTGGCTTTTATTTGTGGTAGTGATGAACATGGTGTTCCTATTACTATAAAAGCTAAAAAAGAAGGGATCACTCCGCAAGAATTAGTAGATCGTTATCATAAAATTATAGGTGATTCTTTTAAAGAATTTGGTATTTCATTTGATCATTACGGTCGTACTAGCGCACCTGTACATCATGAAACGGCAAGCGCCTTTTTTACAAAATTATACGACGACGGTAAATTTATAGAACAAGTTACAGAGCAGTTGTACGATCCAGAAGCAGACCAGTTTCTGGCAGATCGTTTTGTGATAGGAACCTGTCCTAAATGTGGCAATACAGAATCTTACGGAGATCAATGCGAGAAATGTGGTACTTCTCATAATGGAACAGATTTAATTGATCCTAAAAGTGCTATCACAGGAAATAAGCCAGAATTAAAAGAAACTAAACACTGGTTTTTACCATTAGATCAATACAGTGACTGGTTGAATGAATGGATTGTAGAAGGTCATTCTAAAGACTGGAAGGCAAATGTTTTAGGTCAGGTAAAAAGCTGGATTACTGACGGTTTACATCCACGTGCGGTGACGCGTGACCTAGATTGGGGAATTCCAGTACCGGTAAATGGAGCTGATGGTAAAGTGCTTTACGTATGGTTTGATGCTCCTATCGGTTATATTTCGGCAACTAAAGAATGGGCGGCTCAAGAAGGTAAGAACTGGGAAGACTACTGGAAAAGTGAGGATACTTCTTTATTACATTTTATAGGTAAGGATAATATTGTTTTTCACTGTGTTATTTTTCCTGCGATGTTAAAAGCGCATGGAGATTATTTATTACCTGAAAATGTACCAGCAAATGAATTTTTAAATTTGGAAGATGATAAAATTTCCACCTCTAGAAATTGGGCAGTTTGGTTGCATGAATACCTGCAAGATTTTCCAGATCAACAAGATGTATTGCGTTATGTGTTAACAGCAAATGCACCAGAAACTAAAGACAATAACTTTACCTGGAAAGATTTTCAAGCGAGAAATAATAATGAGCTGGTTGCTAATTTTGGGAACTTTGTCAATCGTGTGATTGTTTTGACTAACAAATATTACGACGGTGTCGTTCCTGAAACTTCTGATCTAACACAAAGAGATCAAGATGTTATCGATCAAATTAAAACATTTCCTAAATCTATAGGAGAAAGTCTAGATCGTTACCGCTTTAGAGAAGCGCTTCAAGAATTGATGAGTTTATCTAGTATCGGAAACAAGTACATTGCAGAGGAAGGATTAGAGCCATGGAAACTAGTAAAGACAAATCCTGAGCAAGTACAAAACATTATGTATGTGTGTTTGCAAATCACAACTGCTCTTGCAATTTTAAGCGAGCCTTTTTTACCACATACTTCTGAGAAACTTAAATCTATTCTTTGTCATGCTGAACTTGATTCAGCATCTGCTAGCTGGAATCGAGTAGCTGGAAATGAACCACTTCTCAAATCAGGTCATAAAATTAACAAATCAGAATTGCTGTTTTCAAAAATTGAAGATGAACAAATTCAAGCGCAACTTGATAAATTAGAAGCTACTAAGGCTGCAAATGCAACAACAACAACACCTAATCTTATGCCACAAAAAGAAGAAACAAACTACGACGATTTCATGAAAATGGACTTGCGAGTAGGAGAAATTTTGACTGCTGAAAAAATGCCTAAAACAGATAAATTGATGGTCATGACCGTTGATACAGGAATTGATAAAAGAACTATCGTTTCTGGTATTGCAAAACACTACACTGCTGAAGAATTAGTAGGTCGCAAAGTAACGGTCCTTGCAAATCTTGCACCTAGAAAATTGCGTGGTGTAGAATCTCAAGGAATGATTTTACTAGCTGAAGATCCTGATGGGAAACTTGTTTTTGTAAACCCTGATGACGCGGTTGTGAATGGGTCGACAATAGCTTAATATTGAATTCTAAACTTTTCAATTTATACTTAGATATGTTTAAAAATATAATAATTCTGTTGGCTGTTTTTTGTTGCTCAACACAACTGTTTTCTCAAACTACTCAATTGCACTGGCAAGGCGAAGAGCTGGAATTGGGTACAACCTATTTTGCATATGCTAACAACCTTACCTTGCGTAAGGAACCTTCTCTAAATGCTGAAAAAATTGCTCTTTTACCTATTAATCAAGAGCTAAAAGTCATATCAGTATCTGATAAAACCATGCTGTTAAATGGTTATAATAGCTCTTGGGTAGAAGTGCAAGCTGGCGTAAATACTGGTTTTGTTGTATCGGGACTTTTGGCTAATGGTCGTTTTCGTTTAAATGATGGTTCTTTTTTACTTTATAATAAAAATGCAAATCCCTCTTATACTAAAGCCGCAGCAGCTTTGCAATTTAGAAAGGTGAGCAATAATAGTGCTGCTTACATTGAGTTAGGTGAGGCACCGTTGCATCATGATACTTTTGCTGTGGTTTTACATAATAATAAAGGCTTGACCGGAATAGATCATATAATAGAAATAGATCTCACAGCCGAGGCTTGCGGTTTAGAAGGAGGAACAGGTTATGCAACTCTAGCTTTTGAAAAAGGTAAAATTAATTATTTAGGTTTTTATAATAGCGTTTTTGATGGTGGCGCATTTCATATGAAAGAAGCGCTTGTTTTTCCTGGAGACAAAGAAGGCCGTCCAGATACTATCATTTATAAAGGTGAAGAAGGTGGATTTGTTGATGATGAAGAAAACGAATACCGCACCGTTCAGAAAGTAAAAAGTTATGCATGGATCAATGGTCGCTTAGAACGTCCTATTGTAAAATTCACCTACAATTAGTCTTTAGATGATTAGTGTGTTGTTTTATAAAAAAACAACTAAAATGCTTTAAAACTGATAGATATATCAAGTAAACTTGTTTTAAAGCCACTCTACCTGTCTGGTTTGTTTTAGTGCTAGGATAGTTGGTATCACTTTACTTCGGCAACGGCACATAGCTATCATCACCATCCATAATAGGAAAGCTTTTTTCCTTCCAAGCTTGTTTTGCAGCTTCTATTTTCTCTTTAGAGTGACTTACAAAATTCCAATAGATGTGACGTTCTTCTGGAAACGGTTCGCCACCGAAAAGCAACACATGACTACCAGCATAAATAGTGATATTACAAACATCTTCAGTTTTACTTACCAGCATATTTCCTTTTTTAATCATATCGCCACAAGCGTTTACACTTCCAGAAACGATGGTAACACCTATCTCACCACTTAGATTACCAGCAATGTCTAATCGATAATCTTCAGTGGTTTTTATGTCTACCATAAATAATTCAGAATGCACTGGAACTGGCGATTTATGACCATACCCTTTTCCGGCAACAAGTGTAAAACTTGCTCCTTTCTCTTGCCAAGTAGGTAATTCAGAACCTGCTATATGATGAAATTCTGGCTCGATGTCTTCTAATTCTTTAGGCAGTGCTACCCAAATCTGATAGCCATGCATAGTAAATACAGACTTAGCATCTCTCAAATGTTCAGGTGTACGCTCTGTATGAGAACAACCTTTTCCAGCGACCATCCAGTTGACAGAGCCAGGCTCAATTACCTGATTGGTTCCCATAGAATCTTGATGTGTAATTTGCCCTTGTAATAGATAAGTAAGCGTAGAAAGGCCAATATGAGGATGTTGATCTACATCCATATATTTTTCAGGACCTAAAGTTGTCGGTCCCATGTGATCGATAAATATAAAAGGACCAACCATCCTCTTTTTACGAAAAGGTATCAAGCGACCTACTAGAAAATCACCTATATCTCGACTGCGTTCTTCAATAATTAAATCAGTATTAGACATAGTATTAAAAGTAAAATGAAAAATAAAGGTAAATCAAATGTACTAATCACATAAATAGAATTTAGATGAATGCAGTTTCTCGCTTTCGCGAAAGCGTAACATAAATACAGGAAGTTCTTGAATTAAAAACCTCTAAAAGAATGCACTAACTTAAGTAAGCTTTGATAACTTTTTTGCATAGCTCAAAGACTCATCGATTCATAGCTAATCCTGCCACTCTGCAATAAACAAGTTTGTATCGCGTCCACCGCCATTATTACGATTAGAAGAAAAAGCCAAGTACTTTCCGTTGTTGGAGAATACTGGAAAAGCGTCAAAAGTTTCTCCATGCGTGATGCGTTCCAGACCAGTTCCATCGGTATTGATCATGTATAAATTAAAAGGGAAACCACGCTCTGCTTCAAAGTTTGAAGAGAAAAGTACACGTTTCCCATCAGGTAAAAAGAAAGGCGACCAGTTGGCATTTCCTAGTTGGGTCAACTGGCGCAAGTCAGAACCGTCTGCATTACAAATGTAGAGTTCCATCTCTGTAGGTTGTACAAGTCCTACAGCAAGTAAGTCTTTGTATTCTTTGATTTCGGCTTCTGTTTTAGGTCGTGAAGAACGGAAGATCAATTGCGATCCATCTGGTGAGAAAAACGCGCCGCCGTCATAACCTAATTCGTAGGTAATTTGCTTTACTTCACTACCATCGATGTTCATGGTATATAATTCTAGGTCGCCGCTGCGATCGCTGGTAAATACGATTTTATCACCTTGTGGAGAAACGGTAGGCTCTGCATCATAACCTTTTTCATTAGTTAATTGAGCCGTAATATTTCCATCAAGATCTGCCACAAAAATGTCATAGCTGTCATAAATAGGCCATACATATTTACCATTTTCTTTTAATGGTGTGTCTGGACAATTATCCATTTGTAAATGTGTGCTGGCATAAATGATATGCTCATTATCTGGCAAGAAATAAGCACAAGTGGTTCTTCCTTTTCCTGTAGAGATCATTTTAGGAACGCTTTCGCGAAAGCTGTCTCCATTATCCATCAAGAACATTTGATCACAATTGACATCCCAATCGGTATAGTTGCTTTGAAAGATCAATTGCTTGTCGTCAAAACTCCAGTAAGCCTCTGCATTATCACCTCCAAAAGTCACTTGGTACATATCTTTAAAGTGCTTTTCACCTTCCATGATTAATGGGTTTGTTACAGTTTTATTTTCTGATGTTGTAACTGTGTTATCAGTATTTTTTGCGGCCTCTTTACAACTTGCAAATGAGATTATTGCGATAAGAAATAGGAGTGTTCTCATAGATGATTTAATTTTGCGTAAAATTACAAGGTAGATATGAGAATCACGATACTTTTTATAGCCATTTGTTTATTAGTCTCTTGCAAGACCGATGTGAAGACGTTAGAACCCATAAAAGGCAACATGAAAGCTGATGTTGAATATCTTGCTTCTGACAGTTTGCAAGGTCGTGAGACAGGAACTTCTTTTGAGTTACTTGCAGCAGATTATATTGCAAAACGCATGAAAGAATCTGGCCTCGAGCCTAAAGGAAATGAAGGGACTTATTTCCAGACATTTTCTTTTAAACCGTCTAGCGATCCACATCAAGAAGCAGCTTTTACAGACGAGAAAGGCAATGGTTTTTTGACTGGAACTAACGTTATAGGCTACATCGATAATGGTGCTGCTCAAACGGTTGTGATAGGCGCACATTACGATCATTTAGGAATGGGTGGCGAGGGCTCTTTGCATCGTGATGGAAAAGCCATTCACAATGGAGCAGATGATAACGCCAGTGGAGTAGCAGTAATGTTAGATCTAGCTTATGAATTAAAGACCAGTGATAAAAAAGGAAACAACTACCTGTTTATGGCTTTTTCTGGTGAAGAAATGGGATTATTAGGATCCAATTACTTTACTAAAAACTCTACAATCGCTCTAGATTCTATTACCTACATGATCAATATGGATATGGTAGGTAGATTAAATGAAGAGAATAAACTTGCCATTTACGGGACAGGAACTTCTACCAGGTGGACGCAAATTGTAAATGCGGTCAACAAAGATTTTGAGTTGGCTTTAAGTGAAAGTGGTGTAGGACCTAGTGATCATACATCGTTTTACTTGAACGATATTCCAGTATTGCATTTTTTTACTGGACAACATGAAGATTATCACAAGCCAGGTGATGATGCAGAGAAGTTGAATTACGACGGAATGCAAAAAATATCGGATTATATTTTAAGAATCACAGCAGAGTTTGATACCGCAGGAAAATTAGCCTTTAGAAAAACAAAGAACGAAAGCGAAGAAGTACCGCGTTTTAAAGTAGGATTAGGAGTAGTGCCTGACTATTTATTTACAGGAAAAGGAATGCGCATCGATGGAATAAGTGAAGAAAAACCAGCCCAAAAAGCAGGATTGATGAAAGGCGATGTTGTCGTGAAGTTGGGTGATAGTACTATTGTAGACATGATGAGTTACATGCGCACGCTGGCTACTTTTGATAATGGAGATAAAACCAAGGTGACTGTTGATCGCGATGGTAAAATGGTGGAGAAAGAGATTGAGTTTTAGTCTGAATTCTTACGATATGAAATTGAAAAAAGATCGTGTAGTTATTGCTAGTGATGTAATTCGTGACGGAATTGGAATTGAAGTTTATAAGAATAATAAATTAGTCCTTTAAATTTTCCGTTCTGATAAGGATAAGAATAGAATTGTAAATTTATTTCAGAAAGACATTCCTTTAAGTTGGATTGAAGAAAGTTTGGAGGTTTTCAGGAAAGAAATACCTCGAGATTTTAATGATTAAATGATTTCTAAAAATATCTCAATTTTGTTTTTCTATTTACATTTTCATATTACTTTTGCCGCCAATCTCAAGGGGTGCTTTTTCAACCGCATGAATAGTGTTGTTGAAATGGCTGAGATAATACCCAAGGAACCTGGGCGAGTAATGTCGCTAAGGGAAAAGATGTAAACTGGTTTGATGTATTTATTTAGCTTTTCATTTTTATTTCAAAATGGAAGTTGATCCTGAGGTTGCTCAGGAAGAAATCGTGCATTTAATTATTTTATTTCAAGAGAATCCTTCAAACATTTTATTTTAATCAAACCGAATAAATGCCCCTTTTATTTGAACTTAATTTAAGTTCTTATGAAACATTTAGGTCGCGTTTTTATTGCAGCTGCACTGGCAACAACCAGTCTCGCAATGGCGCAAAACAAACAGGAGCAAGACTCCACAAAAGCAGAAAAACTAGACGAAGTTCTAGTAAAAGCAGTACGTGTCGATGCAAAATCGCCCATCACACACACCAATTTATCCAAAAAAGAAATTGCAAAGCGCAATTTAGGACAGGATATTCCTATGTTATTGAATTTCTTGCCATCTGTAGTCACCACGAGTGATGCTGGTGCAGGAATAGGATATACAGGTCTTAGAATACGAGGTGTGAGTTCTCAATCTACTAACGTGACGATCAACGGTATTCCTTATAGTGATGCAGAATCATTGGGTACATTCTGGGTCAACCTAGGAGATTTTGCCAGTTCTGTAGAAAATTTGCAGGTACAACGTGGTGTGGGAACAAGTACAAATGGTAGTGGCGCTTTTGGTGCAAGTATCAATATTCTAACCGATGGTTTTTCAAGGGAAGCTAGCGGTGAGATTTCTAATTCCTTCGGTAGTTTTAATAGTAGAAAACATACAGTTAAGTTTTCTACAGGATTAATGAATGATCACTTTGAAATTGCCGGTCGATTATCAAATATTGAGTCTGATGGTTATATAGATCGCGCTTCTACCAGTTTAAAGTCGTACTTTCTACAAGGTTCTTATGTAGATGATAATACACTTATCAAGGCCATTACATTTGGTGGTAATAATGTGACCTATCAATCTTGGTTCGGTATAGATGCCAATCAACTTAGGGAAGACAGAAGATTTAATCCTGCAGGACAGTTTACAGATGAAAATGGAGATACACAATTTTATGATAATGAGGTAGATGATTACCGTCAGGACCATTATCAACTGCACTGGAATGAGCGTATTAATAGAAATTGGTCTACTAACATAGGGTTGAATTATACGTATGGTCGCGGTTTCTTTGAGCAGTTTAGAGAAGATGATGACTTTGCTACTTATGGTTTTGATGAGTTAACCGTAAATGGACAAACAGTAAATACTACAGATCTTGTGCGCCGCAGATGGTTAGATAACGACTACTACGTTTTTAATGCTAGTGCTAATTATAAAAATAATGAGATAGATCTAGTTTTTGGAACAAGCATAAGTCATTATGATGGTGATCATTTTGGAGAGGTGATTTGGGCTAGATTTGCAAGCCAGTCTAACATAAGAGATCGTTATTATGAAGGTAATGGAAAGAAAAACGACTTTTCAGTATTCTCAAAAGCTACTTATAAATTAAATGACCGCTTTCAATTATACGGTGATCTACAAGTAAGAAACGTGAACTATGAAACATCTGGTATTAATTCAAATCTTACAGAATTTCTAGTAGATGAAAACTTCACTTTCTTTAATCCTAAAGCTGGTGTTACTTATGAGTACGATGATAACAATGATCTTTATTTCTCTTATGCGCGAGCAAATAGAGAACCTAACAGAGATGATTTTGAAAGTGATCCTAATGTGCAGCCAGAACAACTCAATGATTTTGAATTAGGATGGAGACATAAAAAAGGAAACTTTACTTTTAATGCAAACACCTATTTCATGTTGTATAATGAACAACTGGTATTAAGTGGTGAGATCAATGATGTAGGAGCACCTATTAGAACCAACAGCGGTGAAAGTTATCGTTTAGGATTAGAACTAGATGCTATCATACCGGTAAGTCCTCAATTAACATTGCAACCTAACCTTGCATTAAGTAGCAATAGAAATAGAGAAACTATACGTTCTTTTGACGGTGAGATTCAGAATTTAGGAAGTACGGATATAGCGTTCTCTCCTAATGTTGTTGCGGCAAATGCTATTGTTTTTCAGCCAGTGAAAAACTTACAAATCTCTTTACTAAGTAAATTTGTAGGAGAACAGTTTATGAGCAATACAGAAGCTAGAGATTCTAAGCTGGACAGCTATTTTACAAATGATCTTAATTTCATTTATACTGTAAAACCAAAATCTATTTTTGATTCAGTTGTTTTTACAGCTTTAGTAAATAACATCTTCAATGAGAAGTTTGTTTCTAACGGTTACTACTTCACCTTTGATGATGATTTTAGTAATCCAGGAACCGTTTCTACGGTAGAAGGAGCAGGTTTTTATCCGCAGGCTGGAATTAATTTCTTGACAGGAGTGACTTTGAACTTCTAATAATTACATTTCAAAATCGCTCTTCATTGCTATGGAGAGCGATTTAAGTTAATTACTCACTCTAACCACTTCACCTATACGTTCTGCTCTGTAAGCTTTAAGTCCAAAACGTCCATCGCCTTGAATAGGCTGTCCAGTAATAACATTGTATTTATTTTGATCTTCTGGACAAGGGCAAGTTGCTTCTATACCACTAATGCTCATTCGAGAGCATGAATTAGGAGAGTGATTAGGATCACTTAATTCATAAGCCACATATTGATTACTGCTTATGCGATAAACAATAATGCCACGCAATCCTACATCAGGAACAGTTACAAAATTCAGATCAAAATTCAGATTGCCGAATTGGGGCAAATTGGTGTTTAAATCAATTTGAAAACCTATATCTATAAGAAACGGATTATTAGTTCGACCGTCATCACTAGTGCATGCAAAAATGACTAGTAAGAAAGAAAGAAGGTAGGCTTTACGTAATTTCATAACAATTGTGGGATAAGTTGTAAAAGTATAACGATCTGATTGATATTTATTATATTTGTTTGATAATCCCGCAGCAATGATGGGATTTTGTTTTTTGTAATTACTAGCCATGAAGTGAGTTATGAGGCTAGTTTTATATTGCTTTTTAATTGTTTCGCTTTCGCGAAAGCGAAGTAGTTAAAAGTTCATGCCGCACTTAATGCGTTAGGAGAGCTAGAACAAAACAATTTAAAAAAAGAAACTATGAGTAACGTATCATATTATACAGAAGAAGGATTTAAAAAGCTGAAAGAAGAGCTAAAACATTTAAAAGATGTAGAGCGTCCAGCGGCATCACAGGCCATAGGTGAGGCTCGAGATAAGGGCGATTTAAGTGAAAATGCAGAATATGATGCTGCAAAAGAAGCTCAAGGAATGCTAGAAATGCGCATTTCAAAATTAGAAGCAATCGTTTCTAGCGCACGTATTGTAGATGAAAACACTTTGGATCTTTCAAAGGTGTTGATTCATAGTACCGTAAAAATTAAGAATCTAGGAAATAAAATGACCATGAACTACAAACTTGTTGCACAAAGCGAGGCAGATGTTACCAAAGGTCATATCTCTGTAGAGTCTCCTATAGGTAAAGCTTTACTAGGTAAAGAAGTAGGTGAGATTGCAGAGGCTGTTGTACCAGTAGGAACTATCCAGCTAGAAATTCTGGAAATTTCAAGAGATTAATCATGAGCGTATTCACAAAAATTATTACAGGTGAGATTCCAGCTTTTAAAGTGGCAGAGAACGAAGATTTCATTGCTTTTTTAGACATCAATCCTAATGCGCCAGGCCATACACTTTGTGTTCCTAAGAAGGAAGTTGATTATATTTTTGATCTAGATGGCATGACGTACTTTGATTTGATGGATTTCTCTAGAGAAGTAGCCATCGCTTTAAAAGAAGAAGTTCCTTGTTTGCGTGTAGGTATGTCTGTTATAGGACTGGAAGTACCACATGTACATGTACATTTGATACCATTGCGCGATATGGAAGACATGCGTTTTTCTAATAAAGTAAGCATGAGTAAAGAAGATATGCAGGACCTTGCAGATCGTGTAAAAGCAAGATTTGATTCTTAAAAACCCCAGAAAATTTGGTTGTGAATTTTATTGCTTATAAAAATTAATCGAACCAAATTTATCAGGGATCTGTTTTTGATTCGGCATTTAAATAATTATTCGAGATATACCTCAAGTCATTTACGTCTTTAAGTTTTGAGTCCTTGGATTTGTTAAGGGTTCATTTTCACAGATGTGGACTTAAATTCTTATCTATGAATGTTTTTAAAGTATTATAAGATTTAATTCAAGCCTCTTTTCCTAATAAAAAACTCTTTCATTAATCTGGCACAAGGTTCTTCTAAGATTCCTTGAATCACGTTTGTTTTAGGATGCAATTTTGTTCCCATAAATTGATAACCTCTTTGTGCATCACTTGCTGCAAAAACTAGAGTTCCTATTTGTGACCAGTACAAAGCTCCTGCACACATCTGGCAAGGTTCTAAAGTTACATAAAGTGTACAATCTTTTAAATATTTACCACCTATAAAACTAGATGCTGCGGTAATCGCCTGCATTTCTGCATGTGCGGTGACATCGGTAAGTGTTTCTGTAAGATTATGACCTTTTGCAATGACTCTATTTTGAGCAACAATTACGGCTCCTACAGGAATCTCGTCGCGATCAAAAGCTGCTTCTGCTTCTTGTAAAGCTTTTCTCATGAAATACTCGTGGTCAAATGGTTCTATCATTTGGTAAAAATAGAGCTAAAAATAAAAGGAAAAAGAAAATACTGTCAGTTTGAGCGATAGTCGAAAACGCTTATAAAATCTCGATGTTTTTAAGTTTGATGAAGCAAAAGAACTAAAATTAGATTTTAAACAAGGCAAGACTTTTGATGAGGTTAGTTTCTAATTTAAAACACTAACCATGAAAGAATACTATTCCTTCAAAATTTCAGAGCCGTGTCACGAGGACTGGAATCAAATGACGCCTTCTGCAAAAGGCCGATTTTGTTCTTCTTGCGAGAAGACTGTAATTGATTTTACTGAAATGAGCTCATTTGAGATCAGTAATTATCTTAAAGAAAATTTACACAACGGAGTTTGTGGGCGTATTTACAAATCCCAACTGGAACGCATAGTGGTACAAATACCAGCAAAAATGCTTTTGGAGCCGCGTCTAGCACATCGATTCTTTGCTTTAGCCTTATTAATTGTCATGGGGACAACTTTATTTAGTTGTATTAATGAAAGTGGTAATAAACAAAAAATTGACGCAGTTGAGGTGATGGAATTGGAAGATGCCGACTCTTTACTGTTAGGAGTGGTTCCACCACCTAAAGCAATAATAGATTCAACTAAAATTAAAAGTTATGAGTATTTAAATTCTGATTCAAGCGATGAGGTTGTTCCGATAACTGGAGGATTCAGTACTGCATCACCAATACCAATGCCGCCAGTGGGAATGATTGTAATTGAAGATGAATTCAAAGATGGAGTACCATTCACAATCGTTGATACATCTCCAGAATTTCCTGATACGCCACAGTATTTGAGCAGAGATGAGAAAAGAGTTTATTTCTCATCAAAAGTGAAAGATCACATCGATAAACATTTTGATACAAATATCATTCGTCATAAAAAAGACCAGCTACAAAAAGTTTCAGTTCGATTCACAATAGATTCATCGGGCAATGTTGCAGATATAGAAACTCGTGCTAATTACAAACAGTATCAAGACGAGGCAGTTAGAGTATTGAAATTGCTTCCTATGTTTACCTCTGGTCAACAAAGAGGCAATAAAATTGATGTTATCTACTCGCTCCCAATTATTTTCATGACTGGTAGTAAGTAACCAACAATTTACCAAATCCTTAAATCGTCAAAATACTTTTTCGGCTTACCTTTGATGCATGTTCAAGACTTTACTAGAAACTATAAATGATACGGTTGATTTAAGACGCTTTCGCGAAAGCGAACTCGAACAAATTGCTCAAGAATTAAGAGCCTTTATTATTGATATAGTTGCTGCAAAAGAAGGGCATCTGGGCGCAAGTCTCGGTGTGGTAGAATTAACCATTGCCTTGCATTATGTTTTTAATACACCAGATGATCAGTTGGTTTGGGATGTTGGGCATCAAGCTTATGGACATAAAATATTGACTGGTCGTCGTGATGTTTTTCATACGAATCGTGATTTAGGCGGGATTTCTGGTTTTCCTAAACGTTCAGAAAGTGAGTACGATACTTTTGGAACTGGTCACAGTTCTACTTCTATAAGTGCTGCGCTAGGAATGGCTATGGCTAGTGCTTTAAAAAAGGAAGATAGAAAACATATTGCTGTTGTAGGTGATGCCAGTATCGCTAGTGGTATGGCGTTTGAGGCTTTGAATCATGCTGGTGTGAGTGGTGCAGACCTTTTAGTGATTCTCAACGATAATGCTATAGGAATAGACCCTAGTGTAGGTGCGCTTAAATATTACCTAACAACTACAAAGTCTGGTAAAGAAACAGGAAATGACAACATTTTTGAATCACTTAACTTTGATTATTCTGGTCCTATTGATGGTCATGATTTACCTCTATTACTAAGCGAACTTAAAAGACAAAAAAACTTAAAAGGACCTAGACTTTTACACATAAGAACAGTTAAAGGTAAAGGTTTAAAGCAAGCTGAAATAGATCAAGTGCGTTATCATGCACCAGGTAAATTTGATAAAATTACAGGTGAGATTCCAGCTAGTGATAGCAGTAAGTTGCCACCTAAATTTCAAGATGTTTTTGGTCATACAATTGTAGAGCTGGCACAAGAAAACGAAAAAATAGTTGGTATTACACCAGCGATGCCTACTGGTAGTTCTATGAAAATAATGATGGAAGCTATTCCAGATCGTGCTTTTGACGTAGGTATTGCAGAGCAGCATGCGGTCACTCTTGCTGCTGGTATGGCAACTCAAGGATTGGTGCCTTTTTGTAATGTATATTCTACTTTTTTACAACGCGCTTATGATCAGATTATTCATGATGTGGCTTTGCAAAAGTTACCGGTTATTTTTTGTCTGGATCGGGCAGGATTAGTAGGTCAAGATGGTGCGACGCATCATGGCGTTTTTGATCTTGCTTATTTGAATTGTGTACCAGACTTAATCGTTGCTGCACCTATGGATGCTGTAGAAATGAGAAACATGATGTTTACGGCTTCTCAAGGATTAGAATTACCTATTGCCATAAGATATCCGCGTGGTCGTGGTAAAATCGTGAACTGGAAACAGCCTTTTAAACAGATAGAAATAGGTTCTTCTAGGTTATTAAAATCAGGTAAGAATATTGCCATTATAAGCATCGGCCCGATAGGTACGATGATTCAAGAATTGCTAGAGCATGAAAATTTGAATTGTACACATTTAGACATTCGTTTTTTGAAGCCTATTGATCAGAAAGCTTTAGATCGTATTTTTAAAAACCACGATCACGTTATTAGCATAGAAGATGGAACGATAATCGGTGGTTTAGGAAGTGTTGTTTGTGATCTCGCTTTCGCGAAAGCGTATCAAGGAATCATTCATAAACTAGGTATTCCAGATTCCTTTATAGAACATGGCCCTACTGCAGATTTACATAGGATGGTAAGTATAGATCGAGAGACTGTTTTGAATTTGATTGAAAAACTAAAAGCTTAAATTTTACCGTTGATCACCTCAAACAAAGCAATCGATTTGCTATCTGTTAAGGATGCGACATAACCGCAAACATCTAGAATACGTTCGTAATCTGACGTGCCATTAATTTTTAATCCTTTACAAGACTTTAATATCAATTGGTCATAAGAGTTGTCTACATTATTCAAATCATTTATGCTAGCTTCTACCGCAGCGGCTAGAATGTCTTGTAAGATTTTATATCCAGCAATTTCTTTTTGGATCACTTCTTCATTATTGTATACACGGTCTATGGTAATACTTAAAATATCTTGTATTTGCGACTTGTATTTGGATCTATCAGTAAGTGCATGAGGAAAAGTGCCAGCTAAGATCGCTTCTTCATTTTCCATAAATATAGCTACACAATCAGTGATTAAATTATTAATAGCAAGCGACCTTAGGTAAGATAATCGTTCTGAAGTAGTAGAAAGCTGCGTGTAAACTTCTGTTCTAATAGTGTCTCTTACTAGATTGATTAATTGCTCTAGCGCATGATCTTCACTGATCCAGCCTAAATTAATGCCGTCTTCAAAATCAATAATCGTATAACAAATATCATCTGCCGCTTCTACCAGATAAGTTAATGGATGACGGTAATGCGATTCTTCATTATCAGTTCGATTCACAAGACCTAATTCGTTTGCTACGTCATTAAAATGAGCAAGATCTGCCTGGAAGATGCCGTATTTCTTTTGTGAAATATGTTTAGTAGGTCGATGGGGTAAAGATTCTTTTGGGTATTTGATAAATGCTCCTAATGTGGCATAAGAAAGTCTCAAACCACCAGAAGTTCCTGGACTATCTAGATTTAATAATCGGTATCCATTTGCATTTCCTTCATAAGAAAGTAAGTCTTGTTGTTGCTTTCGCGAAAGCGTACTTATCATTCCAGCACCTCGATCTGTTTTAAAGAAACTACCTATCGCCTTTTCACCACTATGACCGAATGGTGGATTACCTATATCATGAGCTAGCGCTGCTGCTGCTACAATAGCACCAAAATCCTGTTGTTTGTAACCCAATGAGACTAAATCTGGATGTTTTTCTAATAGTAACTTTCCTGCCATTCTTCCTAGGGAACGACCTACGACACTTACTTCAAGACTGTGCGTTAATCTAGTGTGTACAAAACCGGTCTGACTTAAAGGAATGACTTGCGTTTTATCTTGTAAGGATCTAAAGTGTTGTGAGAAAATGACGCGATCATAATCTACTTCAAAACCCAATCGCAATTCATCCTGATTTGCTCTAGGTCTAGGTTGCGAGTCGCCATATCGTTTAAGAGAAAGTAGTTGCTGCCAGTTCATTTACTTAGAAATTTTGTGCAAGATAAGCATCATTTATTGCTCTATTGGGATGCTTTTAATTTTACCGTTTCTTAACAATAAGAATTAATGAGTTAATCATAGCATAACCTAATTATGAGTTTTGAGGTCGTTCATTTGCAAAATCAAATTTATATATGATGAAGAAGTTTATTTTTGCTTTATTTATACTATTAACTAGCTTAGCAACAGCGCAAAGCGGTAAGGTTGCAGGATTGATCACAGATACAGATTTTGACGATGATCCAGTTGCATTTGCATCAGTACAATTAAAAGGAACTACTCTAGGTGCTCAATCTGATATGGACGGAAAGTTTTCCATTACTGCTCCAGCAGGTTCCTATACTCTTATAGTAACCTTTGTAGGAATGCAAACTGTTGAAATCCCTATTACAATAACAGAAGGTAATACCACTAATGTTAAGGTGCCTATGAGTGCCGAGGCAGCAACCCTTACTGCGGTAGAAATAGTAGTCACTAAGAGTAGAGAAAGTGAAGAAGCGCTTATCCAAGAAAAGAAAAATGCAGTAACGATCAAACAATCGATAGGGGCTGAAGAATTATCTAAGAAAGGAGTCAGTGATGCAGAAGGTGCGGTAACAAAAGTAAGTGGAGTTTCTAAACAGGCTGGTGTTAAAAACGTTTTTGTACGTGGATTAGGTGATAGATATAACTCTACTTCATTAAATGGCTTACCATTACCATCTGACGATCCAGAGTATAAAAACATATCCTTAGATTATTTCAGTAGTGATTTGATTGAAAGTGTAGATATCAATAAAGTATTTCAATCTGAATTAAATGGTGATAATGCTGGTGCAAATATTAATGTAGATCTTAAAGGACTTACTGGAAGAGAAGAATTAGGAGTTAGTTTTTCTACAGGAGCAAACATGCAAACATTAGGGTCTGAATTTAAAGGTATCGCTGGTGAAGGTTATTTTGGTTTCAGTGATGCAGAGCTTCCTGTTAACAACCTCAATGTTTACAGTTTTGACAATCAACTAGCACCTAGTTCAGAAAACAACCTTGTTAATTTAGGTTTGTCCATAAATGGTGGTAAACGTATCGATATAGGAGAAAATTACCTAAATATTTATGGTTTACTGACTTTTGATAATGGTTACCGTTTTATTGATGGTAATGTTAAGAATACCAATAGTGCAGGAAGTGTTTTCTTAGACCAAGATTTTGATAAGTACGAGTATGAGACTTCTCAAATAGGACAATTCAATCTTGATTATCGTTTTGGTAAGAATAACATCGAGCTTTTAACGATGTATATTCATAAGAATACACAAAGTTTCCAAGAATATGAAGGTATTGATAATCCAGAACAAGATGGTGATAGTGTTTTTGTAAGAAGACAACAGACTAACGATAATAACTTATACGTAACACAATTATTAACTCATTTTCAGTTAAACGATCAACTTGAACTTGATTTAAAAGGATCATTCAATGCTTTAAGAGGTAGCGAGCCAGATAGAAGAAATTTTGAATATCTTTTTAGAGACGGATTTTATTCTCCTAACATAGATTCTGGTGGTAACAATCAAAGGTTTTTCAGTAAAATCCAAGAGAACGACTGGAATGCCAACGCTTCTTTAAAGTACAATCTAAATAAAAGTGAAGAGAATGAAAGACCTCATTATTTTACTGTAGGTGGTGATATACGATGGACGCACCATATTTTTCAAGCGACCATTTTTAACCACACATTTGATACTCGTATAGCGGTAGATATAAATGATACAGATGCCATTTATAATCAGCCATCGCTAATTGCTGGTAATTTTAGGCTAGAAACTGGTAGAGGTAGTGCCATTAATCCACAAGCTTTCAATCCATTCTACTATATAGGTGATAAAACCATTTTTGCTGGTCAGGGAAATTATGTAAAAGCTTTTTCAGATAAATTTTTACTGACAGCTGGTATGCGATTTGAAAAGTTCAATATGGAAGTAGAGTATGATACTAACATTGCTAGAAGTGCAACCGATGGTATCTCGAGAATAGATGAGAATTTATTCTTACCTAGTCTGGGATTAAAATATTCTTTAAACGAAGACAATATTTTTAGGTTAGGAGCTAGTAGGACATATGTTTCACCTCAATTCAAAGAAATTGCGCCGTTTAGAAACAATATACCTGGTGGTTTAAATACACAAGGTAATCCAGACTTACAATTATCTGACGTTACTAACATAGACCTTGCTTATGAGTTTTATCCATCCAGAGGTGAATTGATCTCCATAACTGGTTTTTATAAGAATATTCAAAATCCTATTGCTCGTACAGAAATACCTAGTGGTGGTAATACGCTTACTTATTTAAATGTAGGAGATAAAGCAACAGTTCTAGGAGCAGAGCTTGAGTTGCGTAAGGATATTTTTACTAGAGAATTATCTGAAGCAGGTCTAGAAATGAGTCGAGAGACTAAAGTAGCTTTAGGTTTTAATGCTTCTTACATTTATAGTAATCAAGAATTGAATGATCCATTAGCACAATTTACAGAAACTACCACACAGCTTCAAGGAGCTGCTCCAGTTTTATTGAACCTAGATGTGAATTACAATACTTTTATCAATAAGAGTAATTTGAATACCGCTATTGTTCTTAATTACTTTACAGAACGTGTTTTCTCTGTAGGTACTCGTGGTTTTGAAAACATAAAAGAGATAGGAGTTCCTACGCTAGACCTAGTAAGTTCAATCACTATGGGAGAAAACGGTAAACTATCGCTTAAAGCTAGAAACCTTCTCAATCCAGAATATAGACTAGAAAGAGATGGGATAGATGGTAACGTTGTATTAAGTAATTATAAACGAGGAGTTGACATAAGCTTAGGATACAGCTATAAGTTTTAAAGGTTTCGTAATATTTAGATAACCTTTATCGTATTATTACGATGTTAATTTGTGACAACAAACGAAATCAAAAAACAACTTAAAGAAAACAAAATGAAAAAATTAATTTTATCCTTAATTGCAGTTGCATCAATAGCAATAACATCTTGTGAAACAGATGATATTACTATCATAGGAGAAGGAACAGAAGATTCATTAAATCTTGCAGGAAACGTACAAGAAAATAGAACTTTAACTGCTGGTAATGCTTATGTACTTAATGGGCCTATGTTCATTAAAAGTGGTGCTACATTAACTATCGAGGCAGGAACTACAATCTCCGCAACAGCAGGTGGAACAGACGTTTATTTATTAGTAGAAAGAGGTGGACGCATTGTTGCAAATGGAACAGCTGCTGCACCTATTAGATTTACTAGTTCATCAAGAGTACCAGCCGCTTGGGGTGGAATTATCATTAATGGTAATGCATGGATTTCTGGTCAGAATCCACAAGGTCAAAATGAAGCTGGTACAGAAGTAAATGCAGGTTTATTATTCGGTGGTAATAATGATACAGAAGATTCTGGAATCTTAAATTATGTCGTTATCGAGTATACAGGAGCTCGTATCGATGGTGATGCAGAACATAATGGCCTTACTCTTAATGGTGTAGGTTCTGGAACTACGTTATCTAATATCTACATTGCAAATGGCGATGATGATGCTATCGAGTTTTTCGGTGGATCAGTAAACGCATCTAACATCTTTGTACTGAATGCAAAAGATGACATGTTTGATGTAACACAAGGTTATAGAGGTACACTTACCAATCTTTATGGAATACGTGAGGCAAATTATGTTGCAGTGACTTCAGACCCTAGAGGTATTGAAGCAGATGGTAATCTAGACGGTAATTCACCATCTGATAATACGCAGTCTGTATTTACTGTAAATAACGTTACAATTGTAAATCAAGGTAATGCGGTAGATTTCTCTGATTTAATTAAAGTACGTCGTGGGGCAACAGCTACCATCAACAATGCACTAGCAGGTACATTTGGTACAGCGACTGCTTCAGACTTCATTGATTTAGAAGATTCAAGAGGCGATTCTACTGCTGGAACTGTAGTAAATGCTACTGCAAACGGTACTGCAGATGGTACAGATATCAAAAATGCTCCAGGAGCAACAGTAACGGTTACTACAACAAATACAGGTACAGACTCTTCGTTGTTTGCTTGGACTGGATATAATTTCTAATTTTAATTTATATAAAATTTAAAAAGGCTATTCTAACGAGTAGCCTTTTTTGTGTTTCATAGTTGGAATAGTTTCCGCTTTCGCGAAAGCGAGATAATCATCAGTAACAACACGATTAATAACAGTAGCATAACATTTAATCTATCGGTATAACCGACTTTTGCAGACTGAATAAAAACGAAGTAAATGTCTGATATTTATATTTACATGCTTATCATCCTTGCAGGTCTTGCTATTACAGATCTTGTAGTAGGAGTAAGCAACGATGCCGTTAACTTTTTAAATAGTGCGATAGGTTCTAAAGCGATTAGTTTTAAGACTATTATGATTATTGCTAGTGTTGGTATTGCCTTTGGCGCGATATCTTCTAGCGGTATGATGGAAGTGGCGCGTAAAGGTATTTTTAATCCTGGAGAATTCTTTTTTGATGAGGTCATGATTATTTTCATGGCAGTAATGATTACAGATATTCTACTGCTAGACTTTTTCAATAGTATAGGATTACCTACATCTACCACCGTTTCTATCGTTTTTGAACTTTTAGGTGCTGCGGTATGTATGTCACTTATAAAAATTAGTGAAAATAACGGCGAGAGCTTTTTAGATCTAGGTAAATATATCGCTACAGATACGGCATTAGAGATTATACAAGGTATTTTACTATCTGTGGTCATAGCCTTTATTATAGGTGGGATCGTGCAGTTTTTATCGAGGCTGTTACTCACCTTTGACTATAAGAAAAGACCTAATTACCTAGCGGCTCTTTTTGGTGGTGTGTCATTGACCAGTTTATTTTACTTTATAGTATTTAAAGGTCTTAAAGGAGCAGATTTAGGTCTCGTAACAGACTTTCTTGCCGCAACAAATGTGTATACATTTATAGGAGTAGCCTTTTTATTTTGGACTATTTTAAGCTTTGTTTATGTGATGGTCATCAAATGGGATATCTATAAACTCATTATCATATCAGGTACTTTTGGTCTTGCCATGGCATTTGCAGGAAATGATTTAGTAAACTTTATAGGTGTTCCTATAGGTGCTTATCAAGCATGGGAATATGCAGAAGGTACTGGACTTCTAGCAAGTGAGATTAACATGAGCTTTTTAAGTGAAAAGTTACCTTCAAATAAATGGTTGCTGGTCGCTGCTGGTTTGATTATGGTAGCAACGCTATGGTTTTCTTCAAAAGCACAAGCGGTTGTAAAAACTTCAGTAGATTTGGCACGACAGGATTCTGGTTCAGAGCGTTTTCAATCTAATCTTCTTTCTAGATTTTTAGTTCGCTATTCACTTATCCTTGCAGAAGGTGTGCAACGTATTGTTCCAGAAAAAACAGCAGATTATATCAGTTCTAGATTTGAGAAAGCACCAGAAGTCGCTGTGGTGCCTAAACATACTGATAAGCCTGCATTTGATTATGTGCGAGCTTCTGTAAACTTAATGGTAGCAAGTGTATTGATTTCTATTGCCACATCATATAAATTGCCTCTTTCTACGACTTATGTAACTTTCATGGTAGCGATGGGAACCTCACTGGCAGATAGAGCATGGGGAACAGAAAGTGCTGTGTATAGAATTGCAGGAGTATTAAATGTAATAGGTGGTTGGTTCTTTACCGCTTTTAGTGCATTTACTGCTGCGGCTCTTTTTGCTTACATAATCTATGTTGGAAAAATGTATGCAGTCGTAGCTCTTGTAACCCTTGCTGTTCTCTTAATTATACGCAGTTTTTTAGGGCATAAGAAATCACAGAAAAAGCAAGAAGAGACAGAAAAACTACAAAAATCAGAAAGTAAAACTATACAAGGAATTATAGAAGAAAGTTCTGATAATGTAGCTACTGTTTTTAAACGTTCTAAACGCATCTATAAGAATACTTTAGATGGTCTGATAGCACAAGACCTTTCCATATTAAAAACGTCAAAGAAAGAGAGTAAAAAACTAGCAGGCGAGATAGATGACTTACGTAACAACATCTTTTTCTTTATTAAAAACCTCGATGAACAAAATCTAGGAGCAAGTAAGTTTTATATTGATGTATTAGGTAATCTTCAAGATGTATCCCAGTCACTAGATTATATCTCTAAGGCTAGTACAACGCACATAAGTAATAATCATAAGAGCCTTAAATTTAATCAGATTAAGGATTTAAAAGAGATTATTTTACGTATTCATGAGATCTTTAATGATGCTCAAGAGATTTTTAGCACTAAGGATTTCAATAGTCTGGAATCAATCATTTTAGAAAAAAGAGAGCTGATCAACCTAGTCGATGAAAAGATTGATAAGCAAGTAAAACGTACTAAAAACGACGAGGAATCGCCTAAGAATACGACACTTTACTTTAGTTTACTTTTAGAAACTAGAGATTTGATGAATGAAACCATCCAGATAGTAGAGCAGTATTATAGAGAGTTTGATGCCAGTCGTTCTCCTTCAAAAATCAAGTAAATAGTTCCATTAGATATTTTAAAAGCCAGTTCACAAGAACTGGCTTTTTTTATGGTGAAGATTTTGTGCATGTTTCGCTTTCGCGAAAGCGAGGAAAATATAGAAAACTTTGCAAGATGCACGTTGGAAGAGGAACTTGCACTTAAATTAAAAATATATTCTCATGCTTGTTTGCTATTTAAAAAACTGAAAACAAAACTGTTAAAAAATAAAATACTCAAAATTAAATTAGGACTTTTCTTAGTTTCTTTAACTCATATTAATCAATTAAAACATTTTATTATGAGAAAATTAGTTTTTGCAGCACTAGCTGGAGTATTTATGTTGAGTAGTGGGTTTACGACAAGTTCATTAAAGATTGAAGATGAAAATTACGATGAAGATTTATCATGTGAATGTGCTTGTTATTTTATAGCATTCATTGGTGGCGAACTTATTGAATTTGAATTTTTCGCTCGATCGGCACAGAGTTGTACTAGTCAAACTCAAGGTATGGGTAGTTTTGATACAGAAGATTGTCAAAACACATCGGGAATGTTAAATGCTCCTAATGCAGAAACATTCCAAGAAGCTCAAAATGGTGGAGGATGTTAACGAAATTTATTTTTTTATTAATTGTATTTGCTGGAAATGCACAGAATCCTAATGGAGATAAAGTTTTATCGATAAAATATGATGTAAAATTCAATCATCCTTCTTTAGTTAATTCGGTGATCAAAAAATACCAGCTATTAATAGATGAAGAGACTTACAAATATGAATTTTTAAAACAGGAAAATTCTAATCCTCAATTTAAAAAAATGGAACAAGAATACTTCGAGCGTTTTTATTCCTATCATATTGGATCTATAAAAGATAGAATAGATTTCCATTTAACTAATGATGGTAGCAAAAAGACTGAGTATAATATAGTCGATACATTACCTGAGATTAAATGGAAAATTTTAAATGAGAAACAAAAAATCGGTAAATATGTATGCGATAAAGCTGTTGGGAATTATCGTGGTAGAAATATTGAGGCATTCTTCACACCAGATATACCAATTGCGATAGGTCCAAATAATTTAAATGGATTACCTGGCGCCATTATATATGCAAAAAGTCATGATGGTGAATTTAGTTTTATAGCTACTAAGATCGAAAAAATCGAGAGACCAGACAGTTTCATTAAATTTGATAGTTTTAATTTTGGAGCAACTACGTCACTGCGGTCATACTTAAAAGAGAAAAATGAAAAATTAAGTAAGAGATTGAAAAAATTGAAAATGCAGTTTAGCGAAAAAATCAGGAATGAAGGCTCAGAATCTGAAGCTTCAACAGCTAAAGTTTCCAATCTGAGTACTTCTTTAGAATTATTTTACGAATGGCAATTAGTTGATGAAGAAAAAAAATAGATTTAATTTTATTCAAATTATTAAGAAAAAGACCCTAACAGGTCTTTTTCTATTTTTTACCTGCTTTATAGGTAATGCGCAAATATCTGGTACTGCGGTAAATGAGTTACAAGAACCAGTAGCCTTTGCTACGGTAATTCTTAAAACAGCTCAAGACAGTAGTTTTGAAAGTATGCAAGTACATTAAATGATAAAAAAAGAACAATAAAACTGTTATAAAATAAAATAACTCATTGAAAATTAGGATCTTTCTTAGTTTCTTAGTTTCTTAGTGCTCTAATTTTAATCAATTAAAACATTTTATTATGAGAAAATTAGTTTTTGCAGCACTTGCTGGAGTATTTATGTTGAGTAGTGGGTTTACAATACCAAAAATAGAAAAGGTTGATGTAAACTTTGGCTGCAACTGTTCGTGTCTTGAAACTATATCTGTCCAAATAGGAAACAATCCTCCTAGGTATATGGATTTAACCTTAAGGTCTTATACAAACGGATCACAGGCGTGTAGTAATTTAACTGGTGGTGAAGGAAGTTATGATACTAGTGATTGCGTGAATTCATCAGGCATGTTAAACGCAAGATCGGTAGAAGAACTACACGCAGCTGAATCGGGATGTTGAGAAGTTTTATTTTTATTTTAATTTCTACAACCGCTTTTGCTCATGGTCAAGATAATGAAGTTTATCAATTAGATTACTCTGTAACCAGAATTTCATCTTCAGGAACTAAGACTGTTGACAAGTACATTCTGAATATCGATTCTTCGACGTATCGCTACGAGCATGTAGCAGGTATAGAAGGACCAAAAGATTTTATAACTGGAGATTATGATAGGAATCCAAGTAAGCTCGAATATGATTATCATATAGGGGAAATTGACGGTAAAGTAGATTTTAATCTTACAACATTTCCATATAAGAATTATAATGTTGTTGACAGTTTGCCGGATATTAATTGGATAATTACCAATGAAGTAAAAAGTATAGGAGGATATAAATGTAGCAAAGGAACTGGTAATTATAGAGGAAGAGTAATTGATGCTTTCTTTACTACAGAAATACCGATCACTATTGGTCCCAACAATTTGAATGGTTTGCCTGGGGCAATAATATTCGCTCAATCTAGAGATCGTAATTTCACTTTTCAAGTTCTTAGAATTGATAAGGTAACGCGTCCAGAACGATTTACTTATTTTGAATCATTTGAATTTGGAGATTTAACTACAATGAGGGATTGGCTTAAAGATTATGATGATTTTCGAGGTAAGTTAGCTAAACAAATTAAGCTAAAATATCAGAATAAACGTAAACAGAATGGAGATAATTCAACAACTGTAGACATTGTGTCAAATGATCGGAATCTATTAGAATTATTTTACGAATGGCAGTTAGATGATAATAGCCAATAGTTTGAAACGCCTATTAAATATTTAGAAAAAGACCCTAACCGGTCTTTTTCTATTTTTACTATGCTTGATAGTTAACGCACAAATATCTGGTAATGAGGTAAATGAAGTAAAAGAACCTGTCGCTTTTGCCACTGTAATTCTTAAAACAATACAAGACAGTAGTATTCAAAGTATGCGAGTAGATTAAAAGATAAAAAACTGACAATAAAACTGTTAAAAAATAAAATACTCAAAATTAAATTAGGATTTTTCTTAGTTCCTGAATGCTCTGTATGAATCAATTAAAATAGTTTATTATGAGAAAATTAGTTTTTGCAGCACTTGCTGGTGTATTTATGTGGAGTAGTGGGTTTTTAAGTATAGACAGAAACGACATACTTTCTATTGAAGATACTTTTGAGTTGTGTGCTTGTCATTCAATAAATTTCTATTACGATGCTCAAGGAGCTTATGAGTTATTTTCTGAATCTGTAGATTTTAATAGCTTTGTATGGGATGATTTAACCTGCAAGACCTCAGAATTAAATCAGAGACCTAAGGCAAGCATTATAGATTAAAACAATTATAAATCAATGAGTTTGAAAATAATTTTTTGTTTAATTTTTTGCACTTTTTTTTACTCGCTATCAGCACAGAAAAAGACATTAGAAGTTCAATATAAATTAAGTAGTGAAGGTACTTCAACCAAAACTTTTTCTACAAATGTTAATATCCAACTTATTTTTAATGATTCTTTATACCGGTACCAAAATATTGTGAATGAGAGTACTTCCTCTTGGCAATATAAGATTATAGGCTTTAGAGAAAATGTATTAGATCCATATACTATCGGGAACATCTATGAAAATACCCAGTATAGCATGAGAAAATCTTGTAAAACAGGAAAAAAATCAATTATTGTGGATAATTTACCAATCATTAAATGGGAAATTATCGATGCAGAAAAAGTTATTTTGGGTTTAAAGTGCAAAAAAGCGATTGGAAATTATCGAGGTAGAGCTATTATCGCCTTTTATACGACTGAAATTTCTACTCCTATAGGTCCTTATAAAATAGTAGGTTTGCCAGGTTTAATATTAGAAGCTAAATCTACAGATGGAACTTTCATTTATAAAGCCGAATCTATTAATACACTGATAGATTATAATGTGAGTAATTTTGATGTACCTTTTAATAAAATGAAAATATTTGATTTAGAAAATCAAATCAAATGTGTTGAAAAAGATAGCAAACAGAGATTAAAGGTAGTTGAATCAAGAATGAAGACTAAAATTAAAGAATATAATAAATCTAATGATAATAATGGCTTTGTTAGTTCTGAGGTAGTCACACAAAATCACACTCATTCTTTAGAGCTTATTTATGAATGGGAATTAAAAAATGAAAAAAAGTAAACTTAACTTTATTTACATTAACAAGAAAAAGACCTGTTAGGGTCTTTTTCTGTTTTTTACCTTCCTTGCACTTAGTTTGTAAATATCTGGCTCAATGGGAGATAAACAACTTGAAAGAGCAGCATACGCAAACTTATTTTTTAAAACCACGCAAGACACTAGCATTACAGCGACACCGTTAAAGCTTACAGTAAAAAAACAACAAGAAAACTGTTAAAAAACAAAATACTCAAAATTAAATTAGGATTTTTCTTAGTTTCTTAGTTTCTTAGTTTCTTAGTACTCATATTAATAAATTAAAACATTTTATTATGAGAAAATTAGTTTTTGCAGGACTGGCTGGAGTATTTATGTTGAGTAGCGGATTTACTACCAGTGACGATCAAATTAAAGTGGAGGATGATATATTTTGTCTTTTAACAGCCGAAGTGCATTTATATGATGAGGATGGAGAAATCACTGATACCGCTGTCTACAGTCAAATTACAAGAACAGTTGATGAACGCGCTTGCGAAATTGCTAATACAGGTTTTAGACGCTGGGTATCTTTATTTCAAGCAATTTATGGATAATAAGATTATGAGAACTTTGCTCATATTTCTATTTACAATCAATACATTTTTATCAAATTCTCAAGATAAGGTTTATAAAATTTCATATCAGGTTGAAAATAGTCAAGGTTTAAAACTTGAGACATTGATTTTTAATGATACTGCATCAGTGTATAGAACTAATATTCAGAACATTCCTGATAATAAAGGTAATACATATGCATCAAGTAGATACTTTAAGAATACTGATAATATTTTGTTTTTTGAGAGAAATGCTATTTTAGTAAGAGACTCGATCCCTGATATTATTTGGTATTTAACTGATGAAAAAAAATTGATTGGAGATTTTGTTTGTAAAAAGGCAACAACAATTTTTCGTGGTACTTTTATTACCGCATATTATAATGAAGAAATATCGACTTCCTTTGGGCCTTGGAAATTTAATGGACTTCCAGGTTTAATTATTTCTTTGTACACTGAAAAAATGATAGGCTTTAGATCTTGGACACTTAAGCAAATTGAAATTATAGAAAGTAAAACAAATGTTTTAAATTTAGATAAGAGTAAATATACAGAAGTTATATCCTTCGAGGACTTTATCAGTAAACGTGATTTAAAAAATAAAACTCGAAGTAGGCGAACTATTTCTAGATTACCAACTGAATTTAATAAAACAAAAGTTGAATTTAAGAGGACTGGAATTGAAAAGGTATTTGAATGGGAATTAAAAGATGAAAAAAAGTAAATTTCAAAGCTTATCAAATTTAAAGAAAAAGACCTGTTAGGGTCTTTTTCTATTTTCTATATGCTTTATTCTCAATGCGCAAATATCTGGTACTGCGGTAAATGAATTATAAGAACCTGTCGCTTTTGCCACTGTAATTCTTAAAACAATACAAGACAGTAGTATTCAAAGTATGCGAGTAGATTAAAAGATAAAAAACTGACAATAAAACTGTTAAAAAATAAAATACTCAAAATTAAATTAGGATTTTTCTTAGTTTCTTAGTTTCTTAGTTTCTTTAACTCATATTAATCATTTAAAATATTTTATTATGAGAAAATTAGTTTTTGCAGCACTGGCTGGAGTATTTATGTTGAGTAGTGGGTTTGTTAAAAAAGAGTTAACATCACCTCAAGGAGACTGCACTGTTGTAATTCAAAGAACAAGTATTGATGAAGAAGGTAACGAAGTTACACAAACACGAATACATTATACTACAGCAGCTGATAGAGCCGCTTGTAACAGTATAGCTTCATTCATTGGTAGAGCATATGAATTAGGGGTTCTAAAATTTTAATCAGATAATCTATAATTTTATAATTATTATATGAAGTCTATAATTTTTATTTTCCCCTTTTTATGTTTTTCGCAAAATATCAAAGTCAATTATACTTTTACTACGACTAGTTATCAGAAGCAAGAAACCTTAATTGCAAATTCTAATTCTTCTTATTATTATAATGAACCCTATGCAGGATTAAATAATGCAAAAGATAGAGTAGAAGGTACGGAAATAACTTTGGTACAGAAAAAGATAAAACTAAGTAAAATAGAGTTTTATCAAAACAAAGAAAGTCAAACAATTCTTTATCAATTAAAATATAAAGACGAGAGAAGATTGATTACCGATTCAGTTCCAGATATAAATTGGACGATTGATAAAAATAAATCCAAGCAAATAAATGGATATACCTGTAATATGGCAACTACACATTTTAGGGGAAGAGATTATGAAGCATGGTTCACCCCAGAAATCCCTATAACTTTCGGGCCATTTAAGTTTAAAGGTCTCCCAGGTTTAATCTTAACCTTGAATTCTATAGGAGATAATTACAAAAAGTCATGGATTGCAACTAAGATTACGACTGTTGATGAAAAGTTTCCTATTCCACCTATTTGCGAGGATTGTACAAATATGACTTTAAGGGAATTTGTTGAATATAAACAAAATCTGAGGAAAGAAGCAAGTAAGGTAAGTGTTTCTAGATTACCAAAAGCTTATTCAAATACTACAACTACCTTCACTCGGAATAGTATTGAAACAATCTACGAATGGGAGAAAGAATATGATGAAGAAAAAAAATAAACATAACTTTATTTATAATATCAAGAAAAAGACCCTAACAGGTCTTTTTCTATTTTTCACATGCTTTTTACTCAATGCACAAATATCTGGCACGGCGGTTAATGAATTAAAAGAGCCTGTTGCTTTTGCTACGGTAATTCTTAAAACGGCTCAAGACAGCAGTATTGTAGCTTTTACTCAAACTGATAAATTGGGTTTTTATAAAATACAGCCAGAAAATACAGGCGCACACTTTCTTACTATTTCTTCTTTATCTTATAAAGCCGCACCTGTTAATATTACCATTACAGATGTTAAGGAAGAAATGACCATTAATTTCACCATGCAAGAGCAACAACTGGAGCTTAATGAGATCATTGTAAATGCAGACTTGCCCATACGCATCAAAAAAGATACGATAATTATAGATGCCAAAGCCTTTATGCAAGGCAATGAAGAAGTGGTAGAAGACCTACTTAAAAAAATCCCTGGTCTTACCGTAGAAAGTGATGGAACCATTAAAATAGGCAATCAAGAGGTAGAAAAAGTCATGGTAGAAGGAGATGACTTCTTTGAAAAAGGCTATAAAATTCTAACCAAAAACATGCCTGCAAAACCACTCAATAAAATTGAGATACTACAGCATTATTCCAACAATAAACTCCTTAAAGGTGTAGAAGAAAGTGATAAAGTGGCGCTCAATCTTACCCTAGATGAAGATGCAAAACGGCAGTGGTTTGGTAATGTAGAGATCGGCCAGGATCTAGAAGGAGATTCTTTTTATGAAGGTCGTTTTAATCTAATGAGTTTTGGTAAAAAGAATAAATTTTACTTTTTAGGAAATGCCAACTCTACCGGTCAGGACGCTACTGGCGATATAGGCAATCTTATAAGTCCTATGCGTTATGGAGAACCTGGTCGTGTGGGCGATGGCGAGCAAGTAAGCAATTTACAAAACCTAGAGGCCGGGCTCTATAACTTTAAAGCCAGCCGTTCTAATTTTAATAATGCAGAGTTACTTTCTTTGAACGCTATTTTTAATACTACCGAGAAACTTAAAATTAAAACCTTAGGCTTTTTCAATTGGGATGAAAAAGATTTTTTTAGAAACAGTACCAGCAGCTTTTTTGCACAAGGCACCAACTTTACCAATACAGAGGACTATCTGTTGCGCAACAGGTATTTTACAGGTTTTGGAAAATTCCAGCTCAATTATGACTTGTCCAAAACCTCTAGTATAGAATCCATCACTTCTTACAGCGATCGCTCTAACGATGCTGGTTCTAACCTGCAATTTAACGACATCTCAACCGTAGAGTCACTCACGACTGCCACGCAACGACTGGATCACATAACCACTTATACCAACAGATTTGATGAGCAGCGCGTGCTATTGCTCACAGGTAGATTTATAGACGAGAAATCGCCTCAAAATTATGACGTAAACCAGTACTTTTTTCAGGATTTGTTCAATACGAGCCCACAACCGCAGTCGGTTTTTCAGAATATAGAAAACAGCATGACCTATGCAGGTTTTAACGCTCATTATCTAGACCGCAAAGAAAACGGTCACTTGCTAGAGTTGCAACTAGGTAATGAATACCGTGAGGATAGATTAGGAAATGAGTTACGCTTTCGCGAAAGCGGAAACATTATAACGCCACCACGAGGTTATGAAAATGATACGAGATATGGAGTGAACGATCTCTATGCAAAAGTATCGTATCTCTATAAATGGAAAGAGTTGAAATTAACTGGTGCGATAGATGCGCATCAATTGTTCAATTCTCTAGAACAGTCTGGAAGCTCTGATTCTCAACAGCCGTTTTTTATCAATCCTAGTTTAAATGCCAACTATAAAATCAATAAAAAGAACAGAATAGGACTGGGCGCATCGCACAACACCACTAATGCTGGTATTCTAGATGTGTACGATCAATATGTGTTGACCAGTTTCCGTTCTTTAAATAGAGGTGCTGGAGATTTTAATCAGTTAGAAGCCAGTTCTATTAATTTCAATTACCAATTAGGCAACTGGAGTGATCAATTTTTTGCGAGTTTAACGGCAAGTTATAGAACAGATCATGATTTTTTCTCTACTAACTCCTTACTACAACCCAATTTTTCACAAACGGATAAAATAGTTATTGAAGACCGAGACAACATCAGTGTAAATGCAAATATGGATTATTATTTTGGCGTATTGAGTTCAAATTTAAAGCTTAAAGCAGGCTATTCAGAAAGTAATTTTAAAAATATTATCAATAATTCAAACTTGCGAGAAATAGAAAGTACTAACTATAATCTTGGACTGGAAATGCGATCTGCCTTTGACGGTATTTTTAATTATCACATAGGTACGAGCTGGCGCTGGAATGAGGTAGAAAGCTCTGGTATTGCAAACAGTTTTGTAGATAACACTTCGTTTTTAGATTTATCTTTTGTGTTTAGCGAACAAATTGATATGCAAATTAAGTCAGAGCGTTATTTCTTCGGTAATATTAATGATGGCGATAATACTTATTATTTCTTAGATCTCGATGCGCGATACAATATAAAAGACAGTCCGTTTTCATTCTCACTTATGGCAAGAAACTTGACCAATACCGAGCAGTTTAGAACCAGTTCTATAAACGATGTTTCTTCCTCAACAGTATCTTATCGTTTGTTGCCTAGATATTTATTGATGAAGGTGAAGTATCGATTTTAAAACATTTTATAATAAAAAAGCCCTTCTCAAATGAAAAGGGCTTGAATAATCAATACAATCTAAGAATATTAAGCTACTTCTTCTTTATAATCTTCATTAGAACCAGAAGAAGTCTCTTCATTTTCTACTTTTTGAGGTGCTCTAAATCTTCTCCAGCGCAATTTAAGTCTGTGTACCATATACAGTAAAATAGGTACAATAATTAGCGTTAAGAAGGTGGCAAAGATCAATCCGTAAATTACGGTCCAGGCAAGTGGTCCCCAAAATATTACATTATCTCCACCTATAAATATCTTAGGATCTAACTCACTAAATAAGGTAAAGAAGTTGATGTTCAAACCTATTGCAAGTGGTATCAAACCTAGAACGGTTGTTATTGCCGTTAGAATTACTGGTCGTAAACGTGCTTTTCCACCTTTTACAATGGCTTTAAACATGTCTTCTTTACTTAAAATATCTTCGTCTTCAAGTTCTAATTCTTCACGACGACGTAATTTGAGAATATCAATGTAATCAATCAATACCACACCATTATTAACTACAATACCGGCCAAGGATATTATTCCCATCATAGTCATTAAAATAACAAATGAATCACCTGTTGCGATAATACCTAAGAATACACCTATAAAACTTAAGAAAATAGCAATCATGATAATCGCTGGCTTTGAAATAGAACCAAACTGAAATATTAAAATAAGAAAGATTAATCCTAGGCCGCCGAATAAAGCACTCATTAAGAAGGCCATTTCTTTTTCTTGTTCTTCAATTTGTCCAGTGTAATCTATCTTGATATCAGATGGAGTATCAAAGCTGAGCATTTCATTTTGAATATCTTTCACTACTGCTCCTGCGTCTGTAAATCCTGGTTTCAGTGCAGAGTATACGGTTACAACACGTTTAGAGTCTTTATGCTTTATAGCACTAAAACTAGAGGTGTTTTTTTGTTCTGCAATAGCACTTACAGGTATCTCCTTGATTTGGCCGGTAGCCATATCTCTAAAAGTTATACGCTGATTGAAAATCGCACTACGATCATAGCGTTGTTCTTCATTAAAACGTATGTTGATATCGTAATCTTCACCATCGTTTTTATAAATACCTGCTTTTTCTCCAAAAACAGCACGCCTTAATTGCATTCCTACCTGACTATTGCTTACTCCTAATTCTCCAGCTTTTTGTCTATCAACATTAACCAGCATAGATGGTTTGCTTCTGTTTACGTCTACTTTTAACTGGTCAACACCTGCAACATTACGAGAGTTGAGGTATTTAACCATTTGCTCTGCAGTAACGATTAATTCTCCATAGTCTTTTCCTTCTAATTCTATATTTACAGGATATCCTTGTGGTGGTCCGGCAGCATCTTTTTCTACTGATATAGAAACACCAGGATAAACACCTGCTAGTCCTTCTTGTACTTTTTTACGCAGTACCTCACTATCTTTTCCATTACGGAATTTGTATTCACGCATACTTGCCGTAATTTTTCCTTTATGAGGCATTTCTGCGGCACTTCCACCATCGGTTTGAGGATTACCAGCTCCCATTCCTACTTGAGAAACAGCACTTTCAACAAGGAAATTGCGATCATCTTCCATGTATTCTTCATCATTAATGATGCTTAATACTTTGCTTTCAATATCTTTAGTGATTTGATTTGTTTTCTCGATAGATGTTCCTTGAGGATATTCTATGTATACAATAATCTGATTGGGCTTATTGTCTGGAAAAAACTCAATTTTTGTGCGACCAGATTCAATAGAACTACCGAAAGCCATGATTACACCTACAAACATTACCGCCATTCCAGCAATAAATAAGTAAGGTTTTATACCACCTAATGCAAATTTTAAAAAGGATTCGTAACCACTATCTAACCATACTAAAAGCGTTTTTTGAAAACCTCTAGTTAATGGTTTAATGGCATATTTGTATAGCCAAAACATAATAATGGTAAGTAACATTAAACTACCTAGACCACTTACCGGTCCACCTACTATAAGAATAAAGACTCCTAAGATTCCCATTATAACGGTTAGATATAGCAATTGCTTTACACTTAAATTGCGATCCTCTACTTCCATGAATTTTGAAACTAACATAGAGTTAAAGAAAATAGCAACAAATAAAGAACTACCTAAAACTATGGATAAGGTGATAGGGAAGTAAATCATGAATTGCCCCATCAATCCAGGCCATAAACCTAATGGTACAAAAGCCGCAACGGTTGTAAGGGTAGAGATAATAATAGGTACGGCAATTTCGCCAACTCCTTTTTTTGCTGCAGCTATTCTGGATAAACCTTCTTCATCCATTAAACGATATACGTTTTCAACTACTACAATACCGTTATCTACCAGCATTCCTAATCCCATAATCATGGCAAAAAGAATCATGGTATTAAGCGTGTATCCTAATAGACTGATGATAGCAAAAGACATAAACATAGACATAGGAATAGCAAACCCTACAAACAAGGCATTTCTAAAACCTAAGAAAAACATCAATACACCTACTACAAGTAGGATTCCAAAGATGATATTATTTACTAAATCATCTACTTGATTTAGTGTTTTAGAAGAAAGATCATTAGCAATAGTTATATCAAGATCTGCTGGTAGTGCGCCAGACTCTTGTGATTCTTTCACGATTTCTCTAACGGCATCTGCCGCAACAATCATATTTTTACCAGAACGTTTTTTTACATCTAACATGACCACTTGATCACCATACTCTCTTGCAAAAGTATTTTTATCTTCTTCTTTGAAAGTGACTTTTGCAACGTCTCTTAAGTAAATAGGACCTTTTTCATTCTTAATAACAAAATTTTCTAAATCTTGTGGTTTTTCTATTTCTCCTACAATCCTGATGGTACGTCGTTGACCGCTAGACTTTAAATTTCCAGCACTTACGGTTGCATTTCCTCCACGGATCACGTTTAAAATATCATCAAAGCTTACCTGTGCAGCTGTCATTTTATAAATGTCTACTGCTACTTCCACTTCTAGATCTTGCGCACCACGTATATCTACCTGTTTTACTTGTTCTACATCTTCAATTTCATCTTCTAAATACTCAGCATAGGTTTTTAATTTTTTTACCGTGTAATCACCCTTGATGTTAATGTTCATTATAGGCATTTCCTCACTTAGAGTAAGGTTAAAAACATTAGGTGTAACAGGTTTGTTATTAAAGGTAGGCCAGTCTTCTCCAGCACTTTCAGAATCTACTTCATCCTTTACCAGTTGTTTAGCAACCTCAACCTCAATATCTTCATCAAATTCCACAATAATAATGGAATAATCTTCTTGCGATGTAGATTCTGTTTCGATAACACCAGAAATATTTTTTAATTTATCTTCTAATGGATCGGTAATCAGACGCTCCACATCTTCGGCTGTGTTACCAGGCCAGACGCTAGAGATGTAAATCTTAGTTTCCTTAATTTCAGGAAAATCTTCTCTAGGCATGCTGTTATAAGCACTTAAGCCTAAAAAGAATATAATCGCCATCATCACATAAATAACTGTAGAATTATCTATCGCCCATGAAGAGATTTTAAATTCTTTATCACTTTTCTTTTTAGTACTCATGATTATGCGTTTTTAATGTCAATTAATTGTCCTTCTTTAACCGTACGTGCACCAGCAGTTATAACTTGATCACCTTCTTTTAATCCATTAGTTATTTCTATAAAATCACCACTAGCTTTCCCAGTTGTAATCGTTCTGCGTTTTGCAATAAGTCCATCATCACTTTTCTCTACAACCATTACATATTGCTCACCATTTTGATTCTCACTTAAAACACTAAGTGGGACTAAAATTGCATTCTCAGAGGTATAATCGTTGATCTTAATCTTAGCAGTAAGGTTTGGTTTTATATTATCAGATTTGCTCGATACTGGAATTTCTATAGAAAAAGAACGATTAGCAGGATTAATGTAGCTACTGGTTTGTCTGATAGAGCTTTCTATCTTTTCTGATAGAACTGGAAAGTCTATCATTACTTTGGTTCCTTCCTTTATAGATGTTAAATAATTTTCTGGAACATCTACATTGATGTACATATCTTTTAATGAAACTAGTCTAAATAGTTGAGTCATTCCTGGGCTTACCACGTTACCTTGTTCTGTAATAACATCATCAATAGTTCCAGAAAACGGAGCTCTTACCGTTGTTTTGGCTAGCGTTTGTTGCATTGAGCTTATCGCCTTGCGCTGTCCATCGTAATTTGCTTTGGCTTGCAAATACTGTATTTCAGAACCTATTTTTTGTTCCCATAACCTGTTTTGACGTTCAAAAGTCGTTTTTGCTAATTGCTCCTGTACTTGCATTTGCTGTATTTGTTGCGATAATCCACCATCATCTATTTTTGCAAGTGCTTGACCAGCAGTTACCTGTTGACCTTCTTTTACATAAACTTGAGTCAGTAATCCGGCCATTTCTGGCATGATGGTGATGTTTTGTTTTGTATCCACATTACCTTGAAGTTCGATATAGTGATTGAACAAAGTATCTTTTACAACAATAGTACTCACTTGAGCATTGATGGCTTGATCACCATTTTCCTTCAAATAAGCTTCAATTTGTTGAATTGATTTGCTTATCTCTGCTTTTTGGGTATTAAGCGCGGTCTTTTTTGCTGCAATTGCCTTAGTATCGCCTGTAGCTATTAACTCATCAACGGTAGGTTCATTTCCACCACAAGAGGTAAGAAGAACAAGTCCTATAAATAATATGCTTAATTTTTTCATGATATAAAAGTCTGTGGTGTGATTAATTTTGATTGATAAATTCTGGTGTGTTGAGAATGGTTTCTAGGTTTGCTTTTTCAGTAATCACTTGAAACATGCTCTGTAAATAATTTGCTTGTGTAGAATACAATTGCGTTTGCGCCTGTCTTAAATCAAAACTGGTGGCAATACCTTCTCTAAATTTGATTTGATTTTTATTTTCAATACGCTCTGCAAGATTTAAATTTTCTTTACTCGTACTATAGTTATCGATAGCAATCTGATAATTATTTAAAGCCGTTTGATAGTTTAATTGTATTTCTTGCATGGTTCGGTCTAGATCTGTTTTTGCCTGATCCCACGCTATTTTTGCGCGATCGGTGCGTGCCTGTCTTCCTAGCGAACTAAAAATAGGAATCTGTAAACTTACTCCAGCTACTGACTGACTGAACCAGGGATTGTTTCTATCCAGAAATACAAAGTCTTCTCCAAAAGACTGCGTGCTGTAATTCAAAAAACCTGATAATGTAGGAAGTGCTTTTGCTCTTTCTAATTTATATTCTAAACGTCGCTGTTCTGTAAAATTAGTAGCTATTTGAAAATCGGTATTTTTTTCTAATTCTAGAGAGTTTGTGGTTATGCTAGGGTCCATATTTTTAAGCGCCAAAGCTGCAAGATCTTCCGTAAGGATAATAGGTGTATCCAGTTCAATTCCTAGAGCTAGTTTTAACATGTCTAAAGCAATACTTTCCTGACGTTTTGCGCTGTTCAACTGGTTTAATAATTGAGATTTTGTAATCTTCAATTGCTCTACATCTTCTTCTTCTGCTAGTCCATTTTGATAGATTTTAGTAGTTTCATCAAGGTTTTTAGTAAGTGTTTCTAGGTTACGTTCTATAATAGCAATGTTTTCTTGTGTGAGCAAAACACCACCATAAGCGTTGATGATTCCTTTCCTTACTTCAAGTTTTGTCTTATTATTTGCATTTTCAGAAAAGTCTAAAAATGTTTTTGACGCCTCTAAAGCAACGATGTAAGAGCCATCAAAAATAAGCTGAGTAAGTGTGGCATTTAAATTTGCTGTTTGTCGCGGTGCGGCGGCAAGCGCTGCAAACTCACCTAGAGGTGCTTCAGGATTAACAATTTGAGCAGGAAGAACTAATACTGGTGTTCTTAGGTTATAGTTGTAATCAACTCCTGCGTTAATTTGAGGCAATCCAGTAGAAGTGGTTTCCCATTTTTGTTTCAAGGCTTTTGCGATATCTCTTTTTGCATTGATGGCTTGGTAGTTGTTCTCCAGTCCAAATGAGACAGCTTCTTCAAGTGTAAAACTGTAAGAATCTTGTTTAGGTGCTTGTTGTGAGTACGCTTTCGCGAAAGCGAGAACACTTAAAACCCATACATATAAAAATTTATGGTTCATTTAATCGTGATTTGAATTGGTGATTTTGTTTAAAATTTTACGTCCTTGAGGAGTTACAATTCCTCTAATATGATAATCTAAATAGTGATCATAAAGTTCATTAACAGGATATTTTTCAGCAGGAAAAATGATCGGATTTTTTATGCCTTGCATACCTATAAAGTACATACGCGCGATAAAATCTGCATCGATGTTATCACGGTAATAGCCTTCTTCTATTCCTCTAGTCACATTTTTCTTTATACAATTTTCCATGTGTGCATACTGCATGTCAGTAATTTTTTTATGCGTTTCTGGATAGTATTTTTGTAATTGATAAATAGGTGAAGCGTCATCACTTTTAAGTTGTTGCATGACAAACTTCTTCACAGTATACAGTTCTTCAATAGCATTTTCATTTTCAGAGTCTACGATCTCATCTACACCGTTACAAACAAAATTGCACAACTGTACGGAAGAGACGTCTACTAGCTGGTTTTTATTTTTAAAGTGATTGTATAAGGTTTTCTTGCTCATTCCCAGTTTAGTGGCGATCTCATCCATCGTTACACTTTTAAAGCCAAGCGTTAGAAATAAATCTAATGAGGTTTTTATGATATGATCTTTAATTGTTGCCATAATTTTTATAAGGGCGCAAATATAAGGTCAGGAAACTTTAGAAACTTATAAAGTTTCCTAAGTTTTACAATAATTTAACAAGACAATTTAGAATTCCTACAAAAAAGAAAGTAGCAACAGTTATTTTTACCGCATGAATACATTGATATCCCTTAGAACGTTGTTTTTAGAAGAGCTTAAATCTAAAATCACAGCTACAGAGCCAGCTGGTTTATACGACCCAGTACATTATATACTTGATTTAGGTGGTAAACGTTTACGACCTTTACTAACTCTAATGAGTGCAAAAATGTACGGTGCAACAGTTAAGGATGCCATGAATGCAGCCGTTGCGGTAGAGGTGTTTCATAATTTTACATTATTACATGATGATATAATGGATGCTGCAGATTTGCGTCGCGGGAAAGAAACTGTACATAAAAAGTGGGATGTAAACACTGGAATACTTTCTGGCGATGCTATGTTGATTATGGCTTACCGTCTTTTTGAAGGTTATGATCAAAAGCAATTTTATGAACTTAATAAAATCTTTAGTAAAACAGCACTGGAAGTATGTGAAGGTCAACAGTATGATGTTGATTTTGAAACTAGAGATGATGTGACTATTCCAGAGTATCTGAATATGATTAAGTTAAAAACATCTGTTCTAGTAGGCTGTGCTTTGCAAATGGGTGCTATCATTGCTGGTGTAAAAGAACAAGAACAAAAACTTATATATGATTATGGTATTCATCTAGGCCTTGCTTTTCAATTAATGGATGATTATTTAGATGCATTCGGTGATCCAAAAACTTTTGGAAAAGAAGTAGGTGGTGATATTAGAGAGAATAAAAAAACATATTTATACCTTAAAAGTATAGAAAATGAAGATTGTGCACTCGAGTTGAAAGAGTGGTTTGCTCTAGATCACGAAGAAATGAATGAAGACCAGATCGATGAAAAAAAGGAAATAGTAAAAGTTTTCTTTGAAGCAAGTGGTGGAGCAGCGGCTACATTAGATAAAATTAAATCCTACACAGATAAAGCTCTTTCTATTATTGAAGAACTCGATTTGAGTGAAGAAAGTAAAAAACAGTTAAGAGACTTTTCTCTCGAGTTGATGGGAAGAATCAGTTAGAGAAATCTTTTAACTATTTCCCAAAAACAATAGATTTATTTCTGCCTTTTGGCAAAAATAGAAAGGTATTAGTTTATGGCATCAACGCCTTCAAATCGTCTAGAGTGTTTGCTTCCTCCATAGGTTTATCCTGTCGCCATCTTACTATTCTAGGGAAACGAGTCGCAACACCAGATTTATGTCTTTTGCTAGGTGCAATTCCTTCAAAGGCGATTTCAAAAACATGTTGTGGTGTAACAGATCGCACTGGACCAAATCGTTCTAAAGTATTTTTCTTGATCCATGCATCGACTTTACGAAATTCGGCATCAGTAAGTCCAGAATATGCTTTTGCAAAAGTTACTAGCTCGCCATCTTGCCAAAGGCCAAACGTATAATCGGTAAATAGATTTGCTCTTCTTCCATGACCTCTCATCGCATAGGTGAGTACAGCGTCAACAGAAAACGGATCGGTCTTCCATTTCCACCAGTCTCCTTTTTTACGACCTACAAGATAGGGACTATCTTTACGTTTGATCATCAAACCTTCTGACCGTTTTTCTCTGGCCAGATCACGCTCAGTCGACATTTCCTCCCAAGAATCAAAAGTCATCGTTTCAGATAACAGTAATGGCGTTTTTTCTTCTTGAGGTAAGCTTTCTTCCTTTTCATTTAAGTCCAACACGAGTTGATCTAGAATAGCTCTACGTTTTGCAAATGACTGATCTCTCAAGTCTTCTCCTTTCCATTCTAGTAAATCATAAGCGACTATTACGACAGGAACGTCTTTCAATAACTTTTTCCCTACGGTTTTGCGACCTATTCTGGTTTGAAGGTCATTGAAATTCATAATGACGCCATCTTTAAAAGGTAAAATCTCACCATCAATTACGGTACCGTTAGGAATTACTTCTAGGAACTTTTGAAACTCTGGATATTTATCGGTCACTAATTCTTCACCACGTGACCAAACAAAGATTTCATCGCTTCTTATAATGGTTTGTGAACGTATTCCATCCCATTTATGTTCTGCACTCCATTGAGATACATCTCCTAATTCGTTTACTTCTCCTTCAATAGCATAAGCGAGATAAAACGGATAGGGCTTACCGCGCATGGCAACTTCATTATCTTCATAAACCAGTTCTTGAAAAGTAGTGTTTTCTCCAGTCCAGCTGCCCATTAATTTATGCGCAAGAATGTCTTTATCTATTCCAGTAGCATTTGCTAATGCTCTAGTCATTAATTTTTGAGAAACTCCTATTCTAAAACCACCTGTAAGAATCTTATTAAAAACAAAGCGTTCATAATAGTTAAGTTGCAGCCAGTTCTCTTGAAGATAATTGCGTTTATCGAGTTCATCTTTTGAGCGTAAATCGATTATTTCATGAATGATCTCAGAAAGACTTTTGTCGCTGGACTCGTTTACAGTAGGAAGTATTAATGCAATCGTTTCTGCCAGATCACCTACAATATGATAACTTTCTTCAAAAAGCCACATGGGTATACCGCTTATTTGTGTAGCCCATTCTCGCATGAGTGTCGTATTTACTGGTCTTTTAGGTCTTCTATGTGACAGTATCGCTATAGTCCATAATTTATCTTCATCGCTTGCGCTTTTAAAATAATCAGTTAGTGCCGCGACTTTAAGAGTCGTTTTATTTGTACCATCTATGGTTCTTATCAGTTCTGCAAATTCTTTCATAGAGCTTTCTTTGAATTTGAGTCTGAGATGGAAAGTTCAATATTTTCATTTTCTACTTTAGGCTCTTCACTTTCTTTATCGTCTAGTACTTCACCTTCATATTGTGTTTTTTCGCTGATGGCGTTAAGTCCTTTTTCTTCTCTTAAAAACCTAGCAAAGATTTCTTGATAACCATGAGTGGTAATTACATTCTCGCAACCTGTTGCTTCTATACTTTGCAATAATCCATCCCAATCGCAATGATCTGATAGAACAAAGCCTTTATCTATAGCCTTTCTACGTCTGGCGCCTCTAAAAGTCATCCACCCACTAGCACTGGCGGTAACATAAGGAACCATTTTTCTCATCCATGTCGTACCATGAGCTCCTGGTGGTGCAATGACAATGTTACCAGCTATTTCTTCTTTAGTAGTCTCTCTTGTGATTAAATGCGTTGTTGGAAAATCAATTTGCTGCCGCAAGACTTCAGTCATCTTAAAAACTGCTCCATGACAGTATATCTTCATTTGTGAAGTGTCTAAATGTTTGATTACTCGCTGCGCTTTTCCTAATGAATAGGCAAAGATCACAGATGTTTTCTGATCAGCATGGTTTTGTGCGCACCATAGATTGATGTCATCCATAACTAATTGTTGCTCTCTCCATTTAAATGCCGGTAACCCAAAGGTGCACTCTGTAATGAAGGTATTGCATTTTACAGGTTCATATACGGCTGATATTCCATCGTCTTCAGTTTTATAGTCGCCAGTAAAAACCCATATTTCTCCTTTGTGTTCCACACGTATCTGGGAAGAGCCTGGAATGTGTCCCGCAGGATGAAAAGAAAATTTTACATTATTAATGGAAAAAGAATCGTTGTACTTTACTCCAGTAACATTAATATCACCCAATCGGTGACTTATGATAGGCACGTTATTATGGTGAGTGATGTATTTTTTGTGTCCCCATCTAGAATGATCTGCGTGACCATGTGTGATAAGTGCTTTGTCCACAGGTTTCCAGGGATCTAGATAAACGCCAGCTGGTTTGCAGTAAATTCCTTTCTTAGTAAATTGTAATAACGGTACACTCATATCATAAAATTAACTGACATAAGCTTTATTCATGATAGATTAAGAGAAGTTTATCATTCTTGAACTTCAGGATCAAGATCTGCTTTAAGATCTTCTAGAAGTTTTTTATTGATACCATCATCTTCATTAACTTTCAAATTCATTTGAAGAATTAAATCATCTAGGGCCTTAATTATGGCGTTGTATTTATTCTCTAAATTTTTATTTGTTTTGATGCGATATCCCAAGTAAGATTGGTAGATATGAATTCGTGTTTTCAGAACTTTGATACGAGAGATGATGGACTGGCCTTGAAATGCTTGCGGTGTATCTTCTAACATTACATCCACATGGTCTAGTAATTTTATCGTTGCTGCGATTGAATGGTCATAGTTTTCTAGAGCTGTAAACAAATCTTGAATTGCGGTCCATTCTAATGCGATTTTTTGTGCATTGTCAGTCAGGTTCATTTTAGTTTGCTGTAGATTCATGGCAGCATAATCCACACTCTCAACAGCTTCAATTTCTTGAACTGGCGCTGGTTTACAAGATACTATCAAAAAAAGTAGGATAAACGCTCGTCGCATAAATTAGAACAATCTAGTTGCAAAAATACTTAAAGCCTTCAGTTTTTTAAGATTTTTAGGTTTTCTTTTTTATTGCCTTTGTTTTAATAAACTTTTGTACGGTTAGTAAATTTGTTTTGATCTCGCTTTCGCGAAAGCGGAATAAGTATTAAAACTGTAATAAATCTAACATATCCTCCTAACATCCTTTCTTATCTTTGTTAAAAACAACATTAATGGCAACCAAAGTATTAGTTATAGGCGCTTGTGGACAAATAGGGACTGAGCTGACCATGAAATTGAGAGAGATTCATGGTGGTGAAAATGTGATCGCTAGTGATATTAGACACGGGAATGAGGAGATTATGAACTCAGGACCTTTTGAAACATTAGATGCGATGAACAAAGGTCAGATTGAGGACATTTGTATACATTATGAAGTAAATGAGGTTTATCTTATGGCAGCTATGCTTAGTGCTACAGGAGAAAAATTTCCTAAAAAAGCCTGGAGTCTTAATATGGACTCTTTAATGCATGTACTGGATATTGCTAAAGAAGGTAAAATTGATAAAATATTCTGGCCTTCTAGTATTGCTGTTTTTGGACCAACTACTCCTAAAGAGCAAACGCCCCAACATACTATAATGGAGCCTACTACTGTTTACGGAATAAGTAAACAAACTGGTGAGCGCTGGTGTGAATATTACCATCAAAAATATGGTGTAGATGTAAGGTCAATACGTTACCCAGGTTTGATCTCATGGAAAACCTTACCTGGTGGCGGGACTACAGACTATGCAGTAGATATATTTCATAAAGCGGTTGAAGATGGAAAGTACAATTGTTTTTTAAAGAGTGATACTGCTTTACCAATGATGTACATGGAGGACGCTGTAAGGGCAACGGTAGAAATTATGAATGCTGCAAATGATGATATTAAAATTAGGTCTTCTTATAATCTCTCTGGGATGAGTTTTACTCCTGATGAAATTGCTGCAGAAATCAAAAAGCATATTCCAGATTTTACTATTGCTTATGAACCAGATTTTAGGCAGACGATTGCTGACAGCTGGCCTAGCTCTATAGATGATTCTCCTGCTCAAAAGGACTGGGAATGGAAAAGAAAATATGAATTAAGTAATATGGTTGTAGAAATGTTATCTCAACTCAAATAATTGATTCCTACTATAGGAGCTATTGTTATATTTGCATTAATTAAATAAAGATTATGTCGTTTTCAAGCTTATTTGAATCTGGAGGAAGTTCCAGAAATAAAAGTCACTTTGCAACTTTAGTATCTCTAGCGCAAGTTTCTGGAATGCAAGAAGAAGAAATGGTGGTGCTTAACCGTTTTAAATCTGTTCTTGATATTTCTGATGCAGATTTTGATCAAATTATAAAAAACCCTAAGGCTTACCCTGTTACGCCTCCTAATACAACAGAAGAGCGCATCCAGTGGTTGCATGATTTATTTAAAATAGTTTTTGCAGATCACCGTATGGACGAGGCAGAGCATAAGCTTTTGAGAAAGTATGCAACAGCGTTAGGATATAATGATGAAGATGCTGAATATCTAGTAGCACGTTCTATAGAAATTTTTAGTGGGCATCTTAATTTAGAAGATTACAGATATCTTTTAAATAAAAATAGATCATAATAAGGATATAGATTCCTCTAAAACATCATTTTAAATTCAATAATTGTTTTAGAGGAATTTTTTCAAATGGAGCCTTTTATAGATGGTGTTTAATAACTCGTCATCTGTGTAAGGCTTTTTTATTACGTCTTTAAAACCAGCACTGCGATATGCGGCAAGGTCTCGTTTTGAAGTGTGTACAGTGAGAGCAATTATAGGAATACCTTTATTCTTATTTATTTGCAAATTGCTTAATAATACCAATAAGTTCTATAGAATCTATTTGTGAAATACCTGAAGACATCAGTATCAAATCGTATTCGTTCTTTTCTACCGCTTTTAATAATTCTTTAGGATCTGTATAAACCACTGTGTCAAAATTACCGGTACTTACTAAAACTTTAAGCGCTGTAAGTTGTGTGGTATTATTTTTCATCTGCAACCAGAACTTTTACTTTATCTGTAAACTTATATTTTTCAACTATCTCTGACGTTTTTGTAGGTACTTGCACATGATGAAGTGGAAAAGAAACTTTTAAATTGATAATTTGCTGGGTAGTATTTGTGTCCACCTTCTTTATGGTAATATTACCTTCTAACAAGTCGACTAATTCTCTTACTATAGAAAAACACAATCCTTCTGGTTCAATTTTGTCTAGGTCTTGAAGTAAGTATTTACCCTCAAGGTAGTCCGGTACTTTACCTTCATGATGCACTACAAACCTAAGACTTGATTTACCTGCTCTTTTATGATTTTCACTAATTTCAAATTTAATATAGTTCCCACTATTGTAGATTAAAGCATTATCAATCAGATTGCTTATAATTTGTTCAATTCTTCTTTCATCTCCTATTAAAAATTCTGGGACGCCTTTTCAGACATTCATCTCAAAAAAATTGTTTGATAAACTTATTTTTGAGCTGAAATTGATGTGGATATTTGCTAGTAAATCTTTAAAAGAGAAAAGAGTGTTGGATAGTTTTGGGCTCTCTTTCTTCAGTTGTGATAGCTCAATAATATCATCCATCAATTTTTTAAGTGTATCACTGTGATCTTTTACAGCCTCTATTAATTTTGTTTGCTCTAGATCTAATTCACCTTTTAATAATAATGATGAAAAGGCACTGATTAAGGTAAGCGGATTTCTTACTTCATGTGAAAAATTCGTAATAAACTTGTTTTTAAAAGCTTCCTTTTCTTCAAGCAATTGATTTTTTAATTCAAGAATTTCATTGAAAATTAGTGATTCATTGTGTTTTTGCGCAATGCTTTGAATACGTTTATAGAAATGAGTTCAATCTTTTAAAATTATTACACCAGAATTATCTGCATGTGTAATTACTTCTATATCTAAAACAAGGTCAAACATGTTGACGCAGTCTAGTTGAATATGTTCTGATTTTGATTTAAATAAACTAATAGCCGATTCAAAAAAAGGATGTGTATCTTGTAATAAAGTTCCTTCTTGGGCAGGTATTATTTTCAGGTCTGATTTTATAATACTTCCGTTCTTATCAATCGAGATAAATTGAGTTTCTACATTAAATTCATTGTTCGATTTATAGTTTTTCATGAAAGTAATGTTTTTGCCATTTTTTCAAATAAGCGCTGCATGTTACTTCCTTCTTTTGCACTAATAATTAGATCCAGAAAATCCATTTCTTCTTTTTTTTGCGCAATACTACCTTTCGGTAATAGATCACTTTTATTACCAACAGTAATTATTGGTACATTCCCAAAGTTATTGTTTAAGTATTCTTTATGCTCGTTTAGATGAAGATAGGTCTTAGGTCTAGTAACATCAGTAATATAGATAAATCCATGTGTCCCTAAAAGATATGTTTTACGTAATTCTTTTATATCATCTGTTCCTTCTGTATCCCAAATGATTAAGTTCACTTCATGGTCTTGTACTTCAACTGTTTTCTTTAAAATATGTACACCTATGGTAACTTTATAGTCGTCAGCAAAAGTATCGTCCACAAAACGGCGTATTAATGAAGTTTTTCCAACTCCAAAACTTCCTACGATAACTATTTTTTTGATGTCGTTTTTTATTCTAACGTAAATTTATAGTTTATATATTTTTCTAGAAGCAGAGACTCTAGTGCTGTACGATCATTTAAGATATTTTGTTTATTAATATCTTCACTGATTTTGAAATTAAAATTTTCTAATTCATTTTCAAGACGTCCTGTGAAAGTACCGCTTACAGCAGATGCAATGTAATACTTGTGAAAACTATGAAGGTATATTTCATAAAGATCATACTCTATGGATTGCAAATTATGTTGTTTTTCTTTGAAAGCGTCTTCTACAAAAGCCTTAATTGCGGTAAGCATACCGCTTATCATTTCTTCGTCTACCGTTTCTTTAGTTCGATAACTTCCTAGTAGGATACCAGAATTCTTTTCGATGACAAAATTTGCTCTACTTTGGTATTTGCCAGTTCACTTATTATTAAATCATTCTCTTTAACACTGCTTAATAATAAAGCTTTAAATTTTCCCTTTATAGCTTTTCCAGAAAACGCTTCTTTAGTAGATTTATCAATACTCTCAGAAAGCATTTTGATTTCTTGAGAAATATACTTTTTGATCATTTGTCCCAAGATAGGATATAAAGCCTCCACGACTTCATCTTTAGATTCGGCTATTTGAATTTTCAGATTTTTTGTGATGACAGGACCTAATTTTTAAGGGATGTCTAGTGCTAAAGCTTCTAGCTCTTCCTTGATAATGAGAGATGCTTTTTCAGAAAGTTTCTCGTTTTCTCTAATTGTTTCTTCTAGAATAGAAATTTTATTTGAGATACTTTCAGTTAGTAATCTATCATCAGTAAGTAAAAGAGTGCATAATAAATCCAGCTTATCATCCTGGTTCATCATTTACTTTTAAGCTTTAATTTTTCTACCTGATTTGGTTAGTGTGTCACCTAACATAGATCGACTTATTTTATCCTCATCCATATGGTCTGACCTATCCTTCATTTTAGACTCAAAATCAGTTAGGCGTATTTTTAAATCAGTAGATAGACTATCAATACTTTTGTTCACCTCTTCACTAGTATCTTCAATCATTTGAAAAGCTTCTTTCGTGTTTAGATAGAATATCTTTTTTCAATAGATCAAATTCAAATTACTGCTGTATATTTTGCCCAAAAATGAGGTTTTTGATTGCTTCAAGTTTTGAATTGATTTCGACAGAGTGTGCTTCCTCTTCTACTTGCTTTTTCTTGGTGGCCATTAGTTAAAATTAAAACGCCGATTTAAGTAGAGTTATCGAGGATATTTGCTCATAAATTCTTCTGCCTTAGCGACCATATTTTTACTTCCACAAAAGAATGGTACGCGTTGGTGTAGTTCTGTAGGTTTAAGATCCATAATACGTTGGTGACCATCACTAGCACTTCCTCCAGCTTGTTCTGCAATAAATGCCATTGGATTACATTCGTATAACAATCTTAATTTTCCTTCTTTTGCTTTAGAACTTTTTGGATACATATAAACACCACCTTTAATCATGTTGCGGTGTATGTCACTTACAAGACTACCTATATAACGGCTGGTATAAGGACGATCACCTTCTTCTGCCTGACAGTATTTGATATAGTCCTTAACGCCTTGTGGAAAATGCACATAATTTCCTTCATTAACACTATATATATTTCCATCTTCTGGAAAAGTCATGTTAGGGTGTGATAGATAATAAGTCCCTAAAGATGGATTGAGAGTGAATCCATTTACTCCATTACCTGTCGTGTACACCAGCATGGTAGAAGTTCCATAAATAATATAACCAGCAGCAACTTGCATATTTCCTGGTTGTAAAAAATCTTCTAATTGTACAGGCGTTCCTACTGGAGTGACTCTTCTATATATAGAAAAAATAGTTCCTACAGATACATTCACATCTATATTAGAACTACCATCTAGTGGATCCATTGCTAGTACATACTTGTTTCCGTGATCTTTACGTTCTCCTTCAATGGTAATAAAGTCATCATTTTCTTCACTAGCAATACCGCAAACAATTTGTCTGTTAGTTAATGTTCTTATGAAAGTGTCGTTTGCAAAAACATCTAGCTTTTGTTGATCTTCTCCTTGGGTATTGACTTCACCTGCGCTACCGGTTATGTCTACTAGTCCAGCTTTGTTTACTTCATGGTTAACCATTTTTGCAGCCAGTCGTATAGAATTAATGAGCCTGGATAATTCTCCACTGCTGTACTGAAAATCAGACTGATTTTCAATAATAAATTCTCCTAAAGATTGATTTTTTGTAGCCATAATTAGATAAGTTGTGCAAATATCTAAAATAAAAAAGTAGCAACTACAACCTTGTAGTAGATACTTTTCACATTTCTTTACACCACGTCAATTATATTTACCCAAAAATTATATCTATGATCCAGATACGAGAAGCCAGAAAAGAGGATTTCCCTAGAGTTCTAGAGCTAATTACAGAACTTGCTATTTTTGAAAAGGAACCTAACGCAGTAGAAGTTACTGTAAATGAACTTGAAAATAATGGATTAGGTGAAAATGCTATTTTTAAATGCTTTGTGGGGTTGTACAAAGGAAATATAGAAGGAATAAGTTTGTGTTATCCTCGTTTTTCAACTTGGAAAGGAAAGACCATTCATCTAGAAGACCTCATTGTTACTGAAAAAATGAGAGGAAAAGGTTTGGGTAAGGCTTTATATGATGAAGTATTGAAGTATGCACATCAAGAGAATGTACGGCGTGTAGAATGGGTAGTTCTCGACTGGAATACTAATGCGATTGCATTCTATGAGAGTACAGGAGCTACTATGGAAAAGGATTGGTATCTTGCTCAAATGGATGAAAAATCATTAGATAAATATATTCATAGATAAATGAGGATATTCAAATTTGGAGGAGCATCAATTAAGGATGCAACTGGTGTTCGTAACGTGCTGCAAGTGGTGCAAACTATGGGTGTAGATAACCTTGGGATTGTCATCTCTGCCATGGGAAAAACAACTAACGCTCTAGAGGATATTATTTCTAGTTATCAAAAAAACGATGCCACTTATCTGCAACTTATAGATGATTTGCATAAGGCTCATCTGGAAATTGTTGAAGAATTAGAGATGCCTTTTGAAGGTGTAAAAGAGGTTTGTTTATCTCGCTTTCGCGAAAGCGGAATTAAAAAAGATATTAAATCTATCATGGAGTCTTTAAAAGGTGAAATGCTGCGCAATAAAAGTAAAAATTATAGTTTTCTCTATGATCAAGTAGTGTGTCATGGAGAATTACTTTCCACAAAAATTGTTACCGCATTTTTTAATGCTTGTGGTACTGCAACTAATTGGAAAGATGCGCGTCAACTTATAAAAACAGATCATAAATATCGAGATGCTGGTGTGAACTGGCAAGAAAGTGAAAAGTTAATTAAGGAGTCTTGTCAAAGGGAATTATTTATAACACAAGGCTTTATTGGGTCAGACGAAAATGGATTTACGACCACATTAGGAAGGGAAGGAAGTGATTACACTGCCGCAGTTCTAGCCTATTGTCTGGACGCTTCTAGTGTGACCATATGGAAAGACGTGCCTGGTGTTTTAAATGCAGATCCTCGTGTTTTTGAAAATACGGTTTTACTTCATAAAATACCTTATAATGAAGCGATCGAGTTGGCTTTTTATGGAGCGTCTGTTATACATCCCAAAACCTTGCAACCACTTCAAGGAAAGGAAATACCACTTTATGTAAAGTCCTTTTTACAACCAGATAGAGATGGGACTATTATTACCGCTGTAGAAACCCTTGAGCCATTGATACCTTGTTATATTGTGAGGAAAAACATGGTTTTTTTAAAGATCTCTTCTAGAGATTTTAGTTTTATAGGAGAAAATAATATTTCAGATATTTTTCATGAATTGAGTAGACATAAAATGCAAGTAGGCTTATTGCAAAATAGTGCGATTAGTTTTTCTATTTGTTTTGAGGATAAGTATCATAAAATCAAAGAGTTACTTAAAGACTTAGAAAAACGATATATAGTGAGTCCTGTGGAAGATGTTTCACTTTATACAATAAGACATTATAACGGTGATGCTATTCAACTAGTAGAATCTGGAAAGAGCGTTTTATTAAAACAACGTACGCAAGAAACACTTCAATTAATCGTTAAAGAGTAGTCGGTTTACATTTATATTATATTTGTACACATACCAACCAATCAATATTCATGGGTCTAGTAAATGCAAAAGAGGTAGCAAAAGCTATCAATATAGATAAATATGGCATCTTTGGGACAGTTGCGGGCTGGTCTTTGATGAAGATTTTGCGCATTTCTACCTTGAATAAATTATACAATAAGCATAAACATAAAGATACTCCAGACTTTTTGAATGCCTTATTAGAAGACCTTCAAATAGAGTTTGAAATACCACAAGAAGATTTAAGACGTATTCCTAAAACAGGTTCTTTTATTACTATTTCTAACCATCCTTTGGGTGGTGTAGATGGGATTCTATTATTAAAACTACTTCTAGAACGCCGCCCAGATTATAAGATTATTGCAAATTTTTTACTGCATCGTATTGAGCCTTTAAAGCCGTTTATCATGCCAGTAAATCCTTTTGAAGACAGGAAGGACGTGAAGTCTAGTACCGCTGGTTTTATGCAAGCTATAAGACATCTTAAAAGTGATATGCCATTAGGAATTTTTCCCGCAGGTGAAGTCTCTACATATCAGGATGGAAAGTTAGTTGTGGATAAAAAATGGGAAGAAAGTGCCATGAAATTAGTTCAAAGAGCTGAGGTTCCTGTAATTCCTATATATTTTCATGCAAAGAACAGCAACATGTTCTATAGACTTGCAAAATTGAGTGATGTCTTTAGAACTGCAAAGCTGCCTTCTGAAGTGCTATCTCAACGACGACGTGTGGTAAAGGTAAGGGTAGGAAACCCTATTTCTATAAAAGCTCAAAAGGAGCACGAGTCTTTAGAGGATTTTACCGAATTCTTACGCAAGAAAACTTATATGTTATCTAAGCCCTATGAAAAGGAATCCAAAAAACTGAGTGATATTCCTAATGCTATTAAAATACCCAAGGCACCTAAAAAAATTATTGATACTACTGATCAAAACTCAATGATTAAGGAAGTGGATGCGCTGCGAGATATGGGCGATAAGCGACTGCTTGTATCTAAAAATTATGAGATTTTTCTTGCAAAAAAAGAACATATTCCTAATGTCCTTAAAGAATTAGGAAGGTTGCGAGAAATTACTTTTAGAGCGATAGGAGAAGGTACTAATAACTCTACGGATCTTGATAAATATGATGATTACTATCACCAAATGTTTCTTTGGGATAGTGATGCAAATCGTATTGCAGGTGCATACCGCATGGGAATGGGTAGTGAGATAAGTAAAGCATATGGACTGGATGGCTTTTATTTGAATGAGTTATTTAAGTTTGAGCCAGAATTACATAAAATGATGAGTGAATCCATAGAAATGGGTCGTGCCTTCATTATTAAAGAATACCAATTGAAGCCTATGCCTCTTTTCTTATTGTGGAAAGGTATTGTGCATTGTACTTTAAGATTTCCAGAGCACAAATACTTGATAGGTGGAGTCAGTATTAGTAATAAGTTTTCTAATTTTTCAAAGTCTCTTATGATAGAGTTTATGAAAAGTAATTATTATGATCCTTATGTAGCGCAGTACATAACACCTAAACAGGATTTTAAAGTAAAATTAGAGGATGCTGATAAGGATTTTATTTTTGATGAGAGTGAAGCAGATCTCAATAAATTTGATAAACTTATTGATGAGTTAGAGCCTAACGAGTTAAGACTACCAGTATTGATAAAAAAGTACGTAAAACAAAATGCAAAAGTTGTAGCATTTAATGTAGATCCATTATTCAATAATGCCGTGGATGGATTGATGTATATACGTATAGCTGATCTTCCAGAAAGTACGGTAAAACCTGTTATGGAAGAATTTCAGGCAGAAATGGAGTCCAAGTATTTCAATCAACAAGGCGGTACTTCAGACGACAATTAAGTTTAGGAACTTTAACTTAATCAAATAGTTCCCAAATTCTTTTCAAGAATAGTATTATTGTTTCCTCCTGATGATTATAGTACATTTAAGGTCAATTATGTAAATTCCATTCTTGAGAAACTTTATCTAATGAGGTTATTGCTATGTTTTGTTGTATTCCTTGGTGTTTTATATTCTTACAGTCAAAAATTAACTGGTAATGTCATAGATAGTAAAACTAAAAAGCCTTTAAGCGGTGTTACCGTTTATATCGATGGAACAACGGTAGGTGTGATTACTAATTTAGAAGGTGAATTTTCTTTAAAGTATTCTGGAAATACAGAAGCCAAATTAGTTTTAAGAATGATAGGTTATGAAACCTTAAAAATTGAAAACCCTTCAAACCTTGATTTAAGTTCTATTCAACTCATTGAGAAAATTGAGTCACTTGACACTGTGTTTATTGATCCTGATCCATGGACTAGAGAAAGAAAAGAGAATCAATTTATCAAGTATTTTATAGGCGGAACAGAATTGGCCAAGTCTTGCAAAATTATAAACCTAGACAGTATACGCCTGAGATTCAATCCATCGACGGCAATTTTGTCAGCTAGATCAGAAGTTCCTATTAAGTTAGAAAATAAAGAATTAGGATATCTGGTGGAAATAGATCTAGATTTTTTTGACATGCATTTTAGAAAGATAAATAGGAAAAAGTATAAAATCATTTTTAAAAATAATCCTACTGATTTTTCATTATCTGCGCATTATATTGAAGGAGCAAGTACTGCAAGATTTACGGAGCTGTATTCGAAGGAACGTGAATTAAAACGTTCTATTAAAAGGCGTAAGAATTATTATCCATTGTCTAGCCTATACTTTTATAGAACTTTATGTGAGGACGATATAGAAAGGTCTAGTTTAACGCTTTATTACGATAATCAAAGAGTAGAAGCAAAAAATCATATTAGGGTTAGAAAGAAAGGAGAGTTCTACAAAATTAGTTTTAGAAATGAATTTTATACGGTAGTGGACTCTAAACAAAATGAATCGATAATAGCTCCTGTTTTTCATACTATCTTAATAAATAAGAATGGTAAGGCTATAGGATCAAATGGTATAGCCACAAATAAGGGATCTTTGATATTTCAAGGGCACTTTGCACGATTAGGTAAGAGCGGTTTATTACCTACTGATTATCAACCTTAAAGTATATTTTGAAAAATATTAGTTTTCTGTTTTTTCTCTTAATAGGATGTATTCCTATTTTTAACGGTGCTCAAATCATAAAAGGTAAAATTACTGATGCGATCACAAATGAGCCTATTCCATCGGTAAACGTTTATCATTCTGGAACTTCAAAAGGAACTATTTCCGACTTAGATGGTAACTTTGAAATAGCACTTTATGAAAATAGTTTAAGTGTTCTAACAGTAAGTCTTTTGGGTTATGAGACTCTAAAATTTACAGATCCGGTAAATACTGATTTTACTAACATTCAATTAAAACCGAAAGTAGGTGATCTTCCTGCGGTCTTTATCAATCCTGATCCTTGGAGTCGTGAGAAAAAGGAAAAGTATTTCATTAAACAGTTTTAGGAACAACTCTTGTTGCTGATAAATGTAAAATTCTTAACCTAGAAAAAATAAGGATGCGATTTAATCCTTCCACTAACAAAATGTCCGCTTACACAGAAGAACCTGTGCTTGTTGAAAATAGAGATCTCAATTATTTAGTCGTTTATGACCTTAGAGATTTTGAAATAATATTTGAAAGAATTGATTTAGAAGATGTAAAAATTTCTGAAGATTTTGAGGTGTCTACACACCGCATGATTTCTTCCTACTATGTGGGAAGTGCTTTTTTTAAAGAATTAGATGAAAAGGATGCAAACAGGCGTTGGGTTAGGCGTCATCGCAAACGAGCGTATAAAGTTTCTGAATTACGATTATTTAAACTTATTGCAGAAAATAGATTAGAACAAGAAAAATACCATTTAGTTTTTGAAAGAAAAAAAGTTGCTGTTGAAGACCATATACGCAGCAAGAAAAGATCAGGAGTTTATGTGGTTGATTTTAGAGAAAAGAACTATGAAATTATGGATGCTGATGGATTTCAATCGGCGATTTACCTAGATGTTCCTAAGTTGATTATTTCAGAAACTGGTAATGTGCTTAATTATGAGGAAATTAAAATGGGTGGTTTTATATCTAGACTAAAAATATCAGGAATGTTACCACTAGATTATGAATTACCAGAATAAGTCGTCAAGCAGTTTTAGATTTCTTTTGAAGATGCTTTTCTGCAAAGTCGGTACAATAGGTCTGTAGTTCTTTGCGGCTAGATTTAAAAGCATTTTTTACTTCTTTCTCTGTTCCTTTTATTTTATCAAGGTTATCCATTTTTAAATGAAAAACAGTTGCCTTTTTAGCCTTAGACTTAGCTAGTATATGAGCCTTGTCTGAAAAAGTAAGAATGTAATCAAAGGTCATCTCTTCTACATCCTTATAGCTCATTCGAGACTCCTCTACAGGAATGCCTAAAGAATCCATGACTTTTAAAGTCATGTTGTGAATAGGTACAGATTCTATCCCAGCACTTAGAACCTGTGTTTTTTTAGAACTATAGTAATCAAGAAAACCTTGAGCCATAGGTCCTAGTGTAGAATTATTAGTGCTGAGAACTAGTATTTTTAAAGCCATGAGTTGTATAAACAAACATAACTAATCATGTTTGTGTTAAAGCAAAGTTAAGACCATTAATATTAGATCACAAAAAAAGACCCTAAACTTAACATTTAAGGTCTTATTTGTTTGATAATCAAAGATTTTAAAACCAGGCTTTTTTGTTAAGCTGATAGGTGTGATAAAACTCTTCATCTGACTTAGTTAGGTAAATAATGCCTTCTATAAGTCCAATAAATACAGGGATATAAATAGTAAAAACACCTATAATTAAACACATAAGTGGTATTGAAATAAGTGTTATTCCCAACAATATAAAACCTTCTGTATTGTAGCCTAATATGAATTTATGAACGCCTATACCTCCAAAAAATATTCCTAATATTCCTGCTAGAACCTTTTTGTTGTCTTGATTTATAGTTTGATTAAAGTTTTGTTTAAACTCATTTGCGCTATTTTGAGTGCTATTTGCTGCATCTTTGAAGTTTTCTTTAGCGTTTTCTGCAGCGTCATCAAAGCTACTTTTTGAACTGTCGTATCCTTCTGTACTCATGTATTTAAAATTTTGGTTAGATTTTGTAAATGTATGTTATTTTTCAAATAGCTGTTCATTGCGTGGTTGCCATAATTCGATTTTACGATTATCGCAATCCATTATCCATGCAAAATCGCCATATTCATATTCTTCTACATGACCGACTACTTCCACGCCATTTTTTTTCAGTTCTTTTAGCAAATTTTTTAAATCGGCAACACGGTAGTTGATCATGAAGTCTTGCTGTCCAGGTTCAAAATAATCAGAATCTATTTTAAATGGGCTCCACTGTTGGCTCGCTTTTTCATCTAATTTTACACTATCCGCTTGCCAGAATGTGCAGCCATAATCATCTACTGGTAAGCCTAAGTGTTTTTCATACCATGCTTTTGTGATAGCAACATCTTTACATTTAAAAAAAATACCACCTATTCCTGTAACTTTTTTCATGACAATTTATGATTTGCTATAATCTTATTTGCAATTACTTCAGCAAGCTTAAATTTAGATTCTACTGTCCATCCAGCCACATGCGGACTCAATAAAACATTATCCACCTCTAGTAATTCTTTAAATGCGGTCGGCGTTTCACTATTGCGGAAAAGAGATTCAAACGATCTTTTTTCGTACTCAAGAACATCTAAACCTGCACCTAGAATTTTTTTAGTTTTCAAGGCGGCTACAAGATCTTCAGTAACTACTGATTTTCCTCTAGCTGTGTTGATGAGGTAGAACGATTTTTTAAATGCTCCTATAAAAGATGCATTTACCATTTTAATTGTTTTTGGAGTCTGCGGAATATGAAGACTTAATACATCAGCTTGTTTTTGCAATTCTTCAAGGCTTACCTGGCCAGCATAGATGTCACCTAGATGCGGTTTGATATCATAGCAAATTACTTTACAATCAAAACCAGATAGCTTTTTGGCAAATGCTTTTCCCATATTACCATAACCTATTAATCCAACGGTTTTGCCTTCTAGTTCTATCCCGCGATTTTCTTCACGACGCCATTGACCTGATCTTACTTCCTTATCGGCTCTATTTAAATGATTAAAAAGGGATAACAACATTCCTAGCGCATGTTCTCCTACGGCATTTCTATTTCCTTCTGGAGCATTATAACAAGCTATTCCTAATTCTTCAGCAACATTAAGATCTATATTCTCGAGTCCAGCACCTATACGACCTATAAATTTCAAATTTGTAGCCGCTTGCAAAAACTGACTATCTATAGGAAACCTGCTACGTACAATGAGACCATCATAAGTGTCTACTGCTGTCATTATATTTTCCTTAGAAGAAGTGAAATCAAAGTGGTTGTCAAAACCAGCTTGTTCTAGTTTTTCTGCAAGAACATCATGGTTAGTATCTAGGTGAAGTACTTTCATGTTGTAAAAATAAGATAATTAAAAACCTAAATTTCAATCATATTAAGTTCTTGCTCAAAATCATACTGAAGATCTTCATGTAAGGTAGAAATACGCGTTTTGATCAGTACAATTTGTCTACTCATTAAATCTCTCATGGTTTTACTGCGCAAAACTTGTGGATGTGTTTCTCTCATAAGGCGACAAAAATGTATCAATACCGCAACTTCAGTTTCTTTACTTCCAGAATATCTTATATATTTCTTTGCCTCTCTTAACACTTTACGCAATCCTTTTTGAAGGCGGTAATTGTTTGCTGTATTTAACGCAAGAAACATATTGTCCAGCAATGTCTTTACATTAGCCACATACTCATCTTCATCAGTAGATTCGAAAAGCAAATAGGAGAGTAGCTCTTTATTTTCTTTTTTAAAACGAGAAAGGCGTAAAATAATCTTCATCAAATCTTCATCAGACCTGAATTTAAGTTCTTCTTTTAACTCTTTTACCGTAGCCGTTTTCATATGTGAAAGATAAGCAATGGACTATATTTATTACCCAATGAAAAGTTAGAAAATGTTGGTAGATTTATAACGATCTTGCTTTCGCGAAAGCGGAAAAATATCCATCTATTAAATCCCAATTATAGCTTTTGCAATCATGAAGTAAATCAAAATTCCAAAAATATCATTACTAGTGGTGATAAATGGACCGGTTGCAAGTGCTGGATCAATACCTCTTTTATGTAATGCTAGTGGTACAAAAGTGCCCACCAGACCTGCCACAATAATCACTGCAAATAGAGATATTGAAATCGCTAGAGACGTGAAAAAGTCACTCTCTACAATGAAAGTGTAGGCAAATAAAAGGATAGCTAGTATGACACCATTTAACATGGCAAGCAAAACCTCTTTAAGCAATCGATTACCTATGCTTCCTTTAAGATCATCATTTGCAATACCTTGAACGATGATGGCACTGGATTGTACACCTACATTCCCTGCCATCGCAGCAATTAATGGAGTAAAGAAAAACAACACTGCGTACTTTTCAAAAATTTCTTCAAAACCGCCCATTATGGCTGCAGCACCTATTCCTCCTAAAAGTCCCAGAACCAGCCAAGGAAGACGCGCTTTAGTAAGTTCCCAGATACTGTCATTTGCTTCTACATCTTGAGAAATACCACTAGCCAGTTGGTAATCTTTTTCTGCTTCTTCTGTTATAAAATCTACAATATCATCAATAGTGATACGTCCTACAAGACGTTCTAATTCGTCTACAACAGGAATTGCCTCTAGATCGTATTTACGCATAATACGGGCTACTTCTTCACCAGAAGTATTTACCGATACATAATCTACCTTGGGAATGTAAACGTCTTTAATAGGAGTTGTTTCTGCACTGGTTAAAAGATCTTTTAAAGACAGCCTTCCCTTTAACTTATTGTTATTATCGACTACATAAATAGAGTGTACACGCGTTACATTTTCAGCTTGTGCGCGCATTTCACTCACACAACCAGTTACGGTCCAGTTTTCATTCACTCGAACCAATTCTTTTGCCATAAGTCCACCAGCGCTATTTTCTTCATAGCGCAGTAGGTCAACAATATCTTCAGCGTGTTGTTCATCAATGATTTCATTGATAACAGATTGGGCCATTTCATCAGAAAGTTCATTAAGGATATCTGCAGCATCATCGGTATCCATTTCTTCTAGTTCTTCTGCAATCTCCTTAGGGGAAAGTGCATTTAGAACGCGATCTCTCTGCGCTTCATCCAGCTCCATAAGAGCCTCAGAAGTTTTTTCAGAATCGAGAAGTTTAACAATAAAAACAGCTTGTTCTAGATTAAGCTCGTCAATAATCTCTGCAATATCTGCAAAGTGAAGTTCTTCTAGAATATGTTCCAGCTGTTCTCTATCGCTAACCTCAATTAGTGATTTGATCTGGTCGAGAAAGTCTTCTGTGATATTGAATTGCATGAAAATAGCTTAAGCGAGCAAAGATAATTTTTTGAACTTTACAAGTATAACTTTTAACCATTTTCCTAAGGACAGAGATAATTTTATCCTTTAGAAATATGGTGGACCTTTTTACGAAGGATTAAATCAGTAGTTTTTTGAACAGTAAAACATTATCCTACACCGTAAGAAATTTCATTTTCATCAAGCAATGCTAGTAGTTCTGCACTTACATTGACTTTTTGTAGTCTAGCAGACATGTCTATCGAGATTTTTTCTTCATGATCTTTCAAGTTAAAGTACAATCGATGATCACCTTGATGCTTATCTAATGCATCTTTTAATAATTCAATACGCTCTTCAATGACTTCACTAATATGAAATTCTATAGTAAGTTTTTTTGCAGCGTTTGCCATTACATCTTGTAACTGTGCCATTTGAGTGAACAAAATTCGAGGATCGCGAGGTCTTCCTGTATTCTTATCTATCCAGCCTTGTTGAATTTTTACTTTAGCATGAAGAAATGAGTTAGGTATCAAAAAGTGCCTGAATTTTAAGTAATCTTCACCAAATATTCTGAATTCATAAGTCTCTTCATAATCTTCCATAGTAAATATTCCCCATGGCTTATTTGCCTTACTCATCATGTGTCTTGCTTCTGTGATTACACCACAAAACGTAAGTTCTCTATTTACTAAAGGTTCCAGATCTTTCATAGCCGCAAGATTTGCATTACAAAAGAACTCGATCTCTTTTTTGTAATCGTCTAATGGATGTCCAGAGATATAGATTCCAACGACCTCTTTTTCTCTTTTTAATTTTTCCATTGTTCCCCAATCTTCGCAAATAGGAAGTTGAGGTTCTGGAATTTGTACATCACTTGCCTCTCCAAAAAGGCTTACTTGTGCGCTGTTTTCATTCTCTTGAAACTTTTGCGCATACTTCACTACTTGTTCTAAAAAGATTTGTCCGTTCTCAAACTCATGGAAAAATTGTGCTCTATTCTCGCCGCCCAAACCATCAAATCCACCGCTCAAAGCTAATGCTTCAAAGGACTTTTTATTGGCCGCGCGCAAATCGATACGCTTTGCCATATCAAAGATGGATTTATAAGGGCCATCTTGTCTATTATCAATAATGGTCATTACAGCACCATGACCTAAACCTTTAACCGCTCCCATACCAAAACGAATTGCTCCTTTAGGGTTTACTGTAAATTTATAATTGGATTCATTTACATCAGGTCCCAAAACATCTAGTCCCATACGACGACATTCGTCCATAAACTTAGTTACATCTTTAATTTGGTTCATGTTATTAGAAAGCGTTGCTGCCATGAACTCTGCACCATAGTTAGCTTTTAAATAAGCAGTTTGATAGGCGATCCATGCATAACAAGTAGAGTGTGATTTGTTAAATGCATAAGAAGCAAATGCTTCCCAATCTTTCCATACTTTTTCTAGAATAGTACGATCATGACCATTTGCTTCTCCAGCATCTAGAAATTTAGGTTTCATTTTTTGTAGGGTTGCCATTTGCTTTTTACCCATTGCTTTCCTCAAAACATCGGCATCACCTTTTGAAAAGTTAGCTAGCTTTTGAGAAAGCAGCATCACTTGCTCTTGATAAACGGTAATACCATAAGTTTCTTTAAGGTATTCTTCCATTGCATCTAGATCATAAACGATTTCTTTACGACCATGTTTACGGTCAATAAATTCTGGAATATATTCTAAGGGTCCAGGACGATATAATGCGTTCATGGCAATAAGATCTGCAAACTGTGTAGGTTTCAGTTCTCTCATATACTTTTGCATCCCAACACTTTCATATTGGAATATCGCAGTGGTTTCTCCACGCTGGAAAAGCTCATAGGTTTTTTCATCATCTAACGGTATCGCTTCTATATCGAGTTCTATGCCATGTCGTTCTTTTATAATGGCAACCGTATCTTTAATCTGGCTCAAGGTTTTTAATCCCAAGAAATCCATTTTCAATAATCCGGCACTTTCTACAACCTCGTTATCAAATTGCGTTACATAAAGATCAGAATTTTTTGCAGTAGCAACAGGAACAAAGTTGGTGAGATCGTCTGGTGTTATAATAACACCACAGGCATGAACACCAGTGTTTCTAACAGAACCTTCTAGAATGCGTGCTTGCTTTAAAGTTTCAGCAGTAAGATCGTTTCCTTCTGCGAGGCTTCTTAACTCTCGCACCATGTCTGCATCGTCACCTCTAAATTTACCACTGATCTCGTTATCTTCAAGAGCAAATATCTTTTTCAATTTTGCAAAATCAGGAATTAACTTTGCTACGCGATCAGCATCTTGCAATGGTAAATCTAGTGCTCTTGCCGTATCTCTTATGGAAGATTTTGCAGCCATGGTTCCGTACGTGATGATTTGTGCTACTTGAGAGGCGCCGTATTTTTCAATCACATACTCCATTACTTTATGTCGATTTTCATCATCAAAATCAATATCAATATCGGGCATCGATACACGATCTGGATTTAAGAAACGCTCAAAAAGTAGATCGTAATGGATTGGATCTACATTTGTAATCCATAAACAATAAGCAACCACACTACCAGCTGCAGATCCACGTCCTGGACCAACGGCTACATCCATTTCTCTTGCTGCTTTTATAAAATCCCAGGTAATCAAGAAATAACCAGGATAACCAGTTCTTGCAATGGTATCTAGTTCAAATTCTAATCGCTCTTCAATTTCTGGAGTGATTTCTCCATAACGTATTTTGGCACCTTCATAAGTAAGGTGACGTAGGTAATTATTTTCTCCGTTTTTAGTTTTTTCTATCGCATCATTTGCATCTATAAATTCAGACGGAATATCAAATGCTGGTAATAAAACATCACGAGCCAGTTCATAAGCCTCTACTTTGTCAATGACTTCTTGAACATTAAGAATTGCTTCTGGCAAATCTTTAAAAAGTTCTTTCATTTCTTGAGAACTTTTATAGTAATACTCTTGATTAGGTAATCCATAACGGTAACCACGGCCACGACCTATAGGTGTAGCTTGTTTCTCGTTGTCTTTTACACAAAGTAAAATATCATGTGCGTTTGCATCTTCTTTATGTACATAATACGTGTTGTTAGTAGCGACTATTTTGATGTTGTGTTTACGCGCAAAATTGATCAAAACCTCGTTTGCACGTGTTTCATCTTCTTGACCATGACGCATTACTTCTATATAAAGATCCTCACCAAAATGTTCTTTCCACCACAATAGTGCCTCTTCTGCTTGTTTTTCTCCTAGATTTAAAATCTTTGAAGGAACCTCACCATACATATTACCAGTTAGAACAATAAGATCTTCTTTATATTCTTCTATCAGTTTTTTATCTACTCTTGGTACATAGTAAAAGCCATCTGTGTAGGCTTTACTGGCCATCTTTGCGAGATTGTGATATCCATTTTTATTCTTGGCAAGAATTACTATTTGATAACCATTGTCCTTGTGTGTGCGGTCCAGCATGTCTTCACAAACTTGAAACTCACATCCTAAAATAGGTTTAATAGGCTCGCGATGTTCACCATCTTCATTATCCACAAGACTTGCATTATGCGCTTTTACAGCTTTTACAAAATGAAAAGCACCCATCATATTAGCATGATCTGTCATGGTTACCGCTTGCATATTATTTGCTGCAGCGGCTTTTACGAGATCCTGCACACTTGCTGTAGATTGTAAAATAGAAAACTGACTGTGAGAATGTAAATGAGCAAACTTTGCATCACTCAGCTCATTGAGGTTCTCTTTAATTTCTTCCTTAGAAATTGCAGGACTATCATCAGAGACCAGTTGTTCAGAAGCTTTTTTAAGGTTGACATGCTTAATGCCTACTGCAGTAATTGTTGTAGGGTTGCTTTCGCGAAAGCGTGCCACATACCCATCTCCTAATCCTAATTCTTGCTCGGTATAATTTCCTTTTCTTAGTAACTCTAAGAAACAGCGAGTTGTGGCTTCTACGTCTGCAGTTGCGTTGTGCGCTTCTCCAAAGGGTTGATTGAAAAGGAACTGATGCAACTCTGTTAATGTGGGTAATTTGAATTTTCCATAACGACCACCTGGGATTTGACACAGGTTTGCGGTACGTTCTGTACATGTATCTAGAACTGGAAGCTCTTGTAAATCATTACCTATTTGAAGTCTTTCAAATTCGGCACCGGTAACATTGAGATCAAATTTTAAATTCTGACCTACTACAAATTTAGTCTTGCTTAACGCATTGTTGAACTTTCCTAACATCTCTGCTAGTGAAATTCCTTTTTCCTGAGCCAGCGCTGTAGAGATCCCATGAATACGCTCTGCATCGTAAGGAATATCAAAGCCGTCTGGCTGGATCAAATAATCTTGCGCTTCAATAAGGTTTCCTAATTCGTCATGTAATTGCCATGCGATTTGTATCACACGTGGCCAGTTATCTACATCAGTATAAGGCGCATCCCAGCGTTTAGGTAATCCAGTAGTTTCTGTGTCAAAAATCAAGTACATAGGAGCGTCTTCTAAAAGGTCAAATAATCAAATGAAATTCCAACTAAAAATTATTTTAATTACATTGAATATCAATAATTTGATAGCGATTTTAAAATAATTTTTAGGATTTTAAATATAGTTCATTGAAAGCCGTTTTGAAAACCGAGTTATGAACAGTTTTGAACGTTACAATACTTTTTGATAAATAGATTTGGTTTATTTTCTACTCACCAAAGGCGTTAAAATTAGATTGTTTTTAAACAATTCAGAAACCTACTTTTAAGCATTAAAGAAAGGATTGACTTAAGGAATAGTTTTGAACAAAAAAAATCCGACCAAAAATTGATCGGATTCAAAAGGATTTTTGATAATCCTTTATTAGGCTATTTCCTCCATTGCAGTGACTCTCGTTAAAGAGTTGAGTATGTTATCTCTATGTTTTGTCAGTACATTTTTAGTTGACGGTGGCAGAGTAGTCTCGCTAATGATTGAATTATATTCTTCTACCGCCGTTTTTTCACCTCGTACCGCTTCTTCCAAAATTGCTTCTTCATTATCTGAAGTGAAGGTAGATTTAATATTCATCCATGTGCGGTGCATGTCTCCTTTCGCGCTTGTTCCTTTGTCTACTTCTTCTCCAAAACTTCTAATTTCTTCCTTTAACTCGTGTCCAAAGTTATAACGCTCTTTTTGCTGTGCTTCAAAAAAGTTTTGTAATCGTGTACTATCTACTTTATCTTTTGCTAACTTATATCCAGCTTCTGCATCATAGTTTTTAGTTAGTAAATCATTTAATTTTTCTGATATTTCTTTTGTGTAATTCATAATATTAGTTTGTATGGTTTTAATTATATCTACAATATAAAAGAAGAATACCGTTGAAAACGACTGATTATGATGGGTTTAGTTTAAACTTAATATAGATTTAAGGAATTGACCTATATACAGGAGTCTTTGTTAAATAGATTAACGATTGAAGACGATTCTATAGTGTTAATTCTAATAGTGGTTGGAGATACCGCTTTCGCGAAAGCGAAATGATAAGCAATAAAAAAGCCTGATCATCAGATCAGGCTTTTTAAATATATGGAAATATTGCTTATTAAGAGCCGCACATTTCACAGTCATCGCCGTTACTAGCAGCGTCTTTTGCACGCTGAAGGATTAATCTATATTCTTCTGCGCTCATTTCTTCATTCTCTGTAACCACATTTGTGTTTACAATAGGCTGCGTTTGATTCATGACATTTGCTGCAGCAGGAGAACTATCGTCCATAAATAACGACTGCGTTTGTGCAGGAGCAGGAGCTTCGGGCTGCGCTGGTGCAGGTTGTGCTTGTTTCTGTGCTCTCAACGTATTTGCTGCTTGAGCAGGTGCTGACGTGTTCAAACCAGGAGCTTCTACTGGTGCAGTAACTGGTACAGCTTTCTTTTCTTTAGTTACTGTAAACTTGATTGCGTCTACCGCTGCTTTTGTTCTTAGGTAATACATTCCAGTTTTTAAACCGCTTTTCCAAGCGTAAAAGTGCATAGATGTTAACTTTGAAGTAGTCACGTTTTCCATGAATAAATTCAAGGATTGAGATTGATCTATGAAGTAACCTCTTTCACGAGACATATCAATGATGTCTTTCATCTTTAGTTCCCAAACAGTTTTGTAGAGCTCCTTGATATCTTCTGGAATTCCTTCTATTGCTTGAATAGAACCATTGTTTCTCATGATGGCATTCTTCAAGCTGTCATCCCAAAGTCCTAGATCAACAAGATCTTTTAAAAGGTGCTTGTTTACTACTATAAACTCACCAGAAAGTGTTCTACGTGTGTAGATGTTAGAAGTATAAGGTTCAAACGCCTCGTTGTTTCCTAAAATTTGAGAGGTACTCGCCGTAGGCATAGGTGCAACAAGAAGTGAGTTTCTTACTCCATGTTCCATAACTTTAGTTCTTAAATCTGCCCAGTTCCAACGACCACTTAATTGGTCATCATTTACATTCCACATGTTGTACTGGAATTGCCCTTGTGACATAGGTGATCCTGCAAATGTTGAATATGGCCCTTCTTCTTGAGCCATTTCCATAGAGGCTTCACAAGCTGCAAAGTAAAGTGTCTCAAAAATATCAGAGTTCAATTTCTTAGCTTCATCACTAGTAAATGGAAGACGTAACATGATAAACGCATCTGCAAGACCTTGGATTCCTAATCCTACTGGTCTGTGACGCATGTTAGAGTTTTCTGCCTCTTTTACAGGATAATAGTTGCGATCAATTACTTTATTTAAGTTGCGCGTTACTCTTTTAGTTACTTTATATAGTGCTTTATGATCAAATGCACCATCCTTTACAAACATAGGTAATGCGATAGAGGCAAGGTTGCAAACCGCTACTTCATCTGGAGAAGTGTACTCCATTATCTCTGTACAAAGATTAGAAGATCTTATCGTACCTAAGTTTTTCTGGTTGGACTTATTGTTTGCTGCATCTTTATACAACATGTATGGTGTACCAGTTTCTATCTGAGATTCTAGAATCTTGTCCCAAAGTTCACGTGCAGGAATAGTCTTGCGACCTTTTCCTTCTTCTTCATACTTTGTGTATAAAGCCTCAAATTCGTCTCCATGAACATTGTAAAGATCTGGACACTCATGTGGACACATTAGGGTCCATGTAGAGTTAGTTTCTACTCTTTTCATGAAAAGATCAGAAATCCACATGGCATAGAATAAATCACGTGCACGCATTTCTTCTTTACCGTGATTCTTTTTTAGATCTAGAAAATCAAAAATATCTGCATGCCATGGTTCCATATAAATCGCAAAAGAACCTTTACGTTTTCCACCACCTTGATCCACATAACGAGCCGTGTCGTTGTATACTTTTAACATAGGAACGATACCATTAGAAGTACCGTTTGTACCACCGATGTAAGAACCTCTTGCGCGTATGTTATGAATAGATAGTCCTATTCCACCAGCGCTTTGTGAAATTTTAGCTGTTTGCTTTAATGTATCGTAAATCCCTTCAATACTATCGTCTTGCATGGTTAATAAGAAGCAAGAGGACATTTGAGGTTTAGGTGTTCCAGCATTAAATAAAGTAGGTGTTGCATGAGTGAAAAACTTCTTTGACATCAACTCATACGTCTCAATGGCAGCATCAAGATCATCCATGTGAATACCAACGGAAACACGCATTAACATGTGTTGTGGACGCTCTGCAATCTGACCGTTTATTTTTAACAAGTAGCTGCGTTCCAGTGTTTTAAATCCAAAGTAATCGTATCCAAAATCACGATTGTATATGATAGCCGAGTTCAATCGGTCTGCATTGTCCTGAATCACTTTATAGACCTCGTCAGAAATCATTGGTGCTTTTCTCTCTGTACGCGGATTTACGTACTCATAAAGATCGGTCACTACATCGGAGAACGTCTTTTTTGTATTCTTATGTAGATTAGAGACAGAAATGCGTGCCGCTAGGCGGGCATAATCTGGATGTGCTGTGGTCATCGTTGCTGCTGTCTCTGCTGCAAGATTATCTAGTTCACTTGTCGTAACACCATCATATAAACCATCGATAACACGCATGGCAACTTTCACAGGATCTACATGGTTACTTAAACCGTAACATAGTTTACGTACTCTAGCTGTGATTTTGTCAAACATGACTGGCTCTTTGTGGCCGTCTCTTTTTATTACAAACATATGGAACTATTTTTTGGATTTAGACACAAGAATTTACATCCCAGAATCTAACAATTTGGTTAATTTATATGAAAATACTTTTAAATATTTTCGGTACTTATATATAGGAACAGCCTACAGGCTGTATTTCTTTAATTTAGAAATCTGCATCAAGAGAGAAAGAGTCCATCGTGCTCTTATCTTCTTTTGTGCTATTCATTACACCAGCTTTCTGGTATTCACCTACTCTTTTTTCAAAGAAATTGGTTTTTCCTTCCATACCTATTAAATCCATAAAATCAAATGGATTTGTTACGTTGTAGACAGGATCACATTCCAGTTCTACAAGTAAACGGTCTGTTACAAACTCTAGGTACTGTGTCATTAACTTTGCGTTCATACCTATCAAACTCGCAGGTAAAGATTCTGTAATGAATTCACGCTCAATATTTAATGCGTCTACAATAATTTCTGTAATACGTTCTTTAGGTACTTTATTGATTAAATGGTGATTATGTAAGTGTACTGCAAAATCACAGTGCATACCTTCATCACGAGATATCAACTCATTAGAAAAAGTAAGTCCAGGCATTAAACCTCGTTTCTTTAACCAGTAAATTGAACAAAAAGCACCAGAAAAGAAAATACCTTCTACAGCTGCAAAAGCAATAAGACGCTCTGCAAAGGAAGGACTTTCTATCCATTTCATTGCCCAGTCTGCTTTAAGTTTAATTGCAGGAAAGTTTTCAATAGCTTTAAATAATTGATCTTTTTCTTTGTCGTCTTTTACATAAGTATCAATTAACAAAGAATAAGTTTCTGAATGAATGTTTTCCATCATGATCTGGAAACCGTAGAAAAATTTTGCTTCAGAATATTGTACTTCATTTACAAAATTCTCTGCAAGGTTTTCATTAACTATTCCATCACTAGCTGCAAAAAAAGCAAGAATGTGTTTTATAAAGTAACGCTCGTCAGAATTGAGAGAATTTTGCCAATCGGTTAAATCAACTTGAAGATCTATTTCTTCTGCTGTCCAGATGCAAGCTTGTTGTTTCTTATACCATTCCCATAAATCATCATGTTGAATAGGGAAAATAACAAAACGGTTAGGGTTGTCTTGTAATATAGGTTCTAAAGTATTTTGCATCTGAAATAATTTTTTCGGTTACTTTTTAAAATCTCGGAATAACAAAGATGACGAATGTTTCATGTCATATCTAGTTTTTAACATTTGCCTTTTTCACAAGTTTTCAACAAGGTAAAAAGTTAACAAATATTAAATGGGAGAGGTGCAAGTGTTTGAAAAACAGACTGTTTTATTTTTTATCTATTTTTATTATAATTCGTAGAACAAGAGCTTTAAAACAGTAGTTTTTATCGCTACTAAGCAGTTTTTTGTAGAAATTTCCTACGCATACTTATGAATTATTTTTAAGAAGTTATCCACCCTTTAACAAAAGCAAAATGTGTCAAAAACAAATTTTAAAACGCAGATTTTGGTTTTTAGATTAAAAATCTTTTGCAATTTCTTCCAATTCTGAATACCATTGATGGCCAAATTTTCTGATCAAAGGTTCTTTTAAAAATTTGTAAACTGGAACGCCTAATTCTTCACCTAAACTGCAAGCATCATCACAAATTTGCCATTTGTGATAATTTACGGCCTTAAAATCTGTGTATTCTTGAATGCGTACAGGATATAGGTGGCAAGAAATAGGTTTGTAGAAAGTAGTCTTTCCATCTCGATAAGCGCTTTCTATACCGCAAAGTGCTGTTCCATCTTCTTTGAATGTAGCATAGGCACATTCTGCTCCATCAACTAATGGGGTTTCCAGCTCGCCATTTTCTCTTTCTATCCAGGTGCCTTGTTCTTCTATTGCAGCGATTCCTTCTGGACGTAAGAACGGTTTAATTTTCTTGTACTCGCGATCTAATATATCTAGTTCTTTTTGTTCTAAAGGTGCTCCAGCTTCTCCAGCCACGCAGCAAACACCTTTACAAGCAGTAAGATTACATACAAAATCTTTTTCAAGAAGATCGTCAGAAACAATCGTTTTTCCTAGTTGGAACATGTCTATATATATTAAGACTGCAAAGATACCTTTTGAACTTGAATTTGAATTCGAACCTGATGTGGAATTAAAAAATGAAGTAAATATTATGGAGTACTTGACTTAATTTTAATTAAAGATTCCTGCCAAGGGTTTTATAATTAGAGTTCAAAATCGATTTGAAGAGTCTCGCTTTTGCGAAAGCGAACTTTAAATTAATATTTAATAGGATTTGTAATTCATTTATATTTGCATCACACACAAAGCTATTATGAAGTACAACCGTATCTTATTAAAACTATCTGGAGAAGCCTTGATGGGCGAACGACAATATGGTATTGATCCAAAACGCCTCGCAGAATATGCACAGGAAATCAAAGAGGTTATTGATCTAGGTATCGAGGTTGCCATAGTTATAGGTGGTGGAAATATTTTTAGAGGTGTCGCTGGTGCAAGTAATGGAATGGATCGTGTGCAAGGAGATCACATGGGTATGCTTGCTACGGTTATTAATGGTCTTGCCCTGCAAAGTGCGCTTGAAAATGCTGGTGTGCCGACTAGGTTGCAAACAGCTATTAAAATTAATGAGGTTGCAGAGCCATTCATACGTCGCAAAGCGATGAGACATCTTGAAAAAGGTCGTGTGGTCATATTTGGTGGAGGAACAGGTAATCCCTATTTCACGACAGATAGTGCGGCAGTTTTAAGAGCCATAGAAATTGAAGCTGATGTTATTTTGAAAGGAACTAGAGTAGATGGTATTTACACGGCAGATCCTGAGAAAGACGCATCTGCAACAAAATTTGACTTTATCACCTTTGAAGAAGTATTACGTAAAGGTCTTAAAGTAATGGATACAACAGCATTTACTTTAAGTCAAGAAAATGAGTTGCCTATTATTGTATTTGATATGAATACAAATGGTAATTTAATCAAACTATTGAGTGGTGAGCAAATAGGAACTAAAGTACAATTGTAAAAAACAGCAATATATTTGCATAAGATTTCATAAAAATATTATAGATGAACGAAGAAATTAATTTTATTCTCGATACTGCAAAGGAAAATATGGACAATGCCATTGTTCATTTAGAAAAACAATTATTAAGCATACGCGCTGGTAAAGCAATGCCTGCTATGTTAAGTACTGTAATGGTAGATTATTATGGAAGTCAGACACCGCTTTCACAAGTTGCAAATGTTTCTACTCCAGACGCACGCACCTTGAGTATATCACCATGGGAAAAAGGAATGATTACTGAAATTGAAAAAGGAATCATGTATGCTAATCTGGGTTTAAATCCTATGAATAATGGTGAGAGTATCATTATTAATGTTCCTGCTCTTACAGAAGAACGACGTAAAGAACTTGTTAAACAAGCAAAAGCAGAAGCTGAAGAAGCAAAAATAGGGGTGCGTAACGACCGTAAAGTGGCAATGAATGATCTTAAAAAATTAGATATTTCTGAAGATTTACTTAAAAACGCAGAAGCAGATGTGCAAACGTTAACAGATAAATACATTGTTAAAATAGACGATCACCTAGTGATCAAAGAGAAAGAAATAATGAAAGTCTAATAAAGGCTTTATTTCAAATAAAACGCCAGACTACAATCTGGCGTTTTTTGTACAGATCATCTACCGTTAAGAACAATAATTATAACGATCTTCTTTTTCTAGTCTCAATTTTTTAGGCATTATGATTTTATGAAGCTACTTTTTGGAATTTTGTTGACACTTTCATGTGCTACTGTGTTAGCACAGAAATCGAGTGCGAGAGAGGCAGATCTATTGATGACCAAAGTACTTATATCTACAAAAAAGAATGATCCTACTCATAAACTTAATTCTTACAAATACGATTCTTACGAGAATTTAAAAGTTTCTGGAGATCCAGAAGCACTAACTGGACCTGGTTATAAAAAGACAGAACTCAGAAAAACTTTAAAGAAAACAAGAGTCTTTTTTGCAGAAAAAACTTCTCGTCATATTTATGACTATAAAGAAGGCTATAAAGAGATCATTACTGGTGCAAATATGCCAGGTTTTGAAGAGCCAGTGTATCCTATTTATAATATAGATTTTCAGTCAGAAAATGTGTACGAGGATAGGTATATTATTTTTGATCAGGAATTTATAAGTCCGCTTAATAAAAAGTCCATGACGTTGTATAATTTTCAAATAGAAAAAGATACGACTGTAGCAGGAAGAGCAGTTTCTAAATTGAACTTTACACCTAAAGATAGTCAGGTGCCACAACTATTTTCTGGAAATTTATATATAGATCTAGAAACTTACGGTGTCGCAAAAGCGGTTTTTGAAAAATCTGGCAAGCTTAACATAGATGCTTATCATGACTTTATATACAACGAGGCGTTTTCATTGTGGTTGAATAGCTCTCGTAAGTTATATGTTAGACAAGAAAAAACACGTAAAGAGTTTGAATTATTTGGTGGAAGACTTGAAGTAGGAATCGAGAAAAAAACCGACGATGATAAAAACGCTGCAGAAGAACTTTACCTTATTATTGAAGCTTTAAATTCTAACTTTCAGGCAAATCAAGAAATAGAATATGGTAGACGTGGATTAAAAATTGAGGTCCAAGATAGTTCTATTCACCTAAAAGAGGAATATTGGGAAAAGTATCGCGGTGAAGACGCATTTTCAACTACAGAGCTTGCTCAATTTATGGATCTTGATAGTATCGTTAGTGCTTCAAAAATAACACGTAAATTAGAAATATTAGATAAGTTTAAAGTAGGTTATTTCCCTATAAGCTTTATAGATGTTGATTTAAAATACCTTGTTAAATATAACGATTACGAGGCTTTTAGATTGGGAATGGGAGGACAGACCAATGAAAAGCTAAGTGAGAACTTTAGAATCAATGGCTATCTAGCATATGGTACAAAAGATGCAGTATTTAAGCATAAAATAGGAATAGGTTTTCGCATAAATAAAGAAAAAAACACTTGGCTTAATATTTATAAGCAAGATGATATTAATGAATTTGCTGCAGAGAGTTTTTTAACGGACGCTCGAGTGTATTCTTTATTTGAACCACGGCTGATTAATATTCCAACATTTTATCTTTATGAGCAATATGGGATGTCCTTGCAGCAACGTTTGTTCCCTTCTGTGATTAGCGAGGTTTCGCTTACGCGAAAGCGAATCAACCAAACAACCAGTTATCAATATATTTCTGACCAAGGTGATTCTTTTTCAGAATACGTTCTTGCTGAGGCTACTTTAGGAGTGCGATGGAGCCCTGAAAGTGATTTCATGCGCACGCCAAGAGGTTTTCAAGAAATATCTCGAGGTTATCCTATTCTAAGTGGTCAAATAACCAAGGGTTTTAGAGGTGTGACAGAAAGTAATTTTAACTATTTTAAGGTTTCTGGAAAGGCGCAATATGTTTTGAGTAGACCAGATCAATCAGGTACAGAATTTTTACTGGAAGGACATTACAGTACTGGTGAGGTCCCTTTAACGCATTTGTTTCATGCTTATCCTAATGCGCCTAATAAAGACGAGGTGCTGCAAAGATTTTCTGTAGCAGGAACGAGAAGTTTTGAGACCATGTATTTCAATGAGTTTTTCTCTGATAGAATTATAATCGGACAGGTGCGCCATCGTCTTGCGCCGTTTAATATCTTTTCATTTCTTAAACCAGAGATGGTTTTGATTACCAAAGCGGCTTGGGGAAATTTAGACAACATAGATCGTCATCAAAATGTTAGTTTCAATACATTAGAAAAAGGCTATTTTGAAAGTGGCTTTGAATTAAATAAATTGATTTTTGGTTTTGGATTAAGTGCTAGTTATCGCTATGGTCCTTATCATCTTCCAGATTTTGAAGACAACCTGGCGCTCAAGTTTACTTTTTATCTAGAACTATGACGCTATGCAGCACATAATTAACTTTTTATCATTCTCTAGTTAATTCATTTAAAAGTACCTTTGCAAGCCTTATAAAAATCCATGCAAAAGTTATTTAGTTTTAGATTTTGGAATAGTATTGCCAGATTAATACTGCGCAATAGAGAGATTATCTTAGGACTTATTGTTGTTATTACTATTGCACTTGCTACGCAATGGAAGCATATGCAATTTACTCATACCGAGGCAAATTTACTTCCTGATGATCATCCTGTAAACGAGGTTTATAATCAATTCTTAGATAAATTTGGTGAAGAAGGAAATCTAATCATTTTAGGTGTAGAGAATAAGAATTTAGACAACTTCAAAAACTTTAATGCCTGGAATGAACTAGCAGATTCACTTGCGACATTTAGCGAGGTAGAATTAGTACTTTCTACTTCTAACTTGCCCAACCTTTCAAAAACCGATGATAATACTAGATTTATAGTAGCTCCTGTATTAAAAGAGAAGTTAAAAAATAACGGCGAACTTCAAGATTTTAAGAAGAAGCTTTTTAACGATTTACCTTTCTACAAAAACCTGATCTATTCAGAAAATGATAGTGTGATACGCACAGCCGTTTATTTGCGTAAAGAAATCGTCAATACTATAGAGCGCAAAGATTTTATTATTGATCATTTTAAGCCGTTAGTAGATTCGTATTCTGAGAGTAATGAACTAGAGATTAAAATCTCTGGAATGCCTTATATACGCACGCTCAATGCTCAAAACATTGTTGATGAGATAGGGATGTTTTTACTGGCAGCTTTATTAGTCACTTCTGGAATTTTCTTTTTCTTTTTTAGATCTTGGCGTGCCACCTTTATTTCTATAATTACTGTAGTAATAGGAGTGATGTGGGCTTTTGGTATTCTAGGGTGGATAGGCTATGAAATTACTGTTCTTACAGCGCTTATTCCACCTTTGATTATTGTTATCGGTATTCCTAATTGTATTTTCTTAATCAATAAATATCAACAGGAAATTAAGAACCATGGTAATCAAGCTAAATCATTGCAGCGAGTAATTACCAAAGTAGGTAATGCTACTTTAATGACTAATCTTACAACAGCAAGTGGTTTTGCCACTTTTATTTTTACTGAAAGCAAATTGCTAGTAGAATTTGGTGTAGTAGCTAGTATATGCATTATCGCTATATTTTTATTGAGCTTAATGATTATTCCTATCATTTATAGCTACTTGTCTATTCCTAAAGAGCGTCATTTAAAACACTTAGGAAAATCATGGATCAATAGTTTTGTCAACTGGAATGAGCGCATGGTAAAAGGTAAGCGTATTCCTATTTACATCACAAGTGTGATCGTTCTTATCTTAAGTTTTATAGGAATTTACCAAATTAAAGTTTCTGGTAGCCTTATTGAAGACATGCCTAAAGGAATGCAGTTTTATAAGGATATTAAGTTTTTTGAAGAAAGCTTTGACGGTATTATGCCATTAGAAATAGTGGTCTATAGTAAAAACGAAAAAGTAACAGGTCTTAAAACACTCAAAAAGCTCAATAAATTAGAAGAACACATCATAGAAACTCCAGAACTTTCTAGACCAATGTCTATAGTATCTGCAGTTAAATTTAGTAAACAAGCTTTCTATGGTGGTGATCCAGAATATTTTGATTTACCATCTACCTATGATGCAGTAACGATGTCACAATTAGTAAAGAAGAGTGGTGAGGATATTTCTCTAATGAAAAGCTTTGTCGATAGTACAGGACAAAATGCGCGTATCACAACCTTTATGAAAGATATGGGAACCGACCGCATGGAGCGTGTAGAAGAAAACTTAAGAGAGAAAATCAATGCTATATTTTCAGAAGATGCCTATGAGGTGACCATTACAGGTAAAGCCCTAGTTTTTCAAAAAGGAACAGATTATTTGATTAATAATTTGATTCTTTCTTTATCGCTTGCTATTGTTTTGATTGCTCTTTTCATGGCATGGATGTTCCGTTCCCTGCGCATGATTTTTGTATCACTCGTACCTAATTTATTGCCGCTGTTGATTACAGCTGGATTGATGGGTTATTTAGGCGTCCCTATAAAACCTTCTACTATTTTGGTTTTTTCTATTGCTTTTGGAATCTCGGTAGATGATACCATTCACTTTCTTGCCAAATACCGTCAGGAACTTATGGCAAACAAATGGCGTATTAAAAAGTCTGTTTATGGGGCTTTAAAAGAAACAGGTGTAAGCATGTTTTATACATCCATTGTTTTGTTTTTTGGTTTCTCTACGTTTACGATTTCCAGTTTTGGTGGTACGGTAGCCTTAGGAGCATTGGTTAGTGCTACATTGCTTTTTGCAATGGCCGCAAACTTGTTGTTGTTGCCTAGTATGCTGCTTTCGCTAGAAAGAAGTGTTGCAAACGAGCGTACCTTTAAAAAGCCGTCTATTCCTCTTGTAGAGCCGCATAAAGACGAGGAAGAAGTGCATTAAGTCATTCATTGTATCATAGTTTGTTATTATTTCGCTTTCGCGAAAGCGAGATAACAACCTTCCTTATCACATTAACCATCTTAATTTATTGTAGCAACGACTCATAAAAATTATATTTGCCGCACTTAATTTATTTAAGAAACTAATGAAAAGAATAGCAGCAATACTACAATCAGAACCTAGCATGGTAGAGATTACCGTAAAAGGTTGGGTACGTAGTTTTAGAAATGATAGATTTATAGCGCTTAACGATGGTTCTACCATTCATAATTTACAAGCCGTTATAGAACCAGAAGATCAGGAAAGAGATGTATTAGATCAAATTACCGTTGCGAGCGCAGTTGCCGTGACTGGAACTTTAGTAGAAAGTGAAGGTTCTGGACAGCGCATAGAATTGCAAGCCACAAAAATTCAAATTCTTGCCACTGCAGATCCTGAAGAGGTAAAGAAGACTATTCTTTCTCCTAAAAAGCACAAGCTAGAAACCTTAAGAGAACAAGCGCATTTACGTGTGCGAACTAATACTTTTGGCGCAGTAATGCGTGTAAGAGCGGCACTTTCTTTTGCGGTACATAGTTATTTTCAAAAGAACGGATTTTATCAAGCACATACGCCTATTATTACAGGGAGCGATGCAGAAGGTGCAGGAGAAATGTTCCGTATTTCTACGTTAGATCCTAAGAATCCGCCGCTGGATGAAGAAGGTAAAATTGATTATAAGCAAGATTTCTTTGAAAAGGAATCTAATCTTACCGTTTCTGGACAGTTAGAAGCAGAGACCTATGCAATGGGATTAGGTAATGTATATACTTTTGGTCCTACCTTTAGAGCAGAAAACTCGAATACGTCACGCCACCTTGCAGAATTCTGGATGATAGAGCCTGAAGTGGCTTTCAATGATCTAGATGCTAACATGGATCTTGCAGAGGATTTTATTAAATATGTGGTGGATTATGCACTAGAAAACTGTGCTGACGATATTGAATTTTTAGAAAAAAGATTAGAGCAAGAAGATAAAAGCAAACCACAAGCAGAACGCAGTCCAATGCCACTGCGTGAGAAGCTGGCGTTTATAGGTAAAAATCACTTTAAGCGTGTTTCTTACACAGAGGCGATTGATATTTTAAGAAATTCTAAGCCTAACAAAAAGAAGAAATTCAAGTATATTATTGAAGAATGGGGCGCAGACTTGCAGTCAGAACATGAGCGTTATCTTGTAGAAAAGCATTTTGAATGTCCTGTTATTCTTTTTGATTATCCAGCAAAAATTAAGGCGTTTTACATGAGGTTAAACGATCCTGATAAAGAAGGTCGTGAAACAGTAAGAGCTATGGATATACTTTTCCCTGGAATAGGTGAAATAGTAGGTGGATCGCAGCGTGAGGAACGTTATGATGTGTTGAAAGGTAAAATGGATGCTATGGGAATTCCAGAGGAAGAATTAGGATGGTATCTGGAAATGCGCAAATTCGGTAGTGTGGTGCACAGTGGTTTTGGACTTGGTTTTGAACGTCTAGTTATGTTTGTAACAGGAATGGGTAACGTAAGAGATGTGATTCCTTATCCACGCACGCCAGGAAACGCAGCGTTCTAAAATTATTATAAAGTATTTTTAAAGTCCTGATTTCTTAATTGATATCAGGACTTTTGATTTTATATGTATTTCAAATACATTTACTGATTACGATCCGTTATAATTTTAACAACTATAGCTTTTATCAAATTGGCTTTTAGTATTTTTACGTAGTTAGAAAACAACCATGCTAAGACAGTCGCTCAATTTTAAATTATCTCAAAAGTTATCTCCGCAACAAATACAGTTGATGAAGTTGATACAACTGCCTACGCAGGCTTTTGAGCAACGCGTAAAGTCAGAACTGGAAGAAAATCCAGCGCTGGATGATGGTAAAGAAAAGTCTGACGAAGATTATGACGAGTTTTCTAATGAAAACGAATACGACGATGGTAACGAGTCTATAGATACCGACATCAATGTAGATGATTATTTGAGTGATGACGATGTGCCTGAGTATCGCACTAAAGTAAATAATTACAGTGCAGATGACGATGAAAAAAGTGTTCCTTATGCTGCAGGAAAATCTTTTACACAAACACTAGTAGAGCAATTAAATACTCGCAGACTGAGCGCAGATGATAGAGCCATTGCAGAGTTTCTAGTAGGTAGTATCGATGGAAGTGGCTACATTAGAAGATCATTAGAAGATATCACTGATGACCTTGCTTTTACCATGAACCTGTATACGGAAGTGGATGAGGTAGAAAAAGTGCTTAAAGTCGTTCATGAACTTGATCCTGCAGGAGTAGGAGCTCGAGATTTGCAAGAATGTTTACTTATACAGCTTTCGCGAAAGCGGAACACAGAAAGTATTGAGCTGGCCATTAAGTTAATTAGAGATTCATTTGATGCTTTCAGTAAGAAGCATTACTCTAAGATCATAGCAAAGTATGATATTACAGAAGATCAATTGCGCGATGCAATTGATGATATCGAGCATTTAAACCCAAAGCCAGGCGGTTCTTATACTGGCGGAAGTACACGTATCGTAGAACAGGTTGTTCCTGATTTTACGATAAGAATCAAAGATGGAGAATTAGAATTGACTCTCAATGGGCGTAATGCGCCAGAATTGCATGTTTCTAGAGATTATTCTAATATGTTGCGTGGCTATAAGGAAGCCAAGGAAAAAACTAAATCGCAAAAAGACGCGGTTATGTTTATTAAACAGAAGTTAGATGGCGCAAAATGGTTTATTGAAGCGATAAAGCAAAGACAAGAAACCTTATTTGTTACCATGTCTACAATTATGTACTATCAGCAACAATATTTTTTAACTGGTGACGAGCGCAATTTGAAACCTATGATCCTAAAGGATATTGCAGATAAGATTGATATGGATGTATCTACAGTTTCTCGTGTTGCAAATTCTAAATATGTCGACACTCCATACGGTACAAAGTTGATCAAAGAGTTCTTTTCAGAATCTATGACCAATTCTGATGGTGAGGAAGTTTCTACACGTGAAATTAAAAAGATCTTAGAAAATGTAATTGGTGAGGAGAGCAAGAAGAAGCCTTTTACGGATCAAAAATTAGCAGAACTACTTAAAGAAAAGGGTTATCCTATAGCACGTAGAACTGTTGCTAAATATAGAGAGCAGCTAGATATACCTGTAGCACGTTTAAGGAAAGAGATTTAATAGCGCATGAAGAGGTTTTTAAAGTTATGGAGCTACATAGTTAACCCTATCTTTATTCCATCGTTAGCGTCACTGTGGTACTTTAATTTTAGCTATTATAGTGATGCAGAAAGTGTCAGGTTAAAGCTGTACTTAATAGTTATTCTCACTGCTGCTATTCCATTATTAATTTATACGATTCTAAAAATTCTAGGAATAGTACAAAGTGTTCACTTAACGACGACAAAAGAACGCATTACGCCTTTGCTAGTTTATCTGGTCTTACTATTGATTTTATTAAGAGGTACCTTTAGGGATGGTTTTCACTCATCTCTTTATTACTTTTTTTTAGGAACATTTATAGCTACATTAGTTGCTACATTGATTACTTTTTTAAGGTACAAAATCAGCCTTCATTTACTTGCTTGTGGTGGTGTTTTAGGTTTTCTAATTATGCTATCTTTTATTGAAGGAATGAGTCTTTTGTCACCAATGGCTTTTGTAGGAATAATCTCTGGTCTCACAGCCACTTCTAGATTAAGTATGCAAGCCCATAAAGGTCATGAGCTTATTTTTGGTTTCTCCATAGGGCTGATCAGTCAGATATTAGCTTTTAGTTATTCAGTCTCTTAGAAAAGTTTTTTAAAGAATATAAAATTCTATTCCAAATTTTAGGGTTTGTAAATTAATACGATCTAAATTGATCATGGCATTTTTATCAAAAAGTGTGTTTAGATCATATTGAAAAAAGGCGTTGAAACTACCGTTACCTAAGGTTAAAATTGCTGCATATCTCATTCTGTTCAATTCTGGAATTTCAGTTTGTGTGATACTAATATCCTTATTTTCAAATACTGCTCTATAGTAGTATATGTAAGAAAGCTTTACTCCACCGTAAATGCGCCAAAAGCTATAATTCATTGGTGAAGATGTGCGCCATCTGAATTGAATGGGCATTTCGATCAAATTAGTATTGAATCTGTTTCGATCTGCATTGTCACTACTTCCTAGTGTACGAAAAATCGTTTCTCCTGAAGGTTCTTCTCCTATAAATAAGTTGGAATTGTACGTATTTAAAGAATGCCCTAAACCAACTCCAATGGCAAGGTTACGTCTTTTATTAAAAGGCATATCTCTAATAAACCCAAAATGTAAACCACCAGAAAACCCATTTTGAGAATAAGATTCTGGCTGATTAGTAATAAGATTAAATGTCAATCCTATGTAGAATTGATCTTCTCTGTATAAGGAATCTACTACATTGGGAATAGCGTTATTATACTTGTTACTGTCTTGAGCTTTTGATTTATAAAAACTAGATAAAAACAATAGAGTAAGTATAATGATTCTCATATGGACGCTGTACGAATATAAGTAAAGATATAAAAATAGCCGTTCTTTTAAGAACGGCTATTTTGAATAATTTAAAAGAAAGAAATTTTAGTTTTTTAAGTTTCTTAAAGGGTCTCCTTCTACCGAAGTATAACTAATTTTTAATGCCATAGCTTCTCTCAATTCTTGTTTTACATCAGTCAATATACCGATTTGAGAATTTTGATCAACTTTTAAAGAAACCATCATTTCGTCCTTAACATCTTCATCCATAGCGTTTCTCTTTGTATCAACATACGTTCTTACATCGGTAATAGGTGATATTTTATCTCCTAGTTGTATTACTTCTGTTACACCGTATTGTTTAGTGAAATTAGGACTTGGTTTACCTATGTAAATAGTTACTACTTTCTTTTTTTCCGCTAACTTTTCCACTTGATTTGCTTGTGGCAGTTGATTTTCAATTTGCAGCTCATCATCTCTCATTACAGTCGCAACCATGAAAAAGAACAATAACATAAATACAATATCAGGAAGTGATGCCGTATTTACAGCAGGTACTTCAGAATTCTTTTTTTTCTTAAACTTAGACATAATTATTCTCTGTTTTGAGGTTCTGCTTCAGAAAGATTTCTAGGGAATAATTCCTGTACTTTTTTGATTCTTTCCTCTAATTCATCATATTCTGGATTATTCTCTTTTTCAGTAGCTGGCCATTCTGCAAATCTGTTTGTCATGGAACTAAAAGTTTCATTGTACAAACGTTTTGCTTCACGATCTCTAAGAATTGAATAAGCTCTCACTAACTCATTAGTAACAGCTAGATACATCTTGTAAGAGGTTTGTCTATCATTAACAAGAGATATTACAGCTTTCTTAGGATTATCTGAAGATTCTGGATCTTTATCTCCTCTACAATAGGAACATGAATTTTGAGGTAAAGTTCCTCCTCCATTATCTAGAAATTTAACAGCAGCATCAGTTAAATCTCCTATTTCCATGTCAGCATCTTCAACAAGTAAACGATTTTCTGCATTTACAACAACTTGAAAAATATTCTTTTCCTTAATAAGTGGAGGCTTTGTTTCTGGAGGTAATGGCGGTGGTAGTTTGCTAGCAATACCACTATCCACTTCAATGGTAGTAGTTACCAGGAAGAAGATCAATAATAGGAATGCGATGTCTGCCATCGATCCGGCGTTTACTTCTGGTGCAGATCTTCTAGCCATAATTTATTTTTTTAATTGTTTGCTTACTCCAGCCCATACAACAGTTGCAACTGCAACAGCTCCTAATATATAGAACATATATAACGATGCTCCTATCCATTTAGAAGTGTTTTTAGAAAGCTCTTGTCCATTATCTAGTTCAATAACCTTGCCACCTTCTACAAAACCTTCTGTATTAAGGTCATTTGCTAAAAAGTAAGAAATCACTGCAACTAACAACAATAATCCAACAGAAACACCTGCTTTTTTGAGGGCCTCTGGATTGGTAAACAATCCTTTTAGGACAAAAAGTAATACAATTACAACAGTAAGACCTAGAGTTATGTATGCAAGAATAATTAAGGGCGATACGGTTACAGCCTGGCTGCCTTCCGTGTTTAGTTCAATTGCTTCATCACCTAAAGCCAGCGTATAGAAAAAGAATCCCATCGCTACTATGCTCAGAAGAAGAACTAGGTATTTTAATACTTTATGTAAAACCATGATTTGTTTTTGTAATGGTTAATTACTTACCGTTCTTGTAATCCACAAGAATGTCAATAAGTGTAATAGAAGCGTCTTCCATATCGTTTACAATACTATCGATTTTTGAGACGATATAATTGTAAAATATCTGAAGAATAATTGCAACAATTAGACCGAATACAGTTGTGAGAAGTGCTACTTTAATACCACCAGCTACAAGAGAAGGTTCCATTGTTCCTGCTTCTTCAATACTATTAAACGACCCTATCATACCTATTACTGTACCCATGAAACCTAACATAGGTGCAAGAGCGATAAATAAAGATACCCAAGAAACATTTTTTTCTAGTTGTCCCATTTGTACACCACCATAAGCTACAACTGCTTTTTCTGCTGCTTCTATACTTTCATCAGCTCTATCAAGGCCTTGGTAGTAAATAGATGCTACAGGTCCTTTGGTGTTGCGGCAAATATCTTTTGCTGCTTCAATACCACCGCTTTTAAGAGCTTGCTCTACATCTGCTGCAAGTTTTTTAGAATTTGTAGTAGAAAGATTCAAATAGATAATTCTTTCAATTGCCACTGCTAGTCCTAATATAAGACATACCAATACAATCGCCATAAAACCAGGTCCACCGTCTATAAAGTTCTTCTTTAATACCTGGTGAAATGATTCCGTTGTTTTTGTCGTTGCGTCATCTTGAATTAGTGATGATGCTGAAGCTACACCAGTAACACCTAATGTCATGGCTGCCGTGAATAAAATTGAAAGTGATCGTTTCATTTGACTTATTTGATTTATTGAATTTTCAAGTTAAGGGGTAAATATATAATTTCTTGGGCTAAAATAACACAAGATTTGTTAATCTATGTCTAATTTATTTGGCATATGTGTCAGTTAATAACAGTCTTTAATATCAATTATTATGCAGAAAACATAGGGATTCAGTAGTTTAGGGTGTTCTGTGTCGCCAGTGTTATTTAATTGTAAACTCAATTAAGTTTTTGTGTTAAATAACAAAAGAGCTTTCATTTTATGATGAAGAGCTCTTTTTGTACCTCAGGCCGGAATCGAACCGGCACGCCGTGAAGCATTGGATTTTGAATCCAACGTGTCTACCAATTCCACCACTGAGGCAGTTGATCATTGGGATGGCAAAAGTAATAAATAAAAACACTATTCATACACAAATTGACTCTTATTTAGAATGTCATCTCTAAAATTATAAGTACATTTGCAGCCCTAAAATCATGTCCTTAAAGATTTTAATATGAACTACGCTTTAAAAGATGCTAAATTATTCGGTTGTCGCCAGAGTATGGACCTTGCAATCGCAATAGCAGACAAGTACGGAGCCACTTTAGGTAAAGTAAATTTTTCCACTTTTAGCGACGGTGAGTTTCAACCATCTTTTGAAGAATCTATAAGAGGTAGGCGTATATTTATAATCGGTTCTACACAACCTAGTAGTGATCACCTTATGGAAATGCTATTGATGATTGATGCTGCAAAGCGTGCAAGTGCTAGGCACATCACTGCTGTAATTCCTTATTTTGGTTGGGCAAGACAAGATCGTAAAGATAAACCTCGTGTGCCAATAGGAGCTAAAATGATTGCAAAAATACTGGAGTCTGCAGGGGCTACTCGTATTATTACCATGGATCTACATGCAGATCAAATTCAAGGGTTTTTTGAAAAGCCAGTAGACCACTTATTTGCGAGTGCATTATTTATACCTTATTTAAAGAGTCTTAATTTAAGCGATCTAACTATAGCTTCTCCAGATATGGGAGGTTCTAAACGTGCTTATGCTTATGCAAAGACTTTAGAAAGTGATGTAGTAGTTTGTTACAAACAACGTCAAAAAGCAAATGTAATTTCCCACATGGAACTTATAGGTGATGTAACAGGAAAAAACGTAGTCCTTGTAGATGATATGGTGGATACGGCAGGGACATTGACTAAGGCCGCAGATGTGATGATGGAAAGAGGTGCAAAAAGCGTTAGAGCTATTTGTACACATGCAATTCTTTCAGGAAAAGCCTATGAGCGTATCAACGACTCACAATTATTAGAATTAATCGTTACTGATTCGATTCCATTGAAGCAGCAAAGTGCTAAGATAAGAGTGCTTTCTTGCGCATCACTGTTTGCAGAAGTCATGCAAAGCGTGCAAAACAATGAATCTATTAGTGAACACTTTATAATGTAATTTCATTAACTAAATATATATAACATGAAATCAATCACGATCTCAGGATCAAAAAGAGAAAGCGTGGGCAAAAAGTCAACAAAAGCCTTACGTAATGCTGGATTGGTTCCTTGCGTAATTTACGGAGGAGACGAGCCTATACACTTTTCAGCAGAAGAGAAAGCATTTAAAAAATTAGTCTATACTCCAGACGCTCACACAGTTGTTGTTGATCTAGGTAAAGATGGAAAGTACAATGCAATTGCTCAAGATATGCAATGGCACCCGGTAAAAGAGCTTCTTTTACACGCAGATTTTTACCAAATCTTTGATGATAAAATGGTAACAATGGAAGTTCCAGTTCAGTTAACAGGTGCTTCAAGAGGTGTACTTAACGGTGGTGTGTTACGTCGTAACAACCGTAAATTAAAAGTAAAAGCACTTCCAGCTAATTTACCAGATTTTATTACTATTGATATTACTGATATGAAAATCGGTCATAAGAAATATGTACGTGACCTAAGAGTAGAGGAGTATGAAATCATGCATCCAGACTCTGTAGTTGTTGTAATGATCAAAACTTCTCGTACTGCTATCGTTGAGGATGATGACGATACAGAAGCAGGAGATGTTCCTTCTGCACAAACAGATGATGAAGCTGCTGTTAAAGAAAATTAATAAGCGTTCAAAATTTTTACAAGCTGCGAGATCTATTTCTCGCAGCTTTTTTATTTTTACACCATGTTGAATTGGCTTAAAAACATATGGCATCGTGAGGTTAAATTCACATCCCTTTTAAAGGAACAAGACCCAATGAAAAAATTCTTGATTGTAGGTTTAGGAAATCCTGGCTCAAAATATTTAGAGACTAGACATAATATAGGTTTCAAGATTTTAGATGAAATTGCAGGAGAGAAAGAAGTTGTGTTTGAAACCTTGAAACTAGGTGATGTAGCAAGTATCAAGCATAAAGGTAAAAGTGTTATTTTATTAAAACCTAGTACTTTTATGAATCTTAGTGGTAAAGCCATTAAGTTTTATATGAAACAAGAAGGAATAGATATTGAAAACATTCTTGTCATTACAGATGACTTGAATTTGCCATTTGGTACATTACGTATGAAGGCAAAAGGCACAGATGGTGGACATAATGGTTTAAAAGATACTCAGATTACTTTAAATACGCCTAAATATCCACGATTGCGTTTTGGTATATCAGACGCGTTTTCAAAAGGTCGTCAGGTAGATTATGTATTGGGAGAATGGAACAAAGAAGAGCAAAAAGACTTGCCAGAGCGTTTAAGTACTGCAGCAAGCATGGCTTTATCTTTCACTCATGCTGGTCTTGCAAATACCATGAATCAATATAATGGGAAGTGATTATTTTCATAAATTAATTTTGATTGAATTCCGCTTTCGCGAAAGCGAAACAAACACTAATTCATAAACCATTAAAAGGCTCTTAAAATCCTTAAAATGTAAACAGATTATTATAATTTGCAACATCCATAAGAACATTCTGAATTGAATACATACCATAATATTAATCAATACAAATCCTCTAAAGGTGCTGTAGTAACAATTGGAACCTTTGATGGTGTACATCAAGGGCATCAAAAAATTCTTAAACGTGTTGTTCAAAGAGCTGAAAAGGATGCTTTAACCAGCGTATTGCTCACTTTTTTTCCTCATCCTAGAATGATATTGCAGCCAGATCAAGACCTCAAATTGATTAATACGATTGAGGAGCGTGTGCAGCTTGCTGCAAATCAAGGAATAGAGAATGTTGTTATTCATCCGTTTTCAAAGGAATTTTCTAGAACAACAGCACTAGATTATGTGAAGAACATTCTAGTAGACAGTTTACAGGCTAAAATTGTAGTGATAGGTTATGACCATAGATTTGGAATCAATAGATCTGCAAGTATTAATGAATTAAAAGAATTTGCCAAAGAATTTGATTTTGAAGTAATTGAAATTTCAAAAAAGGAAGTAGAAGAAGTGGCGGTTAGTAGTACTAAAATCAGAAACACTTTAGAAAACGGATCTATAGAAAAAACGAATACCTATTTGAATCGTGATTTCAGTATTCATGGTAAGATTATTTCTGGCAAGAAATTAGGTCGTACCATAGGTTATCCTACAGCAAACCTTGCTGTAAGTGAAGCTTATAAGATGATCCCAGCTACAGGTGTTTATATAACAAGTTCCATAATAAATGGAGAACGTGTTTATGGAATGACTAATATAGGAACTAATCCTACTGTCTCTAATGATGCTTTACAAACCATAGAAACGTACTACCTTAACTTCAAAGCAAATCTTTATGATCAAGAAATGGAGTTATTTTTTCATAAACGTCTTAGAAGCGAGGAGAAATTTGATAACCTTCCAGATTTAATTGCTGCTATGAAAATAGACGAGCAAAACACCACTGCTTATGCACAGCAAGCTAGATAAATGGCTGTTTAAACAAGTAGACAACACAGCGTTAGTTCTTTTTAGAATGTTGTTTGGGTTATTGATTGCTTGTGAAGCTTTTGGATCTATAGCATTGGGTGCCGTAAAAAGGCTTTTTATTGATCCTCAATTTACCTTTACTTTTATAGGCTTTGAATTTTTAGAACCGTTACCAGGAAACTGGATGTATGTTCTATATATGACCATGGGAATAGCAGGTTTACTGGTGATGCTAGGTTACAAATACCGTATGGCGATGTTGTTTTATGCGATTACCTGGGCTTATGTGTATTTAATGCAAAAAAGTAGCTACAATAATCATTGTTATCTGTTGATGTTACTTAACTTTTTAATGGTCTTGCTCCCAGCAAATAAATCTGCTTCTCTGGACGCTCGATTAAATCCTTCTATCAGGAAAGAGCATATGTCTAGATGGATTTACATTTTTATCGTAGCCTTTCTAGGAATTATTTATGCCTATGCAAGTGTTGCAAAATTTTATCCAGATTGGTTAGATGGTAGCTTTCCTAAATTTCTTATGAGTACTAGGGGCAGGAATTTTGATATTTTACAACAAGACTGGGCGCATCAAGCAATTTTATATTTTGGTTTATTTTTTGATCTTTTAATTGTCCCATTCTTGCTATGGAAAAGAACGCGATGGCTTGCAGTTATTGCTTCTGTTTTCTTTCATATTTTTAATAGTGTAGTTTTTCAAATAGGTATTTTCCCATATCTAGCACTATCTTTCCTGTTGTTTTTCTTTTCTACAGAGGTCTTACATAAAAGATTGATATGGAAGAAAACTTACTATGCAGCAGCAGAAGTAATCGTTCCTAAAACTAGAAATTTTATAGTTTTCTCAACCACCACATTTCTGTTAATAATGTTGTTGTTGCCCTTAAGACATTGGGTTATTAAAGACGATGTTCTATGGACAGAAGAAGGACATCGGTTAAGCTGGCGCATGATGTTGCGTAGTAGAGCAGGCGTTGGAACTTTTTACATAGTAGAAAAAGATACTGGAAAGAAAACACCAGTTCAATTACAAAAATATTTGAGCTTTAAACAAGAACGTTCTGTCGTTTCTAAACCTGATTTTATCTGGCAATTTGCGCAAAAATTAGAGGAGATTTATGCAGCAAAAGGCAAAGAAATAGAAGTGTATGCAGATGTTAAAGTGTCTATCAATGGAAGACCTAGAAAACAACTAACAGATCCAACAATAGATCTTACAAAAGAAGAGTGGAGTCATTTTAAACACCATTCTTGGATCATGCCATCTTCTCTTTACGAAGAAAAAGATCCTCTTAAAAACTAAGGCGATGAACATGTCGTTATGTTAACGATAATCCCTAATTTTACCCTTTATATTTTAAACTAGATCACATGCTTCAAATAGCAGAAATACGTGAAAACAAGGAAGCTTTTGCAAAAGCATTGCAAAAGAGAAATATGGATGCACTTCCATTATTGGAAAGCGCCATAGCGGCAGATGAAAATCGACGTAATTTGCAGGCCCAACTAGATGAAACGCTAGCAAAAAGTAACAAGCTTTCTAAAGAAATAGGAGAGTTGTTTAAGTCCGGTAAAGCTGCTGAGGCAAATGAGCTTAAAGCTCAAACAACTGAATTAAAAGAATCTTCAAAAGAATTAGGTGATGAACTAAATGCTGCTGTAGAAGAGTTGCAGCAAATTCTTTACACGATTCCTAATATTCCTCAGGAAAGTGTTCCCGCAGGTAATAGTGATGAGGATAATGAAGTGGTTTCTCAACATGGAGAAATACCGGTATTGCATGAAGGAGCAAAACCACACTGGGAACTAGTCAAAGACTATGATATCATAGATTTTGAACTGGGTAATAAAATCACTGGTGCTGGTTTTCCAGTATATAAAAATAAAGGAGCGAGACTGCAACGCGCTTTGATCAATTACTTTTTAGATAAAAATACCGCAGCTGGTTATAATGAGATGCAAGTACCGCATTTAGTTAATGAAGCTAGTGGTTATGGAACAGGACAGCTACCTGACAAAGAGGGACAAATGTATCATGTAGGTATAGATGATCTTTATTTGATCCCAACTGGAGAAGTTCCTATTACTAATATATACAGAGGTAGTCTTTTAGATTCAAAAGATTTGCCTATCACTATGACAGGATATACACCGTGTTTCCGTCGTGAGGCTGGTAGTTATGGAAGTGATGTTAGAGGTTTGAATCGTTTGCATCAATTTGATAAAGTAGAAATTCTACGTATCGAGCATCCAGATCAAAGTGATGGCGCTCTGGACGCAATGGTTGTTCATGTAAAAGATATTCTAGAAGAACTAGAATTGCCTTACCGTATCTTAAGACTGTGTGGTGGTGATTTAGGTTTTACATCTACGCTTACATATGATTTTGAGGTATACAGCACTGCTCAAGAAAAATGGTTAGAAGTAAGTAGTGTTTCTAATTTCAAGACTTTTCAAGCAAATCGTTTGAAATTGCGTTATAGATCTGGAGAGAAAGGAACAGAATTGGCACATACTTTGAATGGTAGCTCTCTCGCGTTGCCACGTATTCTAGCTAGCATTTTAGAAAACTATCAAGTTGCTGGCGGCATTAAAATCCCTAAAGTCTTGATTCCTTATTGTGGTTTTGATACGATAGATTAACTTTAAACTTATGCGTTACTTTGTTATAATTGTTCTGGCTCTTTTTTGTTCTTTGAGTGTTGCTCAAGATTCTAAACTTGCCGAAAATTATATGGATCAAGGTGAGTATAATAAAGCTTTAAAGATTTATCAAAAAATTTATAATTTAAATAAACGCAATCCTAGAAGTGTATTTGCACTCGTAGAGGTTTATCAACAATTAGAGCAATATCAAAGTGCTGACTCCTTAATAAATGAAGCTATTAGTTTAACTTCTCGTAAGGAGCAATTTCTAATTGAGAAAGGCTACAACGCAAAGCTTCAAGGAAAGGATAGTATCGCTAACTCTTATTATAAAGAAGCGATCAAAACCATAGATTCTTTACCACAACTTACTTATTCTATTGCTTATAGATTTGAGCAACGTAATGAGTTGGATGCTGCTATTAAATCTTATGAAAAAGGCATGGCTATCAATGATAAACTGAACTATAATTTCCAGTTAGCCAAACTTTATGGAGAACAAGGCAATCTAGAGAAAATGTTTGAAAAGAACATTGAGCTTATAGAAGGAAATCCAGTTTATCGTCCACGTGCACAAGCATTATTTTCACAATATGTAACCGATGATGCAGAGAATGAGAGCAATAAAATTCTAAGAAAGGTGTTGATCCTAAGATTGCGAGATAATCCTGATCCTATTTATAATCAGTTGCTTTCATGGCTTTTTGTACAGCAAAAGGATTTTATGAAAGCATTTATTCAAGAGAAAGCAATTTATAAGCGGGATGAAACCAATATGGATAATATTCAAGATCTGGTATTAACAGCAATTGATGAAAACGATATCGAGGCTGCAGACGAGATTTTAGACTACATGATAGGTGAAACACAGTCTATAACGGTAAAATATCTAGCACAAGTTCTTAAGATTCAACTTAAAGCAGACACAGCTACTGGGGAACAGTATGCCGCCATCCGTCAGGAATATGAAAATCTTCTACAGGCTTATGGAATCGGTAAAGAGACGTTTAGACTGCAACTAGATTATGCTAACTTTTTAGCTTTTAAGACTAATGAAGCACAAAAGGCAACAGATCTTTTGGTTGCTTTAGAAAAAACAGACTTGAGCAAATTTCAGAAGGCAGACGTTAAAATGTTACTGGCAGATATTTTAGTATTGCAAGAACAATTCAATCGGGCATTGATTTTTTACAGTCAGATACAAAATGACCTTCCTAACGATTTGCGTTCTCAAGAATCTCAGTTTAAAGTGGCTCGTACCAGTTATTATCAAGGCGATTTTCCTTGGAGCCTCACCCAATTGAAAGTATTGCGCAGTGCAACTAGTAAATTGATTGCAAATGATGCCATGGAGTTAAGTCTTATTATTGCAGATCATTCTCTGGAAGATACGACGTTTGTTGCTTTGAAAGCTTTCGCGAAAGCGGAATTGAAACAATATCAAAACAAACGTTCTGAAGCAATTACATTATACGATCAATTACTGTTAGATCACAAAGGCGATCCCATTGAAGATGAAGCTTTATTAAAACAAGCCCAACTATACGAAGTAGAAGGTAGGTTTGAAAAAGCAAGAGATAATTACCAACTGATTATTGATAATTATCAAGATGGTATTCTGGCAGATGACGCCTACTACAACCTAGGTTTGTTGTATCAGGAAAAGCTTATGGAGCTAGATAAAGCAAAACAACTTTTTGAAAAAATAATATTTTCACATGCAGATAGTATTCACTTTGTAGATGCGCGCAGGCGTTATCGTAGGCTGCGTGGTGATGAAAATGAAAAGGCATTCTAAAACACCTTTTTAAAAATTATTCTATGATTATATATAATGTAACTTGTAATATGCACGCCTCGGTAGAACCAGAGTGGATTCCATGGATCAGAGAGCATATAGCAAAAGTATTAGGAACAGGTCTTTTTATGGATGCTCGATTTACTAGAGTACTGGTTGAAGATAAGGATGGTCACAGCACATTTTCTATTCAGTACAAAGCAAATAGTAAAGAAGCCCTTCTTAAATATTACGATCAACATGCACCAGAGTTGCGTAAAGAGAGTATTGAGAAATTTGGAGAACGAGTGCTTTCCTTTAGAACTGAGCTTGAAGTAATTGATGAGTATAACGTAAGGCGTAATTAAAAATATAACGCAATATAGAAAGTAACTTTTAAGCGTTGCGATCCTCCATAATCTACGACAGAAAACAAAAAAATAATTGGCAAAATATAAACCTAAATATAAATCTCAGGACAAAGGTGTTACAGCAAAAAAGCACTTAGGACAACATTTTCTTAAAGATGACACAGTTGCTATACGTATTGCAGACTCTCTATCTTATAAAGGTTATAATCAGGTGCTAGAAATAGGACCAGGTACAGGTGTGCTTACAAAGCATGTGATCAGAAAAGATATTAAGGTGACAGCTCTAGAGTTAGACAGTGAATCTGTGATTTATTTAAAACATAGTTTTCCTTTAGAACATTCTAAAATTGTCAATGAAAAGACTTTCCAAGTCATAGAAGCAGACTTTTTAAAAAAAGACTTGAAAGAGATTTATGGTGATGGATCTTATGCGATCATTGGTAATTTTCCATATAATATTAGTACACAAATAGTGTTTAAAACCATCGAGAATCGCGATCAGATACCAGAATTTGGTGGGATGTTTCAAAAAGAAGTCGCAAAACGTATTTGTGCACCACATGGGTCTAAAACTTATGGTATTCTATCAGTTTTAGCACAGGCCTATTATCATGCAGAGTATCTATTTACGGTAGGTCCAGACGTTTTTAATCCACCACCTAAAGTGGATAGCGGTGTCTTGTGTTTAACTCGTAAGGAGGATTACAATGATTTGCCTTGTTCTTATGCAAAGCTGCGTCAGGTAGTAAAACTAGCATTTCAACAACGTAGAAAGACATTGCGCAATTCGTTAAAGACAATGAATTTACCTGATGAAATGCGAGAAAAAGATATTTTCAATCTGCGTCCAGAACAGATTAGTGTTGCGATGTTTGTGGAACTAGTTCAAGAGATAGAGACTATTAAAGATGTATAGATCATTACAAAATGAATTCTGTTACATTACAAAGCAATATATCAATATAAGTAACTACAATACTGATAAGGCTATTGTGGTCAGACTTTTGTTTAAATTTGTAAATAATTATTAAAGACACATAAAATGGCATTAGAAATAACAGACGCAAATTTTGAAGAAACAGTATTAAAAAGTGATAAACCTGTATTGGTTGACTTTTGGGCTGCATGGTGTGGACCATGTCGTATGGTAGGTCCTATCATTGACGAGGTTTCTACAGAATATGCAGATAAAGCAGTTGTAGGTAAAATGGATGTTGACGCAAATCAAGAATTTGCAGCAAAGTATGGCGTGCGTAACATACCTACTGTATTGGTTTTTCAGAATGGTGAAGTAGTAGGACGTCAGGTAGGAGTTGCTCCTAAAAATGCCTACACAGAAGCTTTGGACGCTTTAATGTAGTAGAGTAGTTTACATAGATTTATAAAAAAGCCTGTTCTTTGAATAGGCTTTTTTATGTCGTTGTTTTAAGTGTTATTTCGCTTTCGCGAAAGCGATATCAGGCTAATGATTCGAGACATATTCAGAATGAAATTCATTATCTTCACAATATGGATGTACAAAAGGAACTGAATAAAACCACTGGATTTAAAAATTTACAATTGCTAGCAAGTCAAGTAGTGGAAGGTTATATAAGTGGTATGCACAAATCTCCTTTTCACGGCTTTAGTGCAGAATTTGCAGAGCATAAAACCTATAATCTTGGAGAGAGCACAAGACATATAGACTGGAAGCTTTTTGCAAAAACAGATAAGCTTTATACAAAAAGATATGATGAAGAAACTAACCTGCGTTGTCATTTAATTATAGATAACAGTCCATCCATGCACTATCCATTTACTAAAAAGCAGGAAATAGGATCTCTTAATAAAATAGGTTTCACAGTACTTGCTGCAGCTAGTGTAATGAATTTGCTTAAAAAGCAACGTGATGCGGTAGGTATGAGCATTTATGCAAATGAGTATGAGTATTACGCACCAGAAAAAGGAAGCGAAAGACATCATAATATGTTACTGGATCAATTATCAAGGATCAGTATTGAAAAACCTATAGGACAGACGACAGATACTTATAAATACTTGCATGAAATTGCCGAAAACATTAAACGTAGATCTCTTATTTTTCTATTTACAGATATGTTTCAAAGCGATAGACATGAAGATGAATTGTTTGAGGCATTAAGACATTTAAAATACAATAAACACGATGTGGTTCTTTTTCATACTTATGACAGTGCCACAGAAGTAAATTTTGATTTTTCAAATAAACCTACACGATATACCGATGTTGAAACAGGTGAATTTATTAATCTTTATGCAGATAATGTACGAGAAGATTACCAGCTAGCTATAAGGGAATACTTTGAAAAATTAAGAGTACGCTGTGGCCAAAATAAAATCAAATACATGCCAGTTGATATACAGAAAAACTTTGATGTTGTAATGACTACGTTTATTTTAGAAAGACAGCTTTTTAGGTAAAAAAAGCCTATCATCAGATAGGCTTTTCTGTAACTTAAATATAATAATACCAAGGTTGTCCTCGTAATTAATAAACTGCTCTCAAATTAATCTCTGATTTCTTTTAAAAGAAATCAATCTAAATAATTGGAAAATTAGTTTTTTATCAATTTTTCTACTTGTACTTGATTTCCAGAAACTATTTTAACAAAATAGATACCAGTATTAAGGTCTTCGATTTGGTACCTATTTTCTGATTGTTGGAAAGTCTTAACAAGTTGACCAGAAACATTAAATATATCAAGGCTATCTATTTCTTCTGACAATTTAAAACTATCAGAAGTTGGATTAGGAAATAACTTGATTAATTGGGAGGAAACGATATCTTCATTACTCAAAGGATTTTGTAGTTGTTGCGTTGTAAACAACTTATATTCTCCAGGTTGTAAACTTATAGGCACTGTAGTGTTAGTTATGTTTACAGCGGTGTTATTCCCAAAGTAATCATACCATGTACCGGTTTGAGAGAAATTAGGATTTACCGTTTGTGCATTGATGCTAAAGTTTGCAATAACAACCGCATCAAAAACTGGCCCATCAAGGTTTATTCTTTTCACGAGTCCAGAAACATCTAGATTATTATTAATTGTATTAAATGTTTCAGGATACAGCGTTTTGAAATTAATCATTGTAGCTGTAACATCATATAAATCCATGCGATCAGCATCTGTATCATACCCTAGAGTCCATGGAATAGGTTTACGACCAGTACGGCCATTTAAGTCTATATCTAACTCATAACCTAATTCTCCAAATTGCCACAGCATTTTAGGACCAGGAATACTATATAGAATTGCAGCAATTGCTTCTTGTCTATCAAGGGCTACTGATAAATTTCTCACATTATGAGAGCCATTTGCATTATTACCGAATTGTAGATTTTTATACATCAAGCGTTGTTCATCATGACTTTCTGCATAAGCAACAAGGTGTTGATCATTGAAATTCCTAGAGTTAAAATATGTCCTAAAAACATTAGTATTGCTATTGTACCCCATAGAATTCTGATTGTATTCATCGGTCATTTTACCCCATAACATGAAACCTGCATCAGCTAGAACTTTCTCTTCATTGTTATCTGATAGATGCTCTAATATCATATAGATATCGTTACTTGTGGCGTTCCAGATAGTGTTTTTGTAATCATTCAAAATATTGATTCGGGATTGGTCAATAGCATTCCAGGCTGCTACATTACCTAAGGTATTATTTTGAGTAAACCCTTTAGAAAGGTCCCATCTAAAACCATCTATTCTAAATTCTTCAATTAAAAATATCGCTGTTTGTTTCACATAGTCACGAGTAAGTGTACTTTCATGATTCATATCGTATCCTACATTGAAATCATGTCTAGGTGTAACATTCATATAAGGACTGTTTGCTGCAGGCCTAAAATTAGTTTCATCCCACCACATCTGACATAAAGGGCTTTGACTGAAAGCGTGATTGTAAACTACATCTACAATTACCGCTATGCCTTTAGAATGGCATAAATCTACTAGTTCTTTTAATTTGTCTGATGGTCCATAAGCCTTATCTATTGCTCCATGTAATTTAGGATTGTAGCCCCAACTGTCAGTACCTTCAAATTCATTTACTGGCATAAGTTGCAATGCATTTATACCTAAAGTCTCTAAATAATCCATGCGATCAATTACCTGTTGAAAACTATCTTGTTCAGAAAAATCTCTAACCAGAAGTTCATAGATCACTAAATTTTCTTGATCAGGACGTACAAAATTGTTTACTGTCCAGTTATAAGGTGTGTTTTGATAAGTGTAAACAGTCACATCGCCTGTAGTTTCATCGTTAGGATAGGCAGGTAAATTAGGGTAATTTCCAGCTGTAATAAACTGATCACTGCTAGGGTCAAGGATCATCTGGCTGTATGGATCTGCCACTTTGATTTCAAAGTCTACTAAATACTGATACATGAAATCTGTATTTGCAGTAAATTCTGATGCTGGTACAGTTATCCAAAAATAGTCGCCATCCTTATTCATCTGGTAATTCGGGTCCAGATTCCAATTTGTAAAACTACCTACTAGTACTACATCATTTTTAAGTGGTGCTGCAAGTAAAAAGGTTACACTTCCATCAGCGTTTTCATTGACACCATTTTTTAAGCCAGCAGGTCGCGCAAGGTTTTGAGTTGTACCAGGGACAAATACATTTACGGTATCACTAGAGCTTACAGTACCGTTATTTGCCGTAAAAGTAATATCGTAGGATCCAGAAGCTGCAAAAGTATAGGGACTGCTTATAGACATCGCGTTAGATGTTGCTATATTAGTGCCATTGACACTTAGAGTCAGTGCTGTATTTTGGGAACAATCACCTGCTATAGTGATGTTATCATTAATGTTAAAAATTGCCCCATCTTGCGGTGAGGTAATCGTAGTATTTAAACCTGGTGGAAAAATATCAATAAATATATCAGGACTAGTTTGCGCTGTAGCACTAGAGTTTCTAACCACTAGGCAGATTTCTGAAACTACATCGCCAGGGCTTACATTGTAAAACTGTTCTACACTTGTACCTAGGTCTAGCGTATATATATTACCAGTAGTGTTTACAAATTGTGGTGCACCATTATTTTCAGTAAAGGAAGGCACAATAATGTTTTGCCATCGCTGTCCATTAATATTTACTCCAGTGTACGCATATAAGGTTCCTGTTACATTTTCCAATGCTGTTCCTGTAGCGTCAAAGGTTAGGGTAACTTGGTCTGTTTGTGTTGCTGTTGAAGGTGTTATACTTACTTGCGCTTTCGCGAAAGCGCCAAATATAAAAGCCATTATACAGAGAGTAAAGTTTTTCATAGCATGAGTTTAAAGCAAAAAAAAGGGCTGCATAATTAAGCAGCCCTTCAATCAAGTTTGAAATTAAATAGCTGTAAGAGAATAAGTATAAGCTCTAGGTGTGCTTAGGTCTAATTCTACTCTGTAGCGACCAGCGGTTCCTACACTTATATTTCCAGCATTAAACTCAAGTTCCCCATCGCCGTTGATACCGAAGTTATATTCATTTGGATTCCATTGCTGAGCTCTGAATTTAAATTCATCTGCAATCATGTCTAATTCAACGCTCCAAACTTTTGAAGCAGGATCATACGTCATGTCAAGTTCGTCTCCCCAACCTGCTGCATTTGAAGGCGTTGTTGCTGCACCGATTATACCCCAAACTCTTGGAGTAGCTTCCCATGTTGCGTCAGAAAAATCTCCATCTCCATTAGGATCTGTATTTACAGTAATATAATAGTATCCAGCAGCAGGCACCGTTAGGTTTCCTGCACCACCATCATTAGATAGCATTCCTGCACCACCATCACCGAATGCACCATCAAAGTTAACATCTGTCGGTGTGAACTTAAATTCTGGACTCGCATTGCTCATGAATATAAAACCTTCATATTCTGTACTACCAAATTCTACTGCTTCTAGGAATGGAGTTTCTGCATCATCCGGTGACCAGTTTGCTCCATAACCACTTGAATCTGCATAATTTCCAGGAACCCATAATTTAGGGCTATCTGTAGTATAAGGAGTTACTGGCAATACAAGTACATCAGATAAAAGTGCTTCCATAGAAACATCTGCTGTTGTTCCTTTTATACGCATGGCGATATTTGCCTGTGTAAATGGAGTCAAACCTAATTCGGCAGCAACTTCATTTAATCTTTCAACACTTAAATCTGCACTATCTCCGTTGGTGCTTGTTATTGTTAAGGCATCATCAAAGTTAGATGCGTCCGTAGAAGCTTGTACTTCATAAGTGATTGATATGGGCGTGTCAAAACTCACAGTTTCCCAAACCAATCTTTCTGCAAGGTTGTCCTTTGTTTCAAAGGTTAGAAGGTAAGAAGTAGCTGCTGTAGATTTAAATTGAAGTTGACCTTCTGCTTGTCCGATAAGTAATTCTTCATCATTATCATCACAAGAAATAGTTGTCGCAATCGCTAGAAAAGACAACATTAAAATTGAAAACTTTTTCATTTTGTTTGTTTTAATATTAATATCCAGGATTCTGGATGAGATTTGAATTTAAATTAAGTTCTGTAGTAGGAATTGGGAATAAATTTCTGAAGGAAGGAGTAGTCGTTCCATTTTGTACATTTCCTTTCCATTCCCAGATACCATTAGATGTAAATTGATTGAACCTTATAAGGTCTTGACGTCTATGTCCTTCCCAATGTAATTCTCTTGCTCTTTCTGCTAAAATAAAATCAAGAGTTAGGTCTGTCGCAGTTATACCGTTATTGGTATTTCTATAGGCTCTTTCTCTAAGGGTATTGATGTATCCTACAGCTGTTGCTGCGTCTCCACCAGCGCCACGGGCTACTATTTCAGCGTACATTAAATAAGCATCAGCTAGTCTAAAGACAGGCATATCGGTACTTACAAAAGTAGGATTTACTCCAGGTGTTCCATCAGACGCTATGTTTTGAAACTTAACAATAGCAAAACCATCGGTAAATGCTCCCACATCAGCAATACTCTTTGTTTGTCCGTCAGTATAAAAATTCTCTCTTGTATCAGAAGAATTTTCTTCATTCGGGAAAAGCTCTACAAATTCTGGTGTCGTGCGTATTCCACCCCAACCAGCATCTAGTCCATAAGCACTAGGATCCATTGATCCGCCAACAGGCGCATGAGATAAAAACGTAGTACCACCAAAGGTTTGAGTATTATCACCATCATAATTAAGGGTCCAGATAAATTCATTTTGAGCTCCGTTACTATCATTATCTGCAAGAAAAAGAGATTGATAACTTAAATTAGTATCTATAGAGTATCCTTGATTTATTAATGCGTTTACGTAAGTAAGTGCTTCTGTATATCTAGGTGTGCCTGTGTAAACCTCAGCATTTAGATATAGTTTAGCTAGTAACATTTGTGCAGCACCTTCACTAACCCTTCCATACTCACTACCTCTTCCCGCAGGAAGATCGTCAAGAATGTCAAGTAATTCTGACTCTACATATTCAAAAAGCTCTGTACGAGAGATATAAGCTGGAAGTTCAGATCCATCTGCAGCTGTGTTCTCTGTAGTAAACGGCATAGTTCCAAAAAGGTCTAATCCATGATAATAAGAATATGCTCTTAGAAAACGAGCATCACTTCTGTAGCTGCGCACTATATTAGCATCCTCATCAGATAGTCCAGCATTTGACAAAGCGGCATCAGTTGTTTCTCTCAAGAACGCATTATTAAGAGTCACTTGATAACTTAAACGAGCAAACATGGCTGCAATAAATTCGTTGTCAGGTGTCCAGTTTTGCCAATGAAGATCTTTGATTGTTCCATCATTCCATGCTATGATGGCTTCATCTGTAGTTAATTCTTGTAGTTTCCAGAATAAACGTCCATAATTAGAAAAACCTCCATCTATTCCTTGAATATCTGCACTACCATCACCACCTTGTTGACCGCCAATAATAAGCCCTGCATAGAGCTTTGCCCATCTTTCTTGAAAAGCTTCTAAACTATCAAGGGCTTCATTTGAAGTATTTCCTTCTGGCTCTAGTTCAAGAACATCTTCACAAGCAACAAATACCGTAGCTGCAAGGAATAATACTAATATTGATTTGTATATTTTCATTTGCTTTTATTTTAAAATTGAAAGTTTAGACCAAAAATAACACCTCTACTTCTTGGGAAAATAGCACCATCGACTCCATTTCCTATTTCTGGATCAAGACCACTATAATCAGTTATTACAAAAAGGTTTGTTCCTGTTACTGAAGCTCTTACATCTATACTGTCGGTGTTAAAGGTATATCCTAACGACAGGTTATCTAGTCTAATAAAGTCAGATTTTTCTATATACTCACTAGAAAATAATAAGTTTAGTGGAGCACTTTGAAATGTGTTATCTAAAATTCCTGATGTAGAATTATTCAACCAGTCACCAGCATTTTCGGTAAGAGCATCTGCATTTTCTCTTGCTGCTCTTACATTATTGTAATTATAGCCACCAACAGCGCCTCTTAAGGTGAAGCTCATATCGAATTTCTTGTAATTAAAATTTGATGTGAACCCAAAAAATGCATCTGGATTTCCTTTTTTGTAACGAACTCGATCTTCACTGTTAATAACATTATCTCCATTCCTATCAACAAAAACACCGTCAATTGGTCTTCCATCATTGTCATAAACTTGTCTATAAACTACGAAAGAAGTTGGGTCTGCACCAACGGCCCATTCTTGTATGAAGTTATTGAAACCTGCGCCTCCTACTGGAGTTTGTGGTACTGGTGCATCATTAGTACCCAATGAAAGGTCGGTAATTTCAATTTCGTTAAAGGTTAAGTTACCGCTTACATTCCAATTTATATTTTCACTTTGAATCAATTGTACATTTGCTCCAAGCTCAATACCTCTACTTCTTGTGGCGCCTACATTTTGTAAAGCAAAATTTCCAAGAGAACCAGCTGCTAAAGGTCCAAATTGAAGAAGATCTTTTGTGTCTCTGGTATATACATCAATAGAACCGGTTAATATGTCATTAAAGAAGCCATAATCTAACCCTACGTTATATTGAGTAGTTTCTTCCCATTTTAAATCAGTAGTTAATTCCGGTCTCAGTGTTGTGAAAAACTGATTTCCTATCTGAACTTGAGCTTGTGCATTACTAGGAGTAGAACGAGGAATGAATAAAAAGTCTTGTCCAATTTCCTGCTGTCCTGTTACACCAAATCCACCCCTTAGTTTCAACTGTGAAACAAAACCACTGTTCTGTATGAAATCTGTATTCGTTAATTTTAGGGCTGCACTTGCTCCTCCGAAAGTTCCCCATCTATTCTCAGGAGAAAACCTAGAGGTTCCATCTCTAGAGATACTTGCAGAAAGAACTAATAAGTCTTTAATATCAATAGAAGCTCTACCAAATAATGATACTAGTCTGTTTTCATTAAATGCTTCAAATGGATCAATAGAAACACCAGTGTTATCTTGACTAAAGCTAGTGCTTTCTCTTCTAAACGCTTGCAAACTACTACCTACAGTTAAGTCTAGTGTAGACTCTATGCTTGTCAACTCTTTTTTGTAATCAAAACGACCGTTTATTAGCTGGTTTATTCTTAATCCGTTAGAGCTTGATCTTAAGGCTCCGGTTGTTAACCCTACTCCAGAGTTAGGCAGTCTATTCGAAAATGAATCAAATTCATTATAATCAATACCTACTGTACCGTTAAATTTTAAACCTTCCACACCAGGAATTTTATAATCTGCTTGTAATGTGGTTCGAATTTGATTGTTGTCTGTCTCAGCATTTAAACTTTCTAATAGACCTAGTGGGTTGCGAGGTGCAAGGTTGCTAATTGTTCCATTGCCTTGAAAGTATTCAAAGAAGCCATTAGGCCCATTTGCATCAAATATTGGTTGTGTTGGATCAAAGTCTATAGCTGCACCTATTGCTCCTTCATCTGCACTACGTACTTCTTCGAGGGCTCCTTGCACGGTTAATGTAATTTTCAAATCATTATTTAAAAGATTCTGAATTACACTAGCGTTTAAACTAGCTCTTTCGTAACCAGATGATCTTAGTGTTCCATTTTGATTTGTATATCCTATGTTAGCTCTTATCGCGGTGTTTTCGTATCCTTTTTGTAAAGTGATATTATGAATAGCTCGAGTAGCGGTTTGATAAATTTCATTTTGCCAGTCTGTATTCGCTGTTCCCAATAAAGCAATATCCTCTGGAGAGCCTACTTCATTTATTAAAGCTCTAAATTCATCACCAGTCAACACATCTAAACGATCTGTATTATTATCGATCGCAAATTGAACGTTGTACCCAATTTGTAGATCGCTACTTAGTTTACCTTTCTTCGTGGTGATTAAGATAACACCATTAGAAGCTCTGTTACCGTAAATAGCGGTTGCGCTCGCATCCTTTAAAATGGTAAAGCTTTCAATTTCTGCTGGGTTGATGGTATTAAGGTTTGCATTAGTAGCATCTAAAGGGATTCCGTCTACCACATACAAAGGATCTGCATTTGCACTTAAGGTGGATCCAGCTCTTACTCTAATACGAGGTCCATCGCCTGGACGTCCTGTAGCGGCAGTTACCTGCACACCAGCCGCTTTACCAGCAAGTAATTGACCAGGTGATACAATCGCTCCTTTATTAAACTCTTCAGCTTTTACAGTAGTTTGAGCTGCTGTAACATTTTCCTTTGTCGTACTACCGTATCCTATTAGAACGATAGTGTCTAATTCTGATGCATCTTCTTGAAGAGTAACATTAATAACCGTTTGACCATTTAAAGGTATTTCTTGAGTGGTATACCCAATAAAAGAAATAACGATTATGGCGTTATCAGGAACATTGTTTAAAGTGTATTTTCCGTCAAAATCTGTTGACGTACCGTTTGAAGTTCCCTTTACAGACACAGTTGCTCCTAAAGCCGGTAAGCCGTTAGATTCATATACTGTACCAGTAATTACACTTTGTGCAAATGCAAAAAACGGTAATAAAAATAACAGTAAAACTGTTTTGAATTTTTGATTCATTTTATTGATTTAATTAATTGTTAGTGTTCTCTTCTTCTCACACGGCTGCTAAATTATGTAAAGTAAATGTTAAGAAATCCATTTCGGGAATAGATTCTACGAAAACGTTTTCGGCAATTCGTACTATTATTTTGTATTATCTTCACTTTCGCGAAAGCGAGACAAATACTATCTGACAATCTAATTTAAAATGGCTCAAAAAATTACATTAAAGAAAATTGCAAAAGACTTAAAAGTCTCTATTTCAACTGTTTCTAAAGCTTTAAGGGATTCTCACGAGATCAGTGCAGAGACTCGAGATAAGATTAAAGAATATGCAAAAGAGTTTAATTATAAGCCTAATAGTATCGCCTTAAGTTTAAAAAATCAGAAAACTAAAAAGATAGGAATCATCATTCCTGAGATTGTGCATCATTTTTTCGCAACCGTTATTTCTGGTGTTGAACGAGTAGCAAATGAAAAAGGATATCAAGTGATTATTACTTTATCTGGAGAAAGCTTTGATAAAGAAGTAGTAAATATGGAAATGCTCGCTAATGGAAGTATAGATGGATTTATTATGAGTCTTTCCAAGGAAACAATGGAAAAACAGGATTTTCATCATTTAAGAGAAGTGGCAAATCAAGGAATGCCTATTGTCATGTTTGATCGTGTGTCTAACGATATCCCATGTGATAAAGTCATTATCGATGATGTTGCCGCTGGTCACGCAGCTGCAGAGTTCTTGCTTAGAAAGGGAAAGAAAAAATTAGGGATTATAAGCACCGTAGATTATGTAAATGTAGGTAGATTGCGTTCACAAGGTTTTAAAGAAGCCTTACAGCAGCGTGGTTTTGAAGTGGAGGATTATCAGTATTTGAAAATAGAAGATATCGACCACTGCGAGAATGATATAGAAAACTTTGTGGTAAATAACGAGTTCGATGCTTTAGTAGCGGTAAACGAGCTTTTTGCGGTAACGGCTAGTAAGGCGCTACAAAAACACGGTAAAAGTATTCCTGAAGATGTAGCAATAGTCGCTTTTACAGATGGTATTCTTTCTAAATATGCCAGTCCTACATTAACAACAATAGGTCAGAAAGGTGAAGAAATGGGAGGAATTGCTGCTGCAAAACTTATAGAGAAATTAGAATCTAAAGATCATGAGAATGAAAGTTACGAAACCGTTATCGTAAAAACATCCTTAATAGAAAGGGAATCTACGCCATAAATTTATAATTTTACACTATCGATATTTATTTTATATTTATCAATAAAATCAAAGCTTATCTTCTTCACACACTATAAGTTTTGATAAGCCATAAGGCTTATCGTCATTAAAATAATAACGATATGCAAAAACCTAAGTTAGGTTTCTGGGATATTTGGAACATGAGTTTCGGATTTCTTGGTATTCAATTCGGTTTTGCCCTACAGGGCTCAACTATGTCACGTATTTTTGAAACTCTAGGAGCAGATGAATCTGAGATCCCGCTGCTTTGGATTGCGGCACCGCTTGCGGGACTTATTGTACAGCCTATTATAGGTTACCTCAGTGATAATACCTGGCACAAAACCTTAGGAAGAAGACGTCCTTTCTTTTTGATAGGTGCTATTCTTAGTTCTATTGCGTTACTTTTTATGCCATATTCTTCTGAGGTATGGATGGCAGCCGGATTATTATTAGTTCTCGATGCTTCCATTAATATCTCGATGGAACCTTTCCGTGCGTTAGTAGCAGATAAACTGCCAGAATCACAACGCAGCTATGGTTTTGTAGTACAAACCTTAATAATAGGTGTAGGAACATGGGTCGCAAGTAACCTTCCTAAATGGGTAAATAACACGTTAGAAATTTCTAATGAAGCAGCGCCTGGTGTGGTTCCAGATTCTGTGAAGGTTGCTTTTGGAGTTGGTGCTTTTGTTTTCTTTACTTCAATTCTTGTAACGATTTTTACAACTAAAGAGTATTCTCCAGAAGAAACTGCTGCATTTGATGATGCAGGAGAGCCTGAAGAGAAAAAAGGAATGCTGGAAACAATTCTGGGAACTTATGCACTTATGCCGACCATTATGAAGAAACTAGGTGTAGTTCAGTTTTTTTCATGGTTTGCATTTTTTGCTATGTGGACCCTTGCAAATCCTGCATTAACTAGTCATATATACAGTGCGCCAAAACCAGATGCTATTGAATATGCACAATTAACGACTAACAGTGAAGGAGAAGAAATAGCAAAGACAAATGAGAATGGTGAATTACTTTTCTTAAGCGATACTGCAAAAGCAAATTATAAAAAGTTAGATAAAGCCTATAATGAAGCTAGTGATGATGTAGGTTCGAAAATGGGAATTTATGGGCTGACCTCTATGGTGTTTGCTTTATTACTGACATTTTATACTGCATACAATTCTATTAATAGGAAATATATACATATGGGTAGTTTACTCGCAGGAGCAGCTGGCTTTTTGTATATGTTTTATAGTCCAGGGAATCCAGACAACTTGTATATTTCATTTGGTTTGATAGGTATTGCTTGGGGTAGTATTTTATCCATGCCTTATGCCATGCTTTCTAGTTCTGTAGAATCTTCAAAAATGGGTTTGATAATGGGCGTTTTCAATATGTTTATTGTTATCCCTCAAATTATTGCAGCCGTTGGTGGTGTAGTATTATTACACAATTTAATAGGAGAAGAGTCCATTCATGCGATGACTATCGCAGGGATTTTCTTAATTATTGCTGCATTTTCAAATTTATTAATTACAAATAAAAAGGCTATTACATATCAGCCTCCTATCACAAACGAGTAAATGATTAAAAAAGCATTCATATTTGATCTAGATGGAGTAATTGTGGATACAGCAAAGTTTCACTTCATTGCCTGGCAACGACTTGCAGCTTCTCTAGATATTAATTTTACCGAGGTAGAAAACGAACAATTAAAAGGAGTCTCACGTGTCAATTCTTTGAAGAAAATACTTGAATGGGGAAATAAAGAAATTTCTCCAGAAGTTTTTCAGTCTAAGATGGACCAGAAAAACGAAGAATACCTAGAACTAATCAGTACGTTAAGTACTAGTGATATTATGCCAGGTGTCCATGACTTTCTTCTCAGGTTACAACAAAGACAGCAGCCTATTGCTTTGGGTAGTGCAAGTAAAAATGCAAGACCTATTTTAGAAAAATTAGGCATCAAAAACTTGTTTGAAGTTATCGTTGATGGAACTAACGTAACTAAGGCAAAACCAGATCCAGAAGTTTTTTTAAGTGCTTGCAATCAATTAGGATATCAAGCACAAGAAAGTATTGTTTTTGAAGATAGCGTTGCAGGGGTTCAAGCTGCAAACAAAGCGGGAATGATCTCTATAGGATTAGGAGAACAAGAAATATTACACGAGGCAGATGAAGTATTTGAGTACTTTACAGACATGCCTAACGATTATATCAACACATTATTAAGTAAGAAGAAATGAATCAAGAATATATCATACCCAATGCATGGTCTATAATTGAAGAAGGATGGAAGCCGTCTCAAGTAAAATCTAGTGAGAGCCTTTTTTCTATAGGAAATGGTGCCATGGGGCAACGAGCAAATTTTGAAGAAAAATATACAGGAGAAACATTTCAAGGAAGTTATGTTGCTGGAGTCTATTATCCAGATAAGACCAGAGTAGGATGGTGGAAGAATGGATATCCAGAGTATTTTGCCAAGGTTTTAAACGCTCCTAATTTTATAGGAATTGATGTTTTTGTGGACGGAGAAGAACTAGATCTAGCAACAATACGCCAGGTGACAGATTACCGTCGCGAGTTGAATATGAAAGAAGGCTGGTATGAACGTTCATTTGTAGCTCACTTTTCTGATGAAAAAGCTATTAAAGTTGTTGCTCGCAGATTTATGAGTCTAGAAATAGATGAGCTTGCAGTAATTAATTACCAAGTAACGGCGGTAAGAGGTGATATTAAAATTACTTTCCAGCCGTATATTGATGCTGGAATAACAAATGAAGATACCAACTGGGATGATGCATTTTGGGAAATAGAAGAGTTGATCTCTGATGATCATCAGGGTTTAGTACGCAGTCGTACCAATAAAACCAACTTTTACGTTGCCACATTCATGCAGTCTGAATTATTGAAAAATGGTGAGCATGTTCAATATGCAGACCATTTTGATCAGAATAATACCGTTATAAGACACCATGCTGGTTGCGATATCGCTCAAGGTGAAAGCGTGACTCTTAGAAAGTATGCTGGTTATACATCAAGTCTTAACCATGATTCAAACGACCTTTTTATTGCAGCAAAATCAGTTTTACAGCAAGCAACAGAAAAAGGTTATGAAACTTTGCTTAAATTGCAAGCAGACTCATGGGCGCAAATTTGGGCCATGGCAGATATTACAATTGATGGTGATCTTAAAGCACAGCAAGGGATCCGTTTTAATATTTTCCAATTGAATCAAACTTATTCAGGTAAGGATTCTCGTCTTAACATTGGACCGAAAGGTTTTACAGGAGAGAAATATGGAGGTTCTACCTATTGGGATACAGAAGCTTATTGTATTCCATTCTACATGGCTACTAAAGATCAACAGGTAGCACGTAATTTATTAAGATATAGATATGAGCAGCTAGACAAGGCCGTTGAGAATGCTGGGAAACTAGGATTTTCTTCTGGAGCTGCTCTATATCCTATGGTTACCATGAATGGAGAAGAATCTCACAACGAGTGGGAAATTACCTTTGAAGAAATTCACCGTAATGGCGCCATGGTTTTTGCCATTTACAACTATGTAAGATATACGGGCGACTACAGCTACATTCCAGAAATGGGACTAGAGGTGATGATTGCTATAGCAAAATTCTGGCACCAGCGCGCGACCTATTCGCAACGAGCTAATAAATATATGATTCTAGGAGTTACTGGTCCTAATGAATATGAAAATAACGTAAATAACAACTGGTACACAAACTATCTAGCAAAATGGTGCATCAATTACGCTGTTGAAAATATCAACAAAGTAAAAGCTGACCATAAAGCAGATTACGATAGAATCATTGCAAAGACAGAACTGGCAGATCAAGAGATCAGCGCATGGAAAGAAGTCGCTGATAATATGTACGAGCCGTTTGATGAACAACTGGGCGTTTATTTACAACAAGATGCATTTTTAGATAAAGAAATAATTCCAGTAAATGACCTTTCAGCAGAGCAACGACCTATCAATCAAAAATGGTCCTGGGATCGTATTCTTAGAAGTTGTTATATAAAACAAGCTGATGTTCTTCAATGTTTTTACTTTTTTGAAGATCACTTTAGTAAGGAAGAATTAGCAAAAAACTTTGACTTTTATGAGCCACTTACCGTTCATGAAAGTTCACTATCTCCATGCGTTCACAGTATTCAAGCGGCAAAATTAGACCGTATGGATCAAGCTTACGAGTTTTACTTAAGAACCTCACGTCTCGATCTAGATGATTATAACAAAGAAGTAGAAGAAGGCTGTCATATTACAAGTATGGCAGGAACCTGGATGAGTATTGTAGAAGGTTTTGGTGGCTTAAAAATCATTGATGATAAACCTAGTTTCACTACCAAACTTCCTAAACAATGGGACGGATTTAGTTTCAAAATTAACTTCAGAAATCAGATTTTAGACGTTCATGTTTCTAATTTTGGTACTAAAGTAACACTCGAGGGTGATCTGCCTCAGGATATTATTTTGAATGGCGAGCATATTACTTTAGAACCTCAAATGGTCAATGCATAAACTATGAAAAAACTGTCTATTATTTTAGGTATAGCGGTTTGTTTCGCTTTCGCGAAAGCGGTAACTGCACAATCTATAGAGAGAATAGAACCGCCTTTTTGGTGGGCAGAAATGGAGCATTCGCAGGTTGAGGTAATGTTATATGGAGAAAAAATAGGTTTGGCTTCTGAGTTTCGATCTGACCTTGAGATTTTGTCTGTAAGAAAAACAGAGAATTCAAATTATTTATTTATAACAGTTGAAACAAAAAATGCGACGCCAGGCAAGTATGATTTATTTTTTAGACATGAATTAGCCGTTGATCCTGAGGTTGTAACTTTTGAGCTAAAAAAAAGAGAGTCAGATTCAAGACATAGAAAAGGTTTTGACTCTAGCGATGCGATTTACCTAATCATGCCAGACCGTTTTGCAAATGGCGATCCATCAAACGACAGTACAGATGACACGATAGAAAAAGTAAATCGAGATTTTAAAGGTGGCCGTCATGGTGGCGATATTCAAGGAATTATCGATCATCTAGATTATATCGATGAGTTAGGAGCAACAGCAATCTGGAGTACACCACTTTTAGAAGATAATGACGCACGCTATTCCTATCATACTTATGCACAAAGTGATTTGTACAAAATCGATCCTCGTTATGGAACTAATTCTGATTATAAAAGATTAGGCGATGAGTTGCATAAACGTGATATGAAATTGATCATGGATTATGTGACCAATCATTGGGGCGCAACGCACTGGATGATGAAAGATTTACCTACACAAACATGGATCCATCAGTTTGATGATAATAATGGTAAGAACTTTCCAGTTGCTGGATATGCTAACTCTTCTTACCGACAAACCACACAAATGGATCCTAACGTAAGTAGAAAAGATGCTGTATATGCAGAAAAAGGTTGGTTTGTAAGTACCATGCCAGACATCAATCAAACTGAACCATTAGCATTAAATTATTTGATTCAGAATACCATCTGGTGGATTGAATATGCTGGACTAGACGGTTTGCGAGTAGATACGTATTCTTATAATGAGAAAGAAGGTATTGCAAAATGGACCAAAGCCATTATGGACGAATATCCTAATTTCAATATCGTAGGAGAAACATGGTTACACGATCAAGCGCAAATCGCCTACTGGCAAAAAGATTCTAAAATTGCCGCTATTCAAGATTACAATACACATTTACCTAGTGTTATGGATTTTACTTTGCATGATGCTATTATGAGCGCTTTTAATGAAAATGAACAAGGCTGGGACAAAGGAATGTCAAAGGTGTATGAGAATTTTGTCAATGACTTCTTGTATCCAGATATCGACAACATCTTAGTATTTGCAGGAAACCACGATACCAATCGCATCAACGGCAACGGATTGTATAACGGTAACCTTGCCAAATACAAACTAGCCATGACTTTAGTTTTAACCACTAGAGGAATTCCACAATTGTATTACGGTGATGAAATAGGAATGGGTGGAAATAGAGACACGGATGGAGATGGCGATATACGTAGAGATTTTCCTGGTGGCTGGCAAGGCGATGCTGTAAACGCATTTGATCAACCAACAAAAGAGCAAAAAGCTTATCAAGACTTCACTAAAAAATTACTCAATTACAGAAAGAATAAAGAAGTACTTCATCAGGGCAAATTACTTCAGTATGTTCCCGAGAACAATTGTTATGTGTATTTTAGGTATGATAAAGACAGTCGTGTGATGGTGGTGATCAACAATAATCCAGGGTCAGTAACTTTAGATTTGAATCGTTTTAAAGAAGGTATTTACACCGCAAAAGAAGGAACAGATATCTTAACTGATAAAAAACTAAGTTTAAGAGGAAAGTTAAAGGTGGATGGGAAAACGAGTATGGTGATTGAATATAGTTTTTAAAAAAAAGTGACCATCAGACCTCAAAAGACTTGAGATGTCTTATGAGTTTGATAACGACACAAGAAATAACATATAAATGAAAAAACTACTAAGCTTACTTATCATCATTTCAATGATAAGCTGCGATACTAAAAAAGAAGAGGAGTTAGCAAAAGCCAGTGTTATCGAGGTGATGACTACGCCCGTTTATGCAAATCAAGGTGATACCAAAGTGTTATTCTCTGATTATATTTCAAACACAGAATCTATTGATAGCATTTCCTACGGGAAAGGTATCCTTCATAAGGAAATGAAAACTGCAGACTTTAATTCTGAAATTATAGTTCTTGAAGAAAATGCTCCATCACTTTCCCATATCACCCTATGGACAGGTGGAATAAGAAACGATATTCCTGTTTTTAAAAGTGCCAGTAAAACAATAGAGATTCCATATTCTGGGAATTTTAAAAACGTCCAAATCAAAGGCGAGTTTACTAATTGGGCACCTCAAGATACAGAAGTGGTTGACGGTAAAATCATTTATCGAGCAACAGTTCCACAAGGGAAGTTTCAGTACCTGTTTCTAGAAGGCGGAAATGAAGAAAAACTAACAGGTAACGAGCCTAACGTTGTTAGTAATGGAATGGGCGGTTTTAATCGTGTTATTGATAACAGCCGTAAAGCAAATCCAGCACAATTATCCTACGGAGAAATCCTCAAACAAGGTTTTACTTTTAAATCTACTGGTGGTTTAGACAACGTGGTTGTTCTTTATGAAAACCAAAAAATAGAAGCTCAAAAAGATGGTAATACTTATACAGTACAATTACCCAAAGTAGACTTCTCTGACCGTATTTCTAAAACTCAACTCGTACGCGTTTTTGCCAGCGATGAAAATGGCCGCACAAACGATCTATTAATTCCAGTACAAGACAACCAAGTTGTAATAGACCCAACAAAACTAGCTAGAAGCGATTTCCATACTCAAGTATTGTACTTTATGATGGTAGATCGTTTTCTAGATGGCGACACATCCAATACTAAACCAGTTCCAGATCCAGAGATTTTGCCCGCAGCCAATTATATGGGTGGCGATCTGGCTGGTGTGTTGGAAAAAATAAATGATGGCTACTTTGAGGAAATGGGAATCAACACCATTTGGTTATCGCCTATTACTCAAAACCCAGAAGGTGCTTACGGTTTATGGCCAGAACCAAGGACAAAATTTAGCGGATATCACGGCTACTGGCCTGTTTCAAATACTAAAGTAGATTACCGTTTTGGTGATGAAAAACTCATGAAAGAGGTCATTGAAGAAGCGCACAATCGCGATATGAATGTGATTCTTGATTATGTGGCAAATCATGTACATGAAGAGCATCCAGTTTATAAAAATCATCCAGAATGGGCGACTAACTTATATCTTGAAGATGGAAGTTTAAATACAGAGCGATGGGACGATCAACGGTTGACTACTTGGTTTGATACCTTTATGCCTACACTAGATTTTTCTAAACCAGAAGTGGTAGAAAAAATGACCGATAGTGCTTTGTATTGGGTAACTGAATATAAACTGGATGGTTTCCGTCATGATGCGACTAAACACGTACCAGAAGCCTATTGGAGAACGTTGACTCAAAAAGTACGCAATAATACCGACAGGCCTATTTATCAAATAGGAGAAACTTACGGTTCTTACGATTTGATTAGAAGCTATGTAAGCACAGGAATGCTAGATGCGCAGTTTGATTTTAATCAGTATGATGCTGCTGTTTCCGCTTTCGCAAAAGCGGATAGTGATTATGCAAACCTGACAGAAACCTTAAAAAAAGGATTGGAATATTATGGCCATCATCATTTGATGGGTAATATTTCAGGAAATCAAGACCGCGCAAGGTTCATAAGCTATGCAAGTGGTGATGTGAGATTTGATGAAGACGCAAAAAAAGCCGGTTGGACTCGTGATATAGTCATGAGTGATTCTACCGCATACGATAGATTAGGAATGCTGCAGGCGTTTAATATGACTATGCCAGGCGTGCCAGTTATTTATTATGGTGATGAGTATGGTTCTATAGGTGCAAACGATCCAGATAACCGCAGGATGATGAAGTTTGATAACCTTTCTGATCGTGAAAAAAACTTGTGTGAACTAGTGCAAGTGCTTGTTAAATTAAGACGTAATTCTATGTCTTTATTATATGGGACAACAAAAATTGTCTCAGAAAATGACGGTATTTTAGCGATCCAGCGCAGTTATTTTGGAGAGCAAACAACCGTTTATTTTAATGAAACAAGTCTCATTTTAAACATGGCTAGAAATAATAATCGCTTTCGCGAAAGCGGAACCGCAATTAATGCTATCGTGACTGAAAAAAACATCCAGATAAAGCCTGGTAATTTTATGATATTGCAAATGAAAACTAAAAAAGAGTAATCTAAAGATTGATTTACTAGTAACTTTGAAAAGAATTTATAATCACAATAATTGATCAATGAAAAAATACATTTTAGCATTATTAGTATTAAGTCTAGTTTTTGCTTGTAAAGACGACAATAAAGAAGAATTAGTTGTTGAAGAAACCATCATTAAAGATTACAGGCCTATACAGGATGAAGATCTGGAAAACGCTATCATTTATGAGGCAAACATTAGACAGTATTCACCAGAAGGAACTTTTAATGAGTTTACTAAAGATATACCACAGCTTAAGGAGTTAGGTGTCAAGGTGATCTGGTTGATGCCAGTTTTTCCTATTTCAGAAAAAAATAGAAAAGCAAAAGGAGATTTGCTTGTTGAGGATATTAAAAATCCTAAAGAAAGAGAGAAATACTTAGGTAGTTATTATGCAGTTGCTGATTATGAAAAAGTAAATCCAGATCTAGGGACCAGTGCAGATTTAACAAAGTTAGTTCAGACAGCACATGACAATGGTATGTATGTAATTTTGGATTGGGTGGCAAACCACTCTGGTTGGGATAATGTCTGGATAGAGAAATACCCAGAATTTTACACAAGGGATGAAAAGGGAAACATGATGCATCCTGAAGGTACCGACTGGACAGATACCGCAGATCTCAATTATGATAATAGAGATTTATGGGAAGTGATGACTAAGAGTATGATGTATTGGGTCGCTGAATTTGATGTTGATGGTTTTAGATGCGATGTGGCGCATGAGGTTCCAACCGAGTTTTGGAATTATGCGACCAAAGAATTACAAGATCAAAAACCATTACTCATGCTAGCAGAAAGTGAGAAAAAAGATCTTTTTAAAGAAGCTTTTGATATGGGATATAATTGGGAAGGACACCATATTATGAATGAATTAGCTCAAGGAACAGCAACCATAAATAAATGGGATGAATACATGCAACGCAATGCAAAGAACTACCAAGAAGACGATATTCTCATGAATTTCATAACTAATCATGATGAAAATTCATGGAATGGATCTGTAAAAGAAAGAATGGGTGATAAAGGACAAACCTTGTTAGCTTTTTCATACATGATTCCAGGAATGCCATTAATTTATTCTGGTCAAGAGTATGATATGGATTACCGTTTAAAGTTCTTTGAAAAAGATACAATTCCTAAAACGAAAGGAAAAACTTGGGATCTCTTGAAAAAATTAGGAGAGCTTAAAGTTAATAATCCAGCGTTAAATGGAGGGAAAAATGCAGCCACTTATACCAGACTTAAAACGAATGATGATGAAAGTATTTATGCAATAAAAAGAGAAAAAAATGGTGAAACCGTATACTATGTTGCTAATTTTTCAAAAAACCGATCAAGACCAAAAGTGAATGGTATGAAAGGAAGACTCACTGATGCATTGAGAGGTGGATCTGTCGATTTTACAGAAGAAAACAGATTAGACCTTCCACCTTATGGATACAGAATCTTAAAAGTGTCGAAATAACACACAGGTATTTTTAGCACGAGTTAGATACAATTAGAAAATTAATTGTTACAAAGGCTTTCCTATTTCGGCAAGCCTTTTCTTTTGACGTTTTAGCAATTTAATGCATCTTAAATCCAGGATGAGATAAATAGATAGTACTTTAGAGGTCTAAAATAAAATATGATGCAAAAGACTTATTACGATCCTAAGGACTTAAAAAAATTTGGTAAAATAACAGAATGGAGTGAAGAGTTGGGAACAAAATTCTTTGATTACTATGGTAAAGTATTTGAAGAAGGCGCACTAAGTGCAAGAGAAAAGTCTTTAATGGCACTTGCTGTTTCTCATGCAGTTCATTGTCCCTATTGCATAGATGCTTACACTGGTGATGCACTTAAAAGAGGTATAACAAAAGAAGAGATGATGGAGGCTGTTCATGTTGCCGGTGCTATAAAAGGTGGCGCAACACTTGTCCATGGAGTACAAATGATGAATAAGGTGAATAAACTAGAGATGTAAACGGGATGTTGACTTTGCCTAAGCAAAGTTTTACGTATCGCTTATCACGATAATCTGTGGTAACAGATTGATCAGGATCTATAAGTTTTTCAAGACAATTTACTAAATCAATAATATAGTATTGCTTTCCTGAAATGGTATGATAGCAATTTATCAGGAATCTGAAGTATCAAAAGAATTTCTTTTGCTGGAGCACAATCGCTAGAATTGCTATCATATAAAATCGTAGCAGCGACTTTTATGGGATCTTATTGTTTTGAATTCTTGTGTTAGTTACCACTATTTTGCAAATTGCTGTTTGCAATGTATTTCCGGTAAAATCATAGACTGAGATGATAATTTTACATATTCATCCTGTTACCTTGTATATTATTCCTTTTTACAAAGATATATGTGTATAAAGTGACAGTTTTGTGAGAAATAGTCACTAATTATGCAAACCACTAGTAGCATATTTGCGTACTTATGATAATTGAAAAATCGACACCATAAATATGGCTGTAAATACAAAAACCTCTTTAAAGAAGAGAGATTCAGACTTAGCAAACATAAATAAGCAAATGCAAATCCTTAATGGAGAACCGTTTTCTAATGACGAATTGCCTTCATTTGCAAAGAAACTGAAAGAAATCAACGAGTTACCATTAAGACCCAATAAACTGGAGATTCTTCAAGTAAACGTAGGTTACATGTGTAATCAAGTGTGTGCACACTGTCATGTAGATGCTGGTCCCGATCGTAAAGAAATCATGACTCGTGATACTATGGGACAAATACTGGATGTAATAAAAACAACAGGTGCTCACACATTAGACCTTACTGGTGGCGCTCCAGAGATGAATCCAGATTTCAGATGGTTTGTAGAACAAGCTGCAGAGGCTGGAATTAAAGACTTTATTGTTCGTTCTAACTTAACTATTATTAGAGCAAACCCTAAATATCACGACTTGCCTGATTTCTTTAAAAAACATAATATTCATGTTGTTTCCTCGATGCCACACTGGACTAAAGGAAAGACAGATAAGCAACGTGGTGATGGTGTTTTTGATAAATCAATCAAAGCGTTACAGGAACTCAATAATCGTGGCTATGGAATGCCAGGTAGTGATTTAAAGCTGGATTTAGTGTATAACCCTAGCGGTGCTTACCTACCAGGTGATCAAGCGAGTATGGAAAAAGAGATGAAAGCTGCTTTGCTAGAAGATTTCGGTATTCAATTTCACAGTCTTTTTGCGATTACCAATTTGCCTATCGCTCGTTTCTTAGACTATCTGGTAGCAAGCGAAAACTATGAAGATTATATGTATGCGCTAGTAGAAGCTTACAATCCAGCTGCAGTCTCTGGAGTAATGTGTAAGAATACTATTTCTATTTCTTGGGACGGCTGGCTGTACGATTGTGATTTTAATCAGATGCTAGACCTTAAAGTAGATAATAAAATCCAACACATTAAAGATTACAATGAAGATCTATTAAACGATCGCAATATCCAGATCTCTCAACATTGTTACGGCTGTACCGCTGGTGCAGGAAGTAGTTGTCAAGGTGTAGTTGCTTAATTCATGATACAAAAACCACGTCTAAATACCGCCATTCTTCTCTTTGCACAAACTGCAAAGGCAGATGCTTTATATAAGCCTCTCGCACACAATGGCGCATTGATGGATGTGCTTAATGAGAAGGTTACCAAAACGGCAAAAGCTTCTGGTTTTGATTTTTATCATTTTACGGAAGTTGAGCAGCGAGGTGTAGGATTTGGTACTAGGTTTACTAATAGTATTCAAGATGTTTTTGATAAAGGCTATGATTCTGTTATTTGTTTAGGAAACGACACGCCTTTACTTACGGTTAAATTGATACAAGACGCTGCCGATGCTCTCAAAAAAGGCAAAGCTGTAAAGGGAAAATCTTTGGACGGCGGTCTTTATCTCATTGCCATAAATAAGAATAATTTTGACGCACCTGCTTTTCAAGATTTACCTTGGCAAACGTCAAATTTGGCAACTTCTTTCCATGAATACATTGCTGTTCAAAATCAAGAGTTAGAAGTTTTAGAATCTCTAGCAGATCTGGATACAGAACAAGATCTTGAAGATTTTCTTTCTGGAAAAGATGCTCGTCGTTCTATTATAAGATTACTTTTATGCACGTTTTCGCGAAAGCAAACTCATTACCAATACTTTCATAAACAGACCACCTCTGTTATTTCTCTTCTTCCTTTGAATAAAGGATCGCCAAAGGCAGCTTAATCATCAAAGCTCAAGCCTTAACGCCATTTCAATCATTTTTTATATTATTTCATGAAGAGAATTACTCTACTCATGCTACTCCTATGCGGTTTTATAGGAGCAGCTCAAATTTCTATTACAGGAAAAGTCAGCGATAGCGCTGGCGATCCCATACCCTTTGCAAACGTTGCAGAGAAAGGTACTCAAAATGGCACAACCACAGATGGCAATGGTAATTATACAATTACCGTTGCAGATAACGCAACATTAGTGGTGTCTTTTATAGGTTATCAAACCGCGACAGTTCCAGTTAAGAATGAAACTGTAGTAAATATAATTTTACAAGAAGGCGACTCATTAGATGAGGTTATTGTTACAGCATTAGGTGTAAAACGTCAAGAACGAGAACTAGGTTATGCCGTTCAAACGCTAGATACAGAACAAATTCAAGAAGTAAAAGCGGTTAATTTTATTGATAACTTGCAAGGTAAAGTTGCTGGGATAACAGTGACGCCTGGAGCGACTGGTGTTGGTTCTTCATCAAAAATTACTATTCGTGGCGAGGCAAGTTTTTCAAATAACAATCCGCTATTTATTGTGGATGGAACACCTATAAATAACAATACGGTATTTAATTTTTCTAATGAAGCAGCAGCAGGTTTTCAGGAAGTAGATTTTGGAAATGGCGCTGGAGAAGTAAATCAAGACGACATAGAAAGTGTATCCGTTCTTAAAGGTCCTGCGGCAGCAGCTCTTTACGGAACTCGTGCGGCAAATGGTGCAATTATTATTGAAACTAAAAATGGTGGTAAACAAAAGGGTCTTGGGATATCCTACAACACCAGTTTCTTTGTAGATACGGCTTTCAAGTTGCCAGAATTTCAAAATGAATACGGTCAAGGTCAAGGTGGAGTTTTTGAATTTGTCGACGGTTTAGGCGGTGGCGTTAGTGATAATATTACCTATTCTTGGGGTCCACGATTGGATCAAGGGATTTTAATACCACAATTTGATAGTCCAGTGACGTTGCCAGATGGTACTGTAGTGCGTGGTGGCGATACCTCATTATACAGCGGTTTACCTATTACACCTACAGAGTTCCGCAGTAATCCAGATAATTTGAAAGACTTTTATAATACTGGTCATACATTTATCAATAACATCGCTATTACAGATGGTTTTGAAAACGGTGATTACCGATTAAGTTTCACCGATTTGCGTAGTGAGAGCATTATTCCAGGAGTTGATCTCGATAGACAGACTGTTGCTGCAAAATTAAATTTTACACCTAACGATAAGACTAAAATTAGAGCCAGTATCAACTATGTGAATAGTGCATCTGGAAATAGACCGTCAAATGGTTACGGTAGTGAGAATGTGAACTATTCGCTCGTTGCATGGGGACCACGATCTTTGAATATTGATAACTTGAGAAACTACTGGCAGCCTGGATTAGAAGGCGTTCAACAGTACTCTTTTAACTATACATTCTTTGATAATCCGTATTTTATATTACAAGAAAATCGCAATAGTTTTGGTCGTGATCGACTGTTTGGAAATGTCTCGCTTTCGCGAAAGCTAACACCAGAACTTACTGCATCGATTAGAACAGGAATGGATTATAGTAATGAGAAACGCCGATTTATCCGTAATTTTTCTACCAACCGTTTTAGAAATGGAGCATATGCAGAGCATGATGTGTTCTATAGAGAGATCAATACAGACTTTTTATTGAATTACAAAAAGCAATTCGGCGATATTAGTTTTGATGCAAGTGCTGGAGGAAATAGATTGTCGCAAACGGCTTCTACCACGCAAGTGCAAACGACTAGTCTTGCACAACCTGGTATTTTTTCTTTGAATAATGCAGCGAGTCCTATTGAGAGTTTTGGATTTAGAAGTGAGAAGAGAATTAATAGTTTGTACGCTTTTGCAAAAGCTGGATATAAAAACTTTCTTTATCTAGATGTAACTGCTAGAAACGATTGGTCTAGCGCACTGGCAACACCTTTTAGTGCAGATAATACTTCATTCTTTTATCCGTCTTTTTCTACCAGTTTTATACTTAGTAATGTAGTGGATTTACCTAAAGAAATTGACTTTGCAAAGATCAGAGCTAGTTATGCGCAAGTAGGTAATGATACAGATCCATACCAGACACAAGGAACTTTTATCTCTCAAGTAAATGTGAACTCGCAACCTACCTTTAGCAATCAAGATTTTATTCCTAATCAAAACTTGAGGCCAGAATCAACTTCTAGTGTTGAAGTAGGTTTTGATGTACGTTTCTTAAAGCAACGATTGAATCTAGATTTTACGTATTACAACGCATTGACTGAAGATCAGATTTTGTCACTTCCTATAGGAATAGCATCTGGTTTTAGCCAGCAAGTGGTAAATGCAGGATCTGTAAGAAATCAAGGAGTAGAGATAGTTTTAAATGCGATTCCTGTTAGAACAGATAATTTTGAATGGAGTTCTACGGTAAACTTTGCGAGCAGTAGAGCAATTGTAGAAGAATTACCTCAAGAAGATGGCCGTTTAACACTAGCCTATTCTAGAGTATATGACAGCCAGGATCAAACGGTATGGCATCAAGTAGAAGAAGGTGGACGTATAGGCGACCTTTATGGGACTGGATATTTAAGAAATGAAAACGGAGATTTTATTCTTACACAAGAAGGACGTTTTATTGCAGATCCTGAATTAAGAAAACTAGGAAATTATAATGCCGATTTCACTATGGGATTCAATAATAGTTTTACTTATAAAAACTGGGATGCATCCTTTTTACTAGACTGGAGACAAGGAGGAATTATCGTTTCTAGAACATTAGCATTAGGCGCCGTAGGTGGACAGTTAAATGATACAGCAAACAGACCAGATGCTGGTATTGTGGCAAATGGAGTTATTAACACAGGAACAGAAGCAAATCCTGTTTATGTACAAAATACTACAGCTGTAAGTGCAGAAAGTTATTACCGTCAGTTTTATGATCGTAATCATGAAGAGAACAATGTTTATGATGCCAGCTATTTAAAACTGCGCCAGTTTTCAGTTGGTTACAGTTTTAGTTTAAATGAAGGAGCTTTAGGGTTATTCAATGACGGCGCAGAAATGAGAGTTTCACTAATCGGTAGAAATTTATTTGCCTTTAGTGAGATTCCACATTTTGATCCAGAGCAGCTAGCCGTTCAAGGACAAGGTTTTGTAGGTGGTGTAGAAGATATGTCTTATGCCAGCACAAGAAGCATAGGAGTTAAAGCTGGAATAACCTTTTAGAACTTGAACTCGAACTCGAAATTGAATATCGAACAAGGAATAAAGAATAATGAATAATGAAATGTCAGTTCGAGCGCAGTTGAGAATGTTTACAAATTGAGAAAAAACAAACCTATTCCGCTCTGCAGCGGAATGACAAAATAAAGAAAATGAAATATAAATATATAGCAGTATTTGTTTTTGCTGTTCTAGCAATCGCATCCTGCACAAACGATTTTGAAGAAATAAATACTAATCCTAATGCACCAGTAAGCGTGCAGCCTAGTTTGCTTTTAAGACAAGTAATCTACAATTACGGTGAGGAAATGTCTTATGAAGGTTTTGTCGCTGGTGGATTGTTAAGCCAGCACATGACAGCTTTAGATTTCAATTTATTTGATAGACATGCATTAAAAAGTCCGCAATTAGGTGGGAATCCATGGCCTATTTTTTACACTAACTTGAGAGACAATCAAATCATCATTGATCAAGCTCAAGAAACACCTGCCTTTGCCGTTTATGAAGGTCCTGCATTAATATTTAAAGCTTATATGACAGCTGGCTTGACAGATATCTTTGGTGATGTGCCTTATTCTGAAGCTTTCCGTGGACTGGATGGAATTGTAGAGCCTAAGTATGATCTTCAAGAAGATATCTATCTGCAACCAGGCGGAATTCTAGATAATCTAGATCAAGGAATTGCAGCTATAGAAAATTACAATGGTTCAATCGCTTTAGAAGGCGATGTACTTTTTAATGGTGATTTAACTGATTGGGTGCGCTTTGCAAATAGCTTGAAAATTAAAGCACTGATGCGTATCTCTGAAAGAGAGAATGTAAATGCTAGACTGCAGACTTTGTTTGATGATCAAAATTACATTGCTTCAAACGATCAAAATGCGGTATTTAATTTTTCTGATAGTGAGCCTAACAACTTTCGTATGGGGCGATTGAGAGCAGGAGATTTTAACAACTTTGTTATGAGTGAGACTATGGAAGAAGTTTTAGAAGATTTAAACGATGCGCGTATTAATGTGCTTTTTAGACCGAGAGCAAACAATGCTAACGGAGATGATTTTGAAGGTCTGTTAAACGGTATTGATGCGTCATCAACTTCAGTCACTCTAGCCGATTACTCTCTTGCTGGAACCATTTTCAGAGAGAATACTGGAATATTAGATGCTAATTACATGACGGCATGGGAAACGAACTTTTTACTTGCCGAGGCAGCAGAAAAAGGATTGATCTCAGCATCTGCACAAACACTGTATGAAACTGGAGTGACTCAAGCACATGAGTACTGGAATACAGAACTACCAGCAAACTACTTAACAACAGATGCTGCTTATGGCTTAAACGGCAATGATCCTATCGAGCAAATTATTACTCAAAAATGGATTGCGAGCGTCATCAATGGTTATGAAGGTTGGATTGAATATAGAAGAACAGGTTTTCCTGCATTAAAAACTATTTCCGCAAGCTTTAATAATGATCTCATTCCTGTAAGAATGCCTTATCCTGCAGAAGAAGCATCACTCAATGCCGATAATTATAATGTCGCCGCAATCGCCACAAATGATAATGATATCAATGTTCCTGTCTGGTGGGATGAGTGATGAATACGAACTTGAACTTGAATTTGAACTTTAAAAATGAAAAATTATGCCAGTTCGAGCGCAGTCGAGAACGATTATGTATCGAGAAAAATAATTAGCGAAGCCGTTCTGCAACGGCTTGACCACAGGAAAACCGATGTACATAGCTTTGATAATTTTTGAAAACTATCCACCAAATCATTCTCGACTGCGCTAGAATTGACATTTTACCCAATAACCCAATAACCCAATAACCCAATAACCCAATAACTCAAAAGTGGATTTCCTAACCCAAACCTCAACCTTACAATGGTTGCTTATTATAGCGAGTAGTGTGATTTTTTTCATACTAGCGCCGTATGCTAAAGATGTAGCAACATTCTTTAAGGCAGAGCATCGCGGTAAACAACCCAATATGGTGATGCTTACGGGAAGTTTGATCATATCTTGGATTTTTGCAAAGAGTATTACCAATGCGGCCAACTTAGGACTGGAATTTGGTCTCGTCGGTGGTGTGGCATATGCAGGTTATTACCTGTCTTTTGCAGTTGCAGGAATTATAATTTATCAGCTACGAACTCAAGGAGATTATACAAGTATCCATCATTTTTTAACCGATAAATACGGTAAAAGGGCCGTTGGTTTGTTTTCTGTTTTAATCAGTTTTAGATTGTTTAATGAAGTATGGTCCAATACTATGGTGATAGGAACGTACTTTGGCGAGATGGGAACTACCGCTTATTATGTGGCAATTGTAGTTTTTACTTTAATGACATTAGCCTACACTTTAAAAGGCGGATTGAGCAGTTCCATTTTTACAGATGTGATCCAGATGGTGTTATTTTCAATTCTGTTAATTATAATTTTAGGAGTTATTTTTTCAGAACCAGAAATTAAGGCTGGAGAAATGATCACTTCTGGAACTTGGTCCATGGAACTAGGTTTAAACCTATTTTTTGCCGCTATTCTTCAAAGTTTTAGTTATCCATTTCACGATCCAGTATTGACCGATCGTGGTTTTATTACCAGTCCTAAAATTACTCGCAAAAGCTTTTTATGGGCGGCAGTTTTAGGTGGTGTTTGTATAGTCCTTTTTAGTCTGGTTGGTGTGTATGCGCAACAAGCAGGATTACAAGGTCAGGCAGCTGTTGAGGTAGCCAAAAAACTTGGAGTAGTTCTGTTGCTCATTATTAATTTTATTATGATCACCAGCGCAGCAAGTACTTTAGACAGCACTTTTTCTAGTTTTTCAAAAATGTTGACTATTGATTTAAACCTAGGTAAAACAGTTTCTTTTGGTAGACTGATGATGATTCTTGTCGCTGTTTTAGGAACCATTCCTGTATTCTTAGATGCCGAAATCCTAAGCGCAACCACCATAAGTGGTACGATGGTCATAGGCCTTACGCCAGTATTTTTATTGTGGAAAATGAAAGCACCACACATCAGCTATTTTTTATCGGTAATTTGTGGGCTTGTTTTTGGTGTATTATTAGTCTTTGAATGGTTTCCTCAAAGCCTTATTTTTACCTCAGGAAAATATGCCTCATTACTGTGGATTAACATTTATGGAATTTCATTTAGTTTCATCTTATTCTTATTGCCAGCATGGATAAAAAAATCGTAGATCTAGGTCATAAAACTGGCAAAATGCTTCTCTTTGGTGGTGTTTACAGCAATTTACAGGCTTTACAGAGTTTGATTCAAGTTGCTCAGCAACATGGTGTAGCTGCAGAGAATTGTATTTGCACAGGAGATATTATAGGCTATTGTGGTCAGCCGCAAGAAACGCTTGATACTCTTAAAAATTGGGGCGCATACAGTATTTTGGGTAATGTTGAAATTCAGTTGCGTGACGATCAAGATGATTGCGGTTGCGATTTTACAGAAGGCTCTCGTTGTGATAATTTTAGTGAGATTTGGTACGCTTTCGCGAAAGCGAATTTACACACCAGCTCAAAAGAATACTTTAAAACACTGCCAGATCATATAACATTCCATTATGCTGGGAAGAAAGTAGGAGTAGTACATGGAAGTTACGATCATGTTTCTCAGTTCATATTCAAATCTACCGACTGGGAATTAAAACAAACCAGTCTAGAAGCTTTGAACGCTGAAGTTGTCATCGCTGGACATTGTGGTTTACCATTTGTAGATCAAAAAGCAGCCGTGCAATGGCTCAATCCTGGCGTGATAGGAATGCCAGCAAACGACGGAAAAACCAGTACATGGGCAATGATTATAGATGATGCTAAGGGTTTTGAATACCAACATATCCCGCTTTCTTATGATCATGAGACTGCGATTCAAATGATGAAAAAGAATCAGTTGCCTAATGAATATGCGCAAACTCTAGAAACTGGTATCTGGGACAACATGGAGATTCTACCAGAAGAGGAGCGATTATTAAAAGGGAAAAAACTGGAGCTGAATTTTTACTAATATTTCTTTTTTTGGTTGAAATTTTTATTTTTAATATAATTATTATCCAATAACCCAATGATATGATCCCAAAATGGTTTTACAAGCTCCTTATTGCCATGTGCGTTATTTGCCTTTGTATAATAGGTTACAAAATTGCCGATGGTGAGCGCAACCGCAGTTTTATATGGTTCGGTTTTTTGTTCTTAATGGCCATCTGGTTTGCTTTAAGACAAAGTAGAACCAAGGATTAATACATATCTGATAAATTAATTCTCATTGCTTCTTTATGGCAGTTGGCATAAAACCATTATTTTCACATCATGGCGATTTTTACACGCGATCCTTGGATACTAGATGTTTACCGCACGTATAGCGGTGAGAAGCATCTATACATAAGAGGTCGCGCGCTAGAAGACCAGCCACTAAAGCATTATGAGCAGCAAACACTTTATCAAACGCTCCGTAATACCTGGCGTACTTTTAAGACAGACGAGATAAGAAATGCGCAAGTGCGACTTACTCTATCTAATGGTCAATTTTTTACGACAAAAGCAGATCATGAAGGTTATTTTCTATTTGATATCAAAACCGATTTCAACCTGCATGATCTGACTGATGAAGAAGGATACTTGCTACTTACGGTAAGTTTTGATGAAGATAACTCCGCTTTCGCGAAAGCGAAAAGACAAAAACGTCTCAAAACAAATAAGTTTACTGGCGAGACATTGATCCCATATCCTGAAGCTGCGTACGGTGTCATAAGCGATATAGACGATACGATCATGCATACCGGTGTCACGAGTTTTTTGAAAATACGTGTCGCATTCAATACGTTTTTTAAAAATTACGATCGTAGGTCACCATTAAAAGGAGCCGCTAGTTTTTACCAGTTATTGCATCGCGGGCCATCTTCTAAAGATCAAAATCCCATGTTTTATTTAAGCAATAGTCCATGGAATTTATACAAATACTTAGAGAAATTTCTAGATTTTCACGGTTTTCCTAAAGGGCCTATTTTACTAAGAGATTTCCCAACGCCATGGGACAGAACGCCTAAATTAAAACGTCCTCATAAAGAACATGAGTTACTCAATATCTTAAAACATTATCCAGATATGAAATTTATCTTGATAGGCGATAGTGGTGAGCATGATGTGGATTATTATAAGGATACCGCACAACAATTTCCTGATCGTATTCTAGCGATTTACCTGCGATCTGTAGAGCACAAAAAGAAAATGCAACGCGTACAATCCATAGCCGATTCATTCACGATTTGCCCGATGTTACTGGTAAAAGAATCTAAAGAAGCCGTTGTTCATGCACGTGCAAATGGCTGGATTGTCTAATGAATTTGAATTTGAACTCGAATTTAAACTTAAAAAAATAAGATATAAAATTTTAGATCCAGAGCAGCCTGTCTGCCAAAGGTATGAAGGTAGGTCGAGAAAAATTTAAAACCTGGATAGTTAAAAAAGATTTCGACAAAATCTTAGACTTAGTCTATCAAAGAGCTTCAAAGTAGTACTTCAATTTTCAAACCGTAAAAACTCCTTTCCTTATAAAAGGAAAGGTGGGGAATGCGAATAAAACGAACTTTGCTCGGAAAGGTTGAGAGATGCTAGTTATCCTCTAATTATCATAAATACGTCCAAGGATTTCTATAATAAACATTTCATAGATAGAATATAGAGATTTTAAAAAATAGAGAAATTAATAGCCGATAACGCTTTGCAGCGGAATGACAATCAAAAATCAAAAATCTTTACCCTAAAATTCCTTTCTGTTTGTTGTAAAAAGCATCGGCTTGTTTTTGCATGAGTTCTCTGGCGATTTTTCTTTTGTACGCGTACAGTTCATCCTCGTCTGCAATGTCTTTGTAGACGCGATTATTGAGTTCTTTATCGGTTTGTACTAAAACGGTTTGTTGCTGTTTTTGCTGGGTTACCCATGAAATGACTAGGTCTTCTCGCTCTGCATATTTGTAATCGTATTCTCCTTTAGGTGATAGCAATTTTGCAATTATAGGTGAGGTTTCTATGGCTAGAAATAGTAAGAATATAAAAAATGATGTTATAAACGGCAATCTGTTTAGCGCTTCTATTCGAGCCATCAGTCCGTCAAAGTTTTCTATGATGGGCTGTGCAGCTGCCAATTGTGTGGCCTTTTTTGTGTTTAAATTGACTAACTGTAATTCTATGGCTGTGATTTTTTCATTGTTGGTAGTTTTCAGTGCTTGTAATTCGGCTAGTGCGGCGTCGTGTTTTTCTCGTTTTTCTTTATAAACAGGTCCTTTTCCCAGCTTGTTGGTTCCCGATGTTCCTTCTGCTTCGGTGATGTAGGTTGTGTAAAGCGCCTCGACCTGGGCTTCTTTGGTTGTGATTTCAGATTTAAGTTCTTGTATCGCTTTCGCGAAAGCGGACTCTTCAACAGCAAATAAGGATGCCACTTGCTCCTGATTTTCTAACGTCATTGCATTTTTCTCCTCCAATAATACTTGATCAATTTCCTTTTCAAAAATCTTTAATTCGAGAGGTTTTGAGATAACAAGAGCGATGATTACCGCTAAAATAATACGTGGTGCAGCCTGCCACAATTCATTAATCTTACGATCACTTTTCTTAAGTGTAGAAACAATATAGCGGTCCAGGTTGAATATTAAAAGTCCCCAAACGAGACCAAAAGCAGTCGCAATCCAGTAACTATCAAAAACAGTAAAAAGTGCATAGCTGGCTGCAAAGAAGGCTAGGAGCGCAGTAAAGAAAACGGTGGCGCCTATACCGGCATATTTGTTACGCTCGCCTGCGCTGCACTGGTCAAGTAACTGTGCATCAGCACCACTACAAAAAATGAAAAAGGATGGCATAAGAAAGAAATTAGAAAAAAGGTTGTTCCTTATTAACGTGATTTCTAAAGATTTGTTACAGTGCTAACAGTTTTTAAAATTCAATTAAAGTTTTAAGTTGTCAGATTATTCTACTGCATCGCTGAATGTGTTGTAAGGTTTTTCAAAAATTTTTAGAACTAAAAAAGCCTCAAATAATATTATTGAGGCTTTACTTTAATTGCATATAAAAGTTATACGTTTTTATTCTGGTACATTCTTAGCCATCGCTTTAGCGATATCTTGAATCTCTTTAATGGTCATATTCTTCCCCTTATTATCGCTAAAATTTAAGATGTTTTGAGCACCTTCTTTATAATTAATATTGGCAAATTCATTTTTGGCTTTATAATCTTTAACTGCTTCTATGTTAACGCTTTTACCATTGATTTGATAAACTGGCTTGTTATTTTGATTTAAGCTAACCATCAAAATTGCTCTTCTCAAATAAAAATCTTGGCTTTCTGGGTCTGTTGTAAATTCTTTATCAATATTTGAAGTAGAGTTTACTTTTTGAAGAGTTTGGTTTGTACTTTTTATATCATCTTTAAAAAATTCACTATAAATTTCTTGAAGTTGTTCAATACTTTTTTCTTCCTCTTTAGAGGTGAAAAAAAGTGATTTTGAGCCGTCGCTATTATTTTTTATGGAGATACCAGCATCGGGATTATCGTGGAGTAAATAATGAATCTCGCTGTTGATTACTTTCTCGTTATCGATATAAAATTGAGTAGGCTTTTCTTGCATTTCTGCAACTGAGACGATCTGTCTTTTCATTTGATAAAGCTTGTTGTCTTTATGTTTATTGGGGTTGACAAGAGTAGGAGATAATGATACAATGGTGCCACTTTCTAACTTCATAGAACCTATTTGAGGCATTTTCTTTCTCTTTTCTGGAGTCATTGTTATTTTGATGAATGACTTACCGTTTTCATCAATGTCGATTACAACACCTTCCTCACCAGTATTTTTTATTGTTTGTACAGCCTCTGTTTTAGTTACTTCATAATCGTTTATAAAATATTTCAACTCTTCTTTGCTATTTTCTATTAAGGCTATTGTTGGAGATGCAGAGCTGCTAGGCTTTTGTCCTTTTCTTGGAAACATGGTGAATGCTTCTATATCTTCAGAATTCAAGTCAAAATCTTTTAGAAGGTTTCCTTTTAGGTCATAATAAACAATTTCATCTTTATCTTTTATTTTGACATAATATTCTATTCCATCTGTTGAGGTTATGGAACCAGACATTTCAGATTTTATGGTTTCGGTTGATTTAGTGTCTTCAGTTGTATTTTTATATTCTGTTTTTTCTTTACCACAACTCACAATTAGAACTGCTATAATTGGAACAATAACTAGGCTTCTAAGTAATAGGCTTGTTTTTGATGAATTTGTTTTCATGATATGAAATCTTTTTTTGATGATAGGAAAAGTGAATGTGTTTGCCAGCGTTTTTTGATAACCAGTTGTGGCTTGTTTAAGAATTAATTTTTGATAAACTGATGTGGAAATACCTTGATTTAATACGGCTTGATCTGCTAGAAATTCATGATTGAGTTTTATGGAATACTTGATCACATATAACAATGGATTGAACCAAAATACAATCAACAACAATTCAATAAATAATATATCAATCGAGTGCTTTTGATCTAAATGTGCTTTTTCATGTTCTAGAATGACTTCTGGAACTTGATTTGTTTCATAGTCTTCTCTAGAAACAAAAATGCGTTTGATAAAAGAATGTGGTATGGTAAATTGATTGCGCAATACAAGCTGATAGTTTTTGTAAAAGCGTACGATATCTTCTCTACCAATTCTAAAAACATACAAATTGCGACCAAACCTCCATAACATTACAACAACGCCGATGAGGTAAAAGATCAAACCCACGTAAAACCAGTTCACTGTAAACTCTGTTTCTTGAGTCATCTGTTGAATTGCTGGAGTGACTGTGGTAAAGTTGTTTCCATAGACATTTACAAAAGGCATTTCTTGAATAGGAACTATTACGGTTTCCACCACTATAAAAGGAATACTTAATGATAAAATTAAAGCACCTAATAAATACCATCTTTTCAATTCATGCCAAGAACTGTTTTCTAGCAATAATTTATAACACAGCCAAAGAACAAAAAGACAAACCGTAGAATTGATTAAGAAATGCTCCATTATTTAAATATTGTATTTTTGTTAATAATATCTAGCATTTCAAATCACGATCTAACCTAGTAGGTCCATAAATGTTATCGGGATTCTGATCTATGTAAACTCTTTTGTCATCTGATGAAGTATACATCTTCAAAGAATACACTCCATCAACTGGTCCGATTTCAATACCTTTCTTTCCTTTTTTTTGGATAAAGGCTTTTGCTTTTGCTGCATTTACTTTTACATTGTCAATGTAATAATTCATTTGATCTCCTTTATCTTTAATGTAATCTAAAGGATCAGCTGGCGGTGGCGGTGGCGGAAGATCTTCTTTTTTAACGTATTCTACTGTTTTTCCATAAACGTCAATAATATTTCCTTTGCGATCATAAAAGTTATTGTCGTTTTCTTTTAATGTATAATGGTAAATATTGCCGTCGACTTTTATATAACTGGAGTTTGCATTCGGTGCGGCTGGTGGCGGCGGCGGCGGAAGATTTGGCCATGGCTGTGCATTACTCTTCTGAGCTTTTGTCATATTATCATAGATGGATTTAAATATTTTTACATCTTTTGCTTTGACAATAGCATATTCATTACTTCCAGTTTTCTTTGCTTTATTGTTTGTGTCATTTATTTGTTTTGCCCAAGAATTGTATTTTTCTACATCATTTGAAGTGATAGTTTGCAATACTGCTGGTGGCGGTGGCGGCGGAATATCACCAGGAGTAAGGTCATTATCCCAATACAAATAAGGCCATGGTTCATTTTGTGTGCGCTGCTCTTCTGTCATAGAATTGAAAATAAGCTGCATACGTTTTGTATCTTCTTTAAAAACGACTACTTGACCATTTTTTTCTATAAACTCTTGATGTTTTTTTGCTTGAAAATTATATTCTTCAATATTTTTTTGAGTGACACTTTCTAAAATTTCAATGATTTCTATTACTTCTGCCTGTCTTACCTCATAGCCTTGGCTTTCAAAATCTTGAAGTTCGCCAGCTTTATTATATATACTTATTTGATCACCTTTAATTTTATAAGTATGAGGTTCGCCATTTATTGTGATATTCCCTTTAGGATCGTTTGGGTCAACTATTATTAATTTTTGATTAGTATCGTCCTCTACTATAATGGTTTCTTCAATTTCTATAAATTCGGTTTCTTCTTTGCCACAACTTATTATAAGTAGTGCTAGAATAGGAATAAGCGATAGACTTCTTAAGACTAGACTTGCATGTGATGTATGTGTTTTCATAATGTGAAATCTTTTTTTAATGATGGGAAAAGTAAATGTGTTTGCCATTGCCTGCTCGTAGCTGGTCGTGGCGTGATCTAATAATGTTTGTTGGTACTCTGTAGTAGAAACTCCTTGCTTCAAAACCGATTGATCTGCAAGGAACTCGTGATTCAATTTTATAGAATATCTATGTATGTATAATATTGGGTTGAACCATAACAGTACGATCAATGCCTCTATGAAAAGAATATCAAGCGAATGTTTTTGATCTAAATGCGCTTTCTCGTGCTCTAAAACTACTGTAGGAATTTTGCCTGCCTCGTGGTCTTTTTTAGAAACAAAAATGCGTTTGAGAAAGGAATGAGGTATCGTTATTTGTTTGCGTAAAATAAGCTGATACGTTTTATAAGAACTGATTTCATCATCTTGTTGGATTCTAAAAGAGTTCAAGTTTTTACCAAAACGCCATAACATTATCGCAAAACCTATTATATAAATACCTAATGTAACATACCACCAATTCATTTCAAAAGCAGTTTTTTCAATAATAGTTTCTTCTATAGCTAAATCATAGGCTGCAAAAGGAGTTGCTTCAATAGGTATCACAATCGTTTGTACAACAAGGAATGGGATACACAGTGAGACAATCAAAGAAGCGATTAAGAACCACCTTTTGAATACGTGCCATGAAGTATTCTCTAGTAACAACTTATAAGCTAACCATAATACAAATAGGCAAATCGAAGAGTTAATGATGAAATGTTCCATGATTATTTATTTTCAATTTGGCGATCAATTATTTTTCTTAATTCTTCCAGTTCTTTTTTGCTTAAATCTGTTTCTTTAGTAAAAAAAGAAGCAAATTGTGAAGCGCTATCGTTAAAAAAGTTTTTAATTAACCCATTAACATGTTTTGAGAAGTAATCACTTTTTTTAACTAACGGTTTGTACTGTCTGCTTTTACCGAACAGCTCATAGCCTACAAAACCTTTATCTGTCATACGTTTTAATAGCGTAGCAATGGTTGTGGTTGCAGGTTTGGGATCAGGATATTCTTCAAGTAAATCTTTCATAAAAGCTTTTTCCAGCTTCCATAAATGACTCATAAGATCTTCTTCCCTTTTTGATAATTTCATCTCTACATTTTTAGAACTAACTCTACAAATGTAGAATAATATTTCAATTCTACAAGTATAGAGGTAGAAAGTCTTACAAAAAAGTATTTCCCAGACTGACTTGTAATCAATCTGATAGAAATTGAGATGCAATAAAAAAATAATTGGTAATCATATATTTTATCTAAAAGATAATGACCATTCCATTGTCTTGATCCAATAAGGTGTTTTTTTTATTTTTTTTCAAGACTCTTTGAAAGCAACTTAAACAAGATATTTTATCGATTAAAAGAGTTAAAAAATGTTAATTAGTAGTATCTTTAACATTTATTCATTTTTTAAAACTTTTAATAAAAATATTATACCTGAAAAATTTAGATTTGCTCCATCAAATTTTACCTCTTAAAATGAAAAAATATATTCTATTCATTACGTTTTTATCACTCAATATCTCTTTTTCACAGATAGGTATTAATATTGATAATCCCGATCCTAGTTCTATACTTGATGTGCAGTCTGTATCTCAAGGTGTTTTAATGCCTAGGATGACAACGGCACAAAAGCTGGCTATATCTACACCTGCAACTGGTCTTACCGTTTTTGATACAGATTTAAATTCATTTCAGTATTACAATGGTACAAACTGGGTTTTTTTAGAGGATATTCATTTAAGAGATAACTATAAATTAGTAAAAAACATATCAGATTTATCAGATGAATTAGTTGCTGGTGGTGGTTCTGTTTATAAATTGAATACTGATTTTCTATATGAGATCAATGGGACTGTTATATTTGATTTTCCTATTGATTTGAACGGTGCTTACATTGAAGGTGTGGACTCTACAGAAGATACATTAGTTAATAATTTTTCAGGAACTCTCTTTACGGGAACTACAGGTGGTAGTATTCGTAACATTACACTCTCGGGATCGATTCCGTCAGGAACTAAGCAACCCATATTTGATTTAACTGGAACGTCTAGCGACTTACTCTTAATAAACAATGTGGTAATGGCAAATGCGAGTAAAATTGGTACAATAGATGGTTTTGGAACGGTATTTATCAGTGTTTCTCAATATTTAGGTAATAATGATGGTTATACTATAAATGATGTAGATAGCTTTTTTGTAAGTAATATTTTTTGGACCGAAACAAATACTGGAACCTTTATAGAGTTTACCGGATCGTTTCAAGACCTTCAAATGAACGGTGGTCGTATAGTTTTAGATACTGGAGAAAAAGGAATTGATGTTAGTTCAAATCCTACAATTGGAAATGATGCTACATTGTCACAGTTAAGTTTTGTAGGTGCAGGTTTAGCGGTAGATAGATACACCGTTGGTTCTTATACAGGTTTTAATTTTACTAAGGATTGGAACGTGAACTGTTCTGGAATACCTATTGAAACAGATCAGGTAGCAGCTGCAAATTTTTATTTTGGAGGAACTTTGAGCAGTGGTTACTCACAGGATATAACAAACGATGCACCAGTGCAAATTAAAAGCTCCACGAATTTTGTAGCAAGTGGTCTTTTTAGATTTATTGCTGATGATAACAATAATGATGTTATTTATAAAGGAAAAAAAGCACGTAAAGTTCAAATCAATGTTTCTTTGAGTATACGAGTTGATGGTCCTAATATATTATTAGGAGGTAATGCTAATGGAGACTTTTACGCGTTTTCAATTGCAAAAAATGGTTCAATTGTAACAGAAACAAATAGTGTAGTACGAATAGATAGTACTACCCAAATCCAAAATGTTGCTTTAAATGGTGTGCTTTCACTTGAACCAGATGATAAAATTGAAGTTTTTGTTTCTCGATTAACTGGTGCGGGAACTGATGTATTATCTGTATTTTCTCAAAATTTAAGTGTAAGATAAATACAATAATAACATCGCTTTCGCGAAAGCGAGAACATAAAAAAACCCCACTTAATTAACTAAGTGGGGTTTTTGTATTCATAAAATCGTAATACAAATCGTCAAAGATCTATTTATTCATCTCGGTAAAGTGTTTATAGAAATGAGGAATAGTTTCAATTCCTTTTAAGTAATTCCAAACTCCAAAATGTTCATTAGGTGAATGAATGGCATCGCTGTCTAAACCAAAGCCCATGAGAATAGATTTAGAATTCAACTCTTTTTCAAATAAAGCTACGATAGGGATAGAACCACCGCTGCGTTGCGGTATAGGTGTTTTACCAAAGGTTTCTTTATAAGCTGCGCTTGCTGCTTGATAACCTACCGAGTCAATAGGCGTAACATAAGCGGTACCACCATGATGAGGTTTTACCTTTACTTTTACGCTTTTAGGAGCAATATCTTCAAAATGTTTTTGAAATAATTCTGTGATTTCATGCCAGTTTTGATCTGGAACGAGTCGCATAGATATTTTTGCATAAGCTTTACTAGCGATAACAGTTTTAGCTCCTTCTCCAGTATATCCACCCCAAATACCGTTTACATCTAGAGTAGGACGAATGCTGTTGCGTTCATTTGTTGTATAGCCTTTTTCACCATGTTCTTGAGCGATATTAAGGGCTTTATTATAGGCTTCTTGAGAAAAAGGAGCTTTTGCCATTTCGGCACGTTCTTCTTTGCTTAACTCTTCTACCTTATCATAAAAACCAGGAATGGTGATATGATTATTCTTATCATGTAATTGTGCAATCATGTCACACAATATATTGATAGGATTTGCAACTGCACCACCGTAAAGACCAGAGTGTAAATCACGGTTGGGTCCAGTTACTTCTACTTCTACATAACTTAAACCACGTAATCCTGTGGTAATACTAGGGACATCTTTTGCAATCATTCCTGTATCAGAGATTAGGATGACATCGTTTGCCAGTTTCTCACGATTGCGCTCTAGAAACCAACCTAATGATTCACTTCCTACCTCTTCCTCACCTTCAATCATGAATTTTACATTGCAAGGCAAGTCGTTATTTGCAGTCATGTATTCCATTGCTTTTACATGCATGTACATCTGTCCTTTATCATCACAGGCACCACGAGCAAAAATGGCTCCTTCTGGATGAATATCTGTTCTTTTTATGACTGGTTCGAATGGTGGACTGTCCCAAAGATTTATAGGGTCTGGTGGTTGTACGTCGTAGTGACCATAAACTAATACGGTAGGTAAATTAGGATCAATAATTTTTTCTCCATAAACAATAGGATAGCCAGGTGTTTCACAAATTTCTACATGATCACAACCGGCTTTTTCTAACGATGTTGCAACGACTTTACTGGTTCTTATAACGTCATCTTTATAGTCTGCATCTGCACTTATAGAAGGTATTTTAAGTAATTCAATGAGTTCGCTTATAAATCGATCTTTATGTTGATCTACGTAAGATTTTGTATTCATGTAATATGTGTTTGAGGTAAAGATAAGAAAGGATGAAAATTTATTTGATAAAGAATTTGTAATATCTTAAAAGTATGTATATTTGCCGTCCCAAATAGGGAATACTGGTTATGCGGATGTGATGGAACTGGTAGACATGCTAGACTTAGGATCTAGTGCTTCACGGCGTGCAGGTTCGATTCCTGTCATCCGCACAGAAATAAGGCTCTTCAGAAATGAGGGGCTTTTTGTTTTGTAAGATAGTGTTTACTCAATAATACAATCTAAAGCCTAATAGTGTACACAGTTTATTGTACTTATGATACATCTGTCGCACAACCTGTTTCAGGTCGTCATTCTCATAAAAAAAGCTGAAAAATACGCGGTCTATGGTAAATGCGCTGGACATACTTTGAGAAGGAAATTCGTAACCAGAAATGGCTCTTGCGCCGGTAACATCTAGAAAATACTGAGATTCTTCATCTGTAAGATCTAGTATCTTTTTGTTAGCAAAATGGATGACTTTACCATCTAGTTTACCTTCAAAAAGCTCTGCAATTTCTTCCACACTGTAGTAATAATTATTAATAAGTATACTATTGCCTTGTCCAGGTAGAACAAGATAGATAATTTCATAATCTTTGAAATTATGATCGTCATTTACAAGATAACCTATGCTTTCTTCGAGACCTTCAATAGTGTCGCAGGCTTTGTAAATGCTTGCTATATTTTGATTTAAAGCGATATCTTCAAGGATTTTTATAACGGCTGTCGATTTTTCTTGCTGTGCATCTGGGACCACTTCAAGGCAATAAATAAAATTTTCGGCATCTGTAATGGGTATTTCTAATTCACTCATGCATTCATTTTTCTAAAGTTTTTGAGGTGCATACCTATGTGCAGAAGGTAGTCACTCTTAGACAGTGCAATATTAAAGGCTGCTAGAATTCTGTCCTATATTACCATCCTAATTTTATTAAATAATTACAGCACATGGCAACAAATCATTCAAGAAACAGGTCTAGATTGCTACATTTATAGCTTAATACTTCCATAATTTAATGTTTAAATCTTCTTTGATCGGTTTTTTTTGCGCCACCTTACTTGCTGTATTATGGTCTGTAATTTTACAAATACCACTGGCTTATTTTCAGGCATCACTATAAGATTCTGTGTGGCCTATATTTATCTATGTGTCCTTATTCATTCTACAGCCCATTTTAATTTATTGCGCTTCAAAACAGCTTTTAAAGCAGGTTAAATCATTATTTTTTATTGCCATCTGCAGTGCTTTATTAACTGGATTGAGTTTACAGTATTATAAAATGGCAAAAATTGACTACCTTTTAGGAAGCCAAGGCATTCTAACCACTGGAGTTATTGAAAAAGCACAGACACATGCACAACGTATGAGAAGTACTGAGTGGCAGGTAAGAGCGTTGTACCAGGTGGCGCAAGAAGAGTTTATTACGCCAGTTTTTATTGATAACACTAGGGATTTACAGTTGGGCGATACAGTACAGGTAATTTATTCACGTTCTTATCCAGCTGTTTCGAGAATTAGTAATTAGAATAAAGTGGTTTAAAATTCCGCTTTCGCGAAAGCGAGATTACCATAATCTAAAAGATAAAATTATGTTTTACCTCAATAAAAGAGGATCATACTTTTTGACATCTTTTGAATGGAACGTTGTTATATTATTACCAAATTTTTATGAGGACATTGTACCAAGAATCGATTTTTTGCATCTTTGTTTGAATTAGTGTTTACCTTGATAAAGATTACTTACATTATGAGAAAAAAATTGATTTTAGGCTGTGTTGCTATTCTATTATTGTGCAGTCACGACATGTTTTTGAAGTTAGACAGCTATTTTTTATTGCCTAATTCTGATGCGACGATCCAATTGTTCAATGGAACATTTGAAGAAAGTGAAAATACTATAGATCGCAATAGAATGCTGGACGTAAGTTTGATAAGTAACGGTACACGTACTGTCGTAGACTCTTCACAATGGATGGAAAAAGATCTAATAACTTATCTTAATTTCAAGACTGGAAATGAAGGGACTTATGTAGCAGGAGTTTCTACTGCCGCACGTAATATAGAAATGAAAGCAGATAGGTTTAATAATTATTTGGAACACGATGGTGTGGTAGATATGTTGAACTATCGTAAGGAAAACAATGAGGTGGATGAAGATGCAGTAGAGAAATATTCTAAACACGTAAAGACCATTTTTCAGGTAGGTGATAAAACATCTGATGATTGGAAAACAGTGTTGAACTATCCTATTGAATTTGTTCCTTTAGAAAACCCTTATGAATTGCATAAAGGTCATCACTTTAAAGCTCGTTTATTATTAAATGGCAATCCACTGAAAGATCAGTTAGTAAGTGTAGGAAATAAAAATGCTATTACTTCTTCTACCGAAGAACACTCTCATGGCGATGGAGAGAAGCATTCTCATTCTATGGAAGACAAAGAAGAACATACGCATGATGCATTGATGGAGTTACGTACGGATAAGAATGGTGATGTAGATTTTGAAATAACTTCTAGCGGTGTGTGGTTTTTAAAAACTATTCATATGGAAAAATCTATAGAAGACGGATTAACCCATGAGTCTAATTGGGCTACATTAACTTTTGAAATAGGATCAGGTCATTCTCACGGTGATTCAAGTCACAGTCATAGTCATGAAAATGATGATCATGCGCATGAACACGAGGATGAAGGGATGCCTTCTTATTTATTTTGGATAGGAAGTGTGTTGATTGTGGCAGTTCTTTTCTTCATTTTTAATAGAAGGAAGACAGATGTTTAAGTTATCAAAGATTACCATAGTCTGTTTACTATTTTTTTTACCTACCATGGCTTTTGCTCATGACGTGAGTTCTGGCGATCAAGAGATTTTAAATAACGGTGGTTTGCTTTCTTATATTTGGGTAGGAGCAAAGCACATGCTTACTGGCTATGACCATTTATTATTTCTGGCAGGTGTGATCTTCTTTTTAAAGAGTGTCAAAGATATTTTGAAGTTCATTACTGTCTTTACCATTGGTCATAGTATTATGCTTATAGGAGCGACTTATTTAAAAATAGAGGTCAATGAATATATTATAGATGCTATCATCGCATTAAGCGTATTATATAAAGGTTTTGAGAATTTGGGTGGCTTTGAAAAGTACTTCAAAGTAAAATCACCTAATTTACTTTTGATGGTTCTTATTTTTGGATTGATTCATGGAACGGGCTTGTCTGCAAGATTACAATCCTTTGATTTAGGTGCAGATCAATTTCTTTTGAAAATAATCAGCTTTAATATAGGAGTAGAATTAGGACAGATAGCAGCATTGATACCTATTGTGTTTTTGATACGATTATGGCAAAAACAACCGAATTATAAAGCGTTTTTTAAGGCTTGTAATATATACTTGATTATCGCTGGAATAGGATTGTTTATCTATCAAGTAGGTCATTATTTTAATATTCTCTAAAAGAGTAAAAGCAATCCTTATTTGATATAGTTATAAAAAAAACCGCTCAAAGAGCGGTTTTTTTTTATAAGAACTTACTAAAATTAGTTTCCGTTCATTTTCTTTTTAAGATTTGCAGTTACTTTGTCTTTTGCCTCTTTAGCTTTTGACGCTGCGTCATCTGCTGCTTTACCAGCTTTATCCATTCCATCTTTTGCAACATCTTTCACTGCGTTTCCAGCTTCGTTTGCTCCATCTTTCATAGCTTCCATTCCTTCATTTGCACTATCCTTGATAGAGTTACCTGCTTCATTTAAAGCTTTTCCCGCTTCATTTGCACCATCCTTGATAGCTTCTCCAGCTTCATTCATACCATCTTCAACAGATTTAGTGGCTTCTTCCATTCCTTGTTTTGCATCGTTCATGCCTTCTTCTGCTTCTCTACAGCTTGTGATAAAGATCAACCCTAGAGCTGCTACTCCAACTAATAATTTTTTCATGGTTTGTTATTTTAATTAGGTCACAAAACTAATTAAATCGTTGTATTATAGAGGTTTATTTAAAGTATTCTGATTACGTACCGACTAAAATCAAATAAAGAAGTTGAAAAGTTTTAGTCTCTCCTGTTATCAATGAATTTTCTGATACGAGTGTAAAGAAATTGATTTGTTTTTACACCGTATAGAGAAATAGCACAAACTGTCATAACAAATAAAAGTGCACCTAATACAGCTTGATAAGGGTGAAGTGTTTTTCCAATAATTTGATACAATCCGAATCCAGTAAGACTTCCATATATAATTGCAAAATGAATCACATATATAGAAAGTGTTTTTTGACCAATTTTTAAAATTAAAGTCCTTTTTACAAACTTTTCCATTGCATAGAAGAGTCCCAATAAAACAAGAACGTTTCCTAATCTAGTAAATAAGTAATTGTAATAAGCAATTCCTTTTAAAAGTTCAAAGCCTGATTTTAAGTATAACCAATTGAATAGATAAGAGGAAAACATAATTAAAATGGCTCCAGTAACGAAAAGACCAGAAATCAAAATAGACTTAAATTTTTTCTTTTCTAGAAAACCATAAAATAGCGTTGCGATAAACGCACCATAAGCCATGTAACCAAACCATGGTATAATATTAAAAACTGAACCATTTGATTTAGTTAGATAATTTACTATAAATAAGGGCAAATAAGAAACATCTAATGACCTGTACAAGGGTTCGCATAAAAATATAGTGGTTCCTATAATAAGCATGAGAACAGAAAACACAGCAGATTTCCTTAAGGTAGTGATATAAATTAAGATCGTAATTAATATGGAAAGTCCTATACAATGAAGTACATCGATAATTAAAAAAGAGTCTTTAAATACACCTTGAAACCAGTCAAATACTGGTGCTCGCAATGCATAACCTATAGCGATAAGCATCAAACCTCTAGTAATTCCTTTCTTAATACGCACTTTGCTGGTTCCATTCTTTTTTGACTTCATTAATAAGTAAGTGAAAACAAGACCAGATATGGTAAAAAAGGTAGGTGCCGTGATACCTCTAAAGTATTTCCAGATTTGAAAAAAAATATTAGAGTCGTCTCGATACTCTACAGCTAGTAAAGTGTCCACAAAATGTCCTTGCAACATCATTATAATGGCAAAAGCTCTTACGGCATCAATAAAGTATAAACGGTTAGTCTTCAAAAAGTGTCTATTGAGCCTACAAAACTAAGGTATTATTTTTACTGTGTTTTAAACTGATGAGGTGTATTAAAAAGATCAGATTAGCAGTTCCATCTCTAACGATAAATAAAGATTATGCTTTAAGGAGCTGCGCGTTACTAAAAGAAAAGGTTTATTAATATTTTATCAAAACTCTATAAAACAAAAAAGCCTCTCCTGTTCGGAAAAGCTTCTCAAAAAGTGTCTTGTGACACCTTCTCAAATCCTCAAGTATTTCTGAGGACACACAACTTGAATTGTTTACTTAAAAAAGTAAAGCGGTCTGGACGGGATTCGAACCCGCGACCCCATGCGTGACAGGCATGTATTCTAACCAGCTGAACTACCAGACCGTGTTCATATAGAACGAAACTACCACATTTCTGCGATAGCGGTTGCAAATATACCTTTCCTTTTCGAATTGGCAAGCCTTTTGAAACTTTTTTTAGATTAAAATGTAAAGTTTTAGTGGTTGTCTTGGTAAATAAAGTCATCACTGTAATTAAACTTCTGATAGTTAGTAAATTGTGTTTGGGCCGTTTCCCAGATGTTTAATTACAATGGTAGATTTATTTTTGAAGTTCTAGTGGAAAGTTCTCTTCTCGTTATATTTGATGTATGATAAAATTATTTGCCTCAGATATAGACGGTACCTTGTTAGATAAGCATCGTTTTATTTCTAATTACACTCGTGATGTGTTAGAAGGATTATCTATTCCAAAAATATTGATATCTGCAAGAATGCCCAAAGCAATGTATTATCTTCAAGAGACTTTAAATATTTTAGGAAGTCCTATAGTTTGCTATAATGGAGCGTTGGTTCTTCATAATTCAGAGGTGTTATATGAATTAAGTATTCCTTTTGATGAGTTGAAGAAGTTAGTTGAAATAGGTGAGGAATTTAACCTTCATGTTGCTTGTTATCGCAATGATGAGTGGTTTGTTCCCGTTATGGATCAATGGGCTTTGAGAGAAGAGAACAATACAAGAGTGACACCTACTGTTCAAAATATTTCAAAAACTTTAGATTATTTTGACGCCACAAGCGATAAAGGTGGCGCTCATAAGGTTATGTTTATGGGTGATGAAAATGCTATGAATCTCGCTTTCGCGAAAGCGGAACAATTATTAAATTCTAAAATACACTTATACCGATCTAAAAACACGTATACTGAGATTACTCCAAAAGGTACTTCAAAAGAAGTGGCATTACGCAAATTGTTGTCGCTTAGATTTCCTGAAATAAATATGGAGAATGTTGTAGCCTTTGGTGATAACTATAATGATACAGAAATGCTGGCTGTAGTAGGTTATGGTGTGGCAGTAGAAAACGGAAGAGAAGTAGTAAAAAATGCCGCAAGATTTATTACAGCGCATCATAAAGAAGATGGAGTAGCAAAGTGGTTAAAAGATAATATATAAAAAAAGGCAGCCCTAACTAAAGGAGCCGCCTTCTTCATAAAAGTATAGTATACTACTCGATAATAATATCTTGTGCAGTAAGACCAGCTGCATTCATTACAGCGTTGTAATCTGTGATGTCAACAGCATTAAAATCAACATCGACAGGTATGATCACTACCCTAAATATTTGTCCTAAAACATCACCTGCAGGAAGCTGATCAAGTGTTAGAGGATCTGGAGCCTCTAGAAATATGTCTACGTCAATATTTGTGAATTCATAATTGTATTGAAATTCACCAAAGTTGGTATATCTAACTTGAGGTACTAGTCTCCATATGTCGATAGGATTACCGTTGTTATCTGGTACGGTATCCCAAAGCAAATAAACCAGTGTCATATCAGTAGCAGCAGTTTGATTTATAATTGTTTGAGGATATGGTATTCGCACTCCGTAATCAGGAGCAAAAAAATCTACTTCTCGCTCAAAGGATTGTGCAACAGCTCCATCTAGTCCGTTAATTCCATTTGCTCCGTTAAATCCTGGAGGTCCTTGATCTCCTTCACAAGAAGTCAAGATCATCGTCAAAGCAAAAAGTAAGGTAATATATTTCATAATAATTAGTTTAGATTTTATGTTTTCAATAAGTGTGCCTAACTTTAGCTTATGAAAAATTATTTTTTATTTATACTGTGCTTTGTTTCAATTAAGATCAATGCGCAGACTACAGCAGCAGATAGTCTTGTTCAAATAGGAGAATATCAAAAAGCTATTGAGACCTATCAGTTAGATGATGATAGTGATTTTAAGGTTGCAAGAGTTTATGCCCAAATGGGAGATGTGTATGCTGCTCTTGATTCTTATCAAAAAGGTTTTAAAATAGACAGCCTTAGTGTGCAACCTCGTATTGAATACGCGCGTCTTGCATTAGGTAATAACGATCCAGTGACGGCATTTAATTCTTTAACAAGTCTTCTTAATGATTACCCAAATAATGCCAGTTATCATTATTACATGGGTAAAGCACATGAGGATTTGAGCAATGATGATGCTGCTATTTCAGCTTTCACGAAAGCGGTATCCTTAAACAGTTCTTACAGAGCAGCAAGAGTTGAGCTCGTTAAAATATTAATTAAAAAACGAAAATTTAGTGAAGCGATTCAAAATGCGCAGCCAGCATTAGAAATACATAGTGATGATATTAAAGTCAATAGTCTTATCGCACAGGCCTATTTAGGAGCAAAGAGATATGATAAAGCAATTGAACATTTTGAATTACTATTTAGTTTAGGTTATGATACTGAATTCAATAGAAAAAATCTAGCCTGGTCTTATTTTTACAACGGACAATGGCAACTGGCCATAGATAATTATGAGCTTTATAATCGTGATTATGAAGAAGGAAATTCACTCGTTCATTTTGTGATGTCTCAGGCTTATTTGAAATTAGGTAAATTAAAGCTAGCGCAGGATTATATAGAACGATCAATTGCCTTTAAGACGCCAGAATTACATCAAGAATATTTGCAGCTAGCTGCTGTCTATGCAAGGCAAGAAGATTATAAAAATGCTTTTTATGCTACTAAAAAAGCTAAACAAGAAAAAAAAGATAGTGATTTTATAGGTTATCAATATGCGCTATCTGGAGATTATTATTTTGCAGATAAATCAAAGAAGTTAGAGCTTTATGAAGAGTTCATTAAGCAATATCCAGAAAGTTCTTTTCAGGAATTAGCAAACGCAAGAGCTAAGGATTTAAGAAGAGAAATATTTCTAGCGGCCAAAAAATAGAAAGGTTGTACATTTACTATATGAAGAAGATTTTCATCTTTTTATCAATTTTAGCTAGTATGATTTGTGTTTCTTGTTTATCAGAAAAACAAAAGAATGCTCGGGCAAATCAATTAGCCCTAGATAAAATTGAAAGAATCGATATGACATCTATAGATCATTTTCCAGTATTTAAGGCCTGTGACGAAATGCTTACCACACCAGATTGCTTTTACAAAGAACTTCATGCCGTAATTGATCATAAACTAAGATCGCCTTTTTTGCCTATAAGGTTAAGTTCAAAGGATAGCGTCTATGCGTCTATCACCGTTTCTAAAACTGGTATCATACAATACGATAGCATATATAAATGTGCTACCGGTATTGATAGAGAGCAAGTTCATACCGTGTTTAAGAACCGATTAAAAGATTTTCCTATTGTAGAGAGTGCTAGAAAGATGTCTATTCCTATAACTACAACTTATAAACTTCCTATCATTTTTAGTCCGGTGGATTCTCTTGCAAATTAATTTCTCTCCCATGCCATTGTGGTTTTGACAAACTCTTAAGCGTGATTGCCAGGACTAAAAATGGATAGATTAGAAAATTGATAGGTACATATTTCCATTTTATATTTTCAAAAAATTGATTTCCTATTACTAACATGATGAAATCAGTAAATCCCTTTACAAGAAATACTCCTATAAACATCTGATTAGTTATCCATGAGAAGTGCCATAAAATGGGGTTGATTATAAAAAGTAAACTCATCATTAATACTTGAAAGCTGACTAGTTTATTGAGCAAACTTTTAGTTTCACTACCTTTTTGCGCCCATCTCGCTCGCTGGGATATGATTTCATTTAAGCGCTGTTTAGGAAAAGTAGTAACCACGGCTTCTTTGTTTTTAAGGTAATGGCATTTCATAACATCTTTTGCAGCTAGTTTTTCAAGCAAAAAAATATCGTCTCCGCTGGAGAGGTGTTTATTTCCTTCATAACCATTCACTTCTAGAAAGGCTTTTTTTGTAAAACTCATATTTGCACCATTGCACATAAAAGGTTGTCTAAAGGAAAAACTACCAAGAGTAATCAATTGCAATGCTGTCATTTCTTGCTGTTGTAATGTGCTTAACAATATATTCTTTTGTTCTAATTGAACAGGTGCGGCAATAAAATGAGCGTCTGACTGTGCAGTATATATTGCATTGTAGCTTAAGATCCACTTTTTGGGTAGGGTACAGTCTGCATCAGTAGTAATAATATGATGGTATTTTGCTAATTCTATAGCTTGTGTAATACCGTCTTTTTTACCACTAGCAGAACGTGGGATTCTATCAATAAGCAGGATATTCATTTCTGGATGATCTGCTTTAAATGTGTCTAGTAAGGTAAGACTTTGATCGATAGAGTGATCGTTAATAAAAATCCATTGCAGCAACTGGTTATTATAGCTTTGGTTACTGATGGATTTTAGTAGTGCAGGTAAATGCACTTCTTCATTTCGATAATTAATAATTACAGTAAAAGGAAGCTTTTCACTGTCTGGATCTATGATGGTTTTAGGATAGGTGAGCAGTTCTTTAGATAAAAGAATAATCACTAGCGCATAACCAAAAACAATGATAAAGAACAGCCAGATCATTCTTCTTGCGTTTTAAGCTTTTGAAAAGGCAATAGGGCGCAACCTATTATAGTAGGCACTATAGAATTTGTAAACCAGATTAAAGTTGTGGTAAATAAGATCACGTCTGCATTAAAAAGCGATCCTTCAAAAATATAAGCTGCGACCGTCCATCTTATAGCTATATCAAATAGTTGAAATACAGGAATTACAGAAACAGCAAGGTAAAATATACCTATGTTTCTAATGATCGTTAAGGTAGATGCTGGATAGTCTAGAAGCCACAAAATAAATAGCCAGTTACTAGCAAAAACTAAATACCTTAACATAGAATACAGTATGGTGTTTATCCATTTTTGTGATTTCATTTCATTGTGATCCCACTTTTTAAGAACCCATAAAGAGATTACAAAAACGAGTAAACACAGTAAAACACTAGTGAAAATGAATAAAAAAGTAGTTGTTATCTCTAGACGTTCATGAAAATAGAAGATTATTGCTATAATGCCTATGAGCGTTGTGATAATCATTTGAGAAACGTTTCCAACAAGAGTCCTGCTGACTACTTTTTTACGTAAATATTTAGAAAAGAAGATAGGTTTTAAAGCAAATTCTCCAATTCTTAAAGGTGTGGTAAAGCTAGCTGCTTGTGCAGTCAGGTTTTGAAAGACGCTTTCGCGAAAGCGTAACTCATAAAAATCATTTATCAAATACTGCCATTTTTTACTTTCAATTAACCAACTCAATAAACTTATAGTAATCATCACAGGTATGGTAAACCACGGTAGCTGTTTTAAGAATTCTACTATGGTTTCTAAACGGACTGGCCGCTCTATCCATTGAAGATAAAGTAGGTAAACACAAACGACCACTACGAGGATTTTTATCAACGGAGCTAAGAATTGCTTAAATTTGTGAAGCAGGATAGACATAGGCGAAAAATACAACAATTGGCAACAGAAAAAATCATATTAGGGATAGATCCTGGTACAGCGATCATGGGTTTTGGTATTATCAAAGTGGTAGGAAACTCAATGAGTTTTATACAAATGAATGAGCTGGACATGAGAAGACTAAAGGATCCTTATACTAAGTTGCGTCGTATTTTTGAACGAACTATAGAGCTGATCGACACCTACCATCCAGATGAAATCGCATTAGAAGCTCCGTTTTTTGGTAAAAATGTGCAGTCTATGCTTAAATTAGGTCGTGCACAAGGAGTAGCCATGGCTGCTGGACTATCTAGGGATATTCCTGTTTTTGAGTATGCTCCATTAAAGATTAAGCAAGCAATAACTGGAAAAGGAAGTGCCAGTAAAGAACAAGTGGCAAAGATGTTGCAGAGCCTTTTGGGAATAAAAGAATTGCCTAAAAATCTAGATATGACAGATGGTCTTGCTGCGGCGGTATGCCATTTTTATAATAGCGGTAGGATAGAGGTAGGTAAAAGTTATACCGGTTGGGTGGCTTTTGTAAAACAAAACGAAAAACGAGTAAAGAAATAACCTATGAAGTTAGATTCATTCATTTTATTAATCATGTTCTCATTATTTTCTTGTGCTACGTTTTCACAAAGTAAAGATTCTCAGCAAGAAGATATACGTGAATTATTGAGTGCTTATAATAAAATGAGCGTTCCTTATATATCTGTTCAAACGTTGAGAATGGATTATGAAGATTACATAATTCTAGACACACGTAAGAAGGAAGAGTATGACGTAAGTCATTTGCCTGGCGCTATATGGGCAGGTGAAAAATTTGATTTAAAAAAACTTCCAGAGCTTAAAAGGGATTCAAAAATAGTGGTTTATTGTACTGTTGGGATACGTTCTGAAGGATATGGAGAGAAAATGCAAAAAGAAGGCTTTACTGATGTTCAGAATTTATATGGGAGCATCTTTTATTGGAAAGATGCCGGATATGAGGTTCTTGATCTAAATGAAGAACCTACAGAAAAGGTTCATGTTTTTGGTAAAATCTGGTCTAAATATCTTAAAACTGGTGAGAAAGTTTATTAGTATCTTAATTGATACAGTTGCGCGGCTGTTTTTGCCTCATCTTCTCCTAATTTAATATTTACAGCCTCACAGGAGATGTAATATATTTGTTGATTCTTTCTATTTTTAAGGAAAGTAATCGCTTCTACTTGAGCACCATTCTCAATAGGAATGTTTATTTTCTCATGAAAATGGAACTTTCCATTTTTATAATCTATTAGGACTATAAAAGGTTCGAGATTGCTATTATAACCACAAAGCATTACAGTATCGGTACCATTATAAGTAGCGCCAGTTATAAGACCTTTTACATTATAAGAAGTAATCTCATCTGCAGATTGTTGGGTCTTATTTTTGTCTATTTTATAAATTATGGTAGCTTGATCTTTCCAGTCTTTAGAGAACACATATAGATCATTATCAATCGCAACCAGAGATTCTGCATCATAAGGATGGTTTTGATTACCATTTTTGAAGCTTTTCTGGTTGGGGTAATTAATCATTAATTTTTCTACTCGTGCATTTTCATTGTCTAGGTCGTTTAGTCTTATTTTATAGATGACTAAATCTCTACGGTTTCCATAATTATTACCTATGTCTGCGATGTATAAAAACTCTTCATCTTTAGTGATATCTTCCCAATCTACGTTAGACATATTTGTATATGTTTTACGTTTTAATATTTCACCACGTTCATTTAAAAAATATAATGTTGGTAGGTCGCCGCTATCGTTATGCGTGATCATTAGATTCTTATAGAATTCTAGCCCAGAGGTTTCTGTGATGTCATTAGATAGATTTTTGATATGCAGTAAATCTATGCTTCTATTTTTAGTTGTTGTAGACAGGCTAGTTTTTGTTGTGTTACAACTTACATGGATGAGAAAAAGTAATAGTATGGTTGCAATTTTTTTCATGATATAAAGTTCGTAAATCTTAATGGGTTATAAGTACTAACATTACTTTTCTTTATTTTGCTTTCGCGAAAGCGGAATCGTTATTTATTATTTCATAAAGATTCACAAAATGTGAATTGCTCAGACAAAAAAAATCCGATTCAAATGAATGAATCGGATTTTTAAATATAATCAGGATATCTAATTAAGCTATAGAAACTCTTTTGAATCCTACAACTTCAGCATCTTTAGATGAAACATATTGTCCTACAGTTTGCTTATCATCCATGATGTAGTCTTGGTCTAATAAAGCTTGCTCTTTGTCAAGAGAAGAGTTGTCAGCTACAAAACGATCCATTTTACCAGGTAAAATTCTATCCCAGATAGCTTCTGGTTTCCCTTCAGCTTTAAGCTCAGCCTCGTATGTTGCCTTTGCAGTTGCAAGAGCTTCATCAGTTAACTGAGATCTTGAGATAAATAGAGGAACATTCAATAGGTTTTTACCTAAACGTCCACGCTCAATGTTATCTTTTTCAATAGCAGCGATACGTGCTTCAGTTTCTGACTGAACATAAGCTGGGTCAAAATCTTTGTAAGAAAGAGTAGTTGCTCCCATAGAAGCTACCTGCATTGAAACAGATTTTGCAACTTCTTGTGCATGATCGCTTCCAGTAGAAAGACCAGTTAAAGCACCGATTTTGTTACCATGTACATAGCCACCTACAAATGGAGCTTCAAAAGCTTCAAAACCACCTATTTCAAGTTTTTCACCTATAACTCCTGTTTGCTCGATTAATTTTTCTTCAACTGTCATACCATCTAAATCAGAAGCAAGTACTTCTTCTTTAGTGTTACAGTTTAAGGCAACACTAGCAATTTTGTTAGCAAGCTCTACATAAGAATCATTTTTTGCAACAAAGTCAGTCTCACAGTTTAAGGATAAAAGAATCCCTCTTGTGTTTCCTTCATTAATATTTGCAACAACAACACCTTCAGAAGAATCACGGTCAGCACGCTTTGCAGCAACTTTTTGACCTTTTTTTCTTAAGATTTCAATTGCTTTATCAAAATCACCTTCAGCTTCAACAAGGGCCTTTTTACAGTCCATCATTCCAGCTCCAGTTGTTTTTCTTAGTTTTCCTACTTCAGCAGCAGATATTTTAGCCATTTTAATAAGTTTTATACTAGTTAACTAGTGTTGTGTTAATTATTCTTCTTCGTCTTTGGTAGGAGCTGCTTCCTTAGCATCTTCAGTTTTGTCTGCTTTTTTAGCTTTCTTTTCAGCTTTGGCAGCTTCTTTTGCTTGCTCTTCAGCGTTCTTTTCAGACTTGCGATCTTCAAGACCAGCTTTGATAGCGTCAGCAGCTTCTTTTACTATGATTTCAATAGATTTTGAAGCATCATCGTTAGAAGGAATTACATAATCAATCACGCGTGGATTTGAATTTGTATCCGCCATAGCAAAAATAGGAATACCTAATTTCAAAGCCTCTGCAACAGCGATGTGTTCACGCACTGTATCAACGATAAAAAGAGCAGCTGGCATACGTGTCATTTCAGAAATAGAACCTAAGTTCTTTTCTAATTTTGCGCGCATACGATCTACTTGAAGACGTTCTTTCTTAGAAAGAGTTTCATAACGACCATCTTTTTTCATACGGTCTACAGTAGCCATCTTTTTAACAGCTTTACGGATAGTTACAAAGTTAGTAAGCATTCCACCAGGCCATCTTTCTGTGATGTAAGGCATGTTAGCTTCACCAGCATATTGAGCAACGATATCCTTTGCTTGCTTTTTAGTAGCAACAAAAAGTACCTTACGTCCTGACGCAGCTATCTTACGTAGCGCTTCTGTCGCCTCGTTAAGCTTTGCAGCAGTTTTGTATAAGTTGATAATATGGATCCCGTTACGTTCCATGTAGATGTAAGGAGCCATATTAGGGTCCCATTTACGAGTAAGGTGTCCAAAGTGGACACCAGCGTCAAGTAATGACTTGACATCTGTGTTATTTGCCATAATTGTTAGTTTACGTTCTGTCGATAGCAATAGAAAAGTGGTCATGAGATTTTCTCAATCGCCTTATCTATTTAGATGCTAAACTGAGCTCTGGCGGCAACCAGGCGTGACAGCAAATTAATATAAATAAAAAAAGAACAAATCCCGCCTTGATAAGCATCGAGACGGGAATGATAATAATGTTGTATTAACGCTTTGAGAATTGGAATTTCTTTCTCGCTTTCTTTTGACCGAATTTCTTACGTTCTACCATTCTTGGGTCACGAGTCATAAGTCCTTCTGGCTTCAATGTTTTACGATTCTCTTCATCAATTGCTACAAGAGCTCTTGAAATTGCAAGACGAATAGCTTCAGCCTGTCCAGTGATTCCACCACCGTGAACTTTTGCCATTACATTGTAAGTCTCAGTAGTTTCCGTTAAGGCAAAAGGTTGCTTTACTTTATACTGTAACGTTCCTGTTGGAAAGTAATCAGAAAGTTCTTTCTTGTTAATTGTTACTTCACCTGTACCTTCTGAAAGGTAAACACGAGCAACGGCAGTTTTTCTTCTACCTATTTTGTGTAATGTTTCCATATTACTTTACCTCGTTAAGATTAATGGTTTTAGGTTGTTGTGCTTCATGACCGTGATCTGCGCCAGAATACACTTTTAGGTTGCGATAGATAGCGCTTCCTAATTTATTTTTAGGTAACATACCTTTTACAGCACGCTCAACTACACGAGTTGGGTCTTTTGCAAAAAGTTCATTTGCACTAAGACTACGTTGTCCACCAGGGTAGCCAGTGTGTCTTATGTATGATTTCTCACTCCATTTGTTACCGCTTAACGTTATTTTGTCAGCGTTTATGATAATTACATTATCACCACAGTCTACGTGTGGAGTGAAATTTGTCTTGTATTTACCTCTCAAAAACTTTGCAGCTATTGATGACATACGACCTAGTGGCTGTTCAGCAGCATCTATCAGTACCCATTCTTTGTTTACTGTAGCACTATTTGCTGAAATTGTTTTGTAACTTAAAGTATTCACCTTGAAATAGTTTTAATTCTTTTGTCTGATTTTACTAACTAAAATCGGGCTGCAAATGTAATCTTTTAATTTAGAACAACAAGCGGCTTTATTTAATTTTATTTATTATTTCTCAAACTGGAAATATTCGTTGTAAAAATAGCCCTTTCATTTACTTATAATCGTTTGTTTTGTTCCTGATTTTATTTTGTTTCACTTTCGCGAAAGCGGGCTAACTGCTATATCGGTATATGGAGAGCTATCTTTAATCTATTGGTTTTGAGACATTAATTCTTATTCATTATATTTAACCCAAAATTAAGCAAATGAAAAAGTTTATTGGATTTTTAATGGTTGCAGCGTTTATTCTAACTAGCTGTGAAAGCGATACCGCTGGAAGAAACGCTTTAACTACCAATGTTGCCGGCACGTATATATTGACATCTTTAGTAGCTGACCTGGCTGTAGACTTTAACCAAGATGGAGTATTTGATACTGAATTATTAAATGAAGCTGCTTGTTTTTCAAATATGGATGTTGATTTTATGGTTAATGGTGATTTTACATCTACAGTTGCTTTTCCTGAGTTTGATGCAATGAATGTTTTATCATGCCCTACCGGTACAGAAACTGGTACTTATATTTTAGATTCTTCTAACATTCTTACTTTAACGGTAGATGTAAACGGTGGAACAGTAACTGAAGACATACAACTGTCTTTAACCCCAACAACTTTTGAGTTTACAGTAACTGGTCAAGATTTAGACCGATACATAACCAGTCGTGCTGGTACTCCTGCTGGAAATATCACTTCTTTGATTGCTACTTATACAAAGATTTAGTTTTGCAGCTTTAATTTTAAATCAAGAAAGCCTGAATTTAATTAATTCAGGCTTTTTTGATTAAGTATGTTTTATCTATTCTTCTACATTTACGCCTTTCCAAAAAGCGACATAACCTTCAATTTCTTTGGCTGCATGTTTTGTGTCTGGATAATACCAGGCGGCATCTTTATTTTCTGATCCGTTTACATTTAAAGAGTAGTAACTTGCTATTCCTTTCCATGGACAATTTGATTTGGTATCACTGTTCTTAAAAAATTCCTTCCTGATACTGTTTGCTGGAAAATAGTGATTGTTTTCTACAACTTTTGTCTCATTGCTTTCTGCAATGATCTGATTGTTCCATTTTGCTTTCATAAGGTTATTTCTTTTTAAATAAGTAATCTTTAAACAGTTTATTGTTATCCTCAAAAATTTGATTGATTTCTAAACCAGACTCATTTGCGAGCCATTCAACTATTAGGTCGTCATATTTTTGGGAGATTTCGGTATGAATGGTTTCCCATTTATTAAAATGTATTTTAAGATCTAATTTTTTAATATGTACATCACATTCCTGTGTAGCAAGAAGGTAGCTTTTTGCAGTTCCAGATTCTGGATCATATGCTTCCCAATGTTCAAATGAATTCACATCAAAATCTGCATTCATTTCTTTATTGAGACGATGTAAAAGGTTGCGATTAAACTCTTGTGTGACACCAGTTTTATCTGCATAAGCATTTTGAATCGTTAATGGATTTTTCTTTTGATCAAATCCCATAAACAATAGATCTTCTGAAGACATACTGTGCTGTATTTGATTTAGAAAATCGATAGCTTCTTTATGTGATAGATTTCCAATATTAGAACCTAGAACAATAATGACTTTGGGTCGTTTATTATATGTCGCAATTTTTTCTAATACCTTGAAATAGGTTCCTTGTTCCCCTTGAACGTCTAGATCAGGCAAAAGTGTGGTTAGAGAGTTGGTTAACTCGTCTATTGCATGTTGACTTATGTCTATGGGTTTATAGGTAAAATCTACATTGTTTTGTACGAGTTCTTCTAGTAGTACTTTAGTTTTTTTACCATCACCAGCTCCTAGCTCGATAAGATCAAAGCCGTTTTGATTTTCAAAAAGTGATTTTAATTCGCCTTTGTACTGGTCGATTATATTATATTCTGCATTAGTTAAGTAATATTCTGGAAGCGCCATGATTTGCTGGAATAGCTGGTCACCGCGGTCGTCATAAATATATTTTGAGCTTAAAAATTTGGGGAATGCAGTTAGTCCATCTTGAACATGTTGCTCAAATTCTAACTGGAACGATTCTGTTTTTGTCATAATGATTTTGCAAGACGCAAGCTTGTAAATTGCCATCTAAGAGGCGCGTGAAAAAAGTTTCTATAAGTAGGTCTTGCATGATTTGCGGGCGTGGCAATAGAGCTGCCTCGCAATACTTTTTGATTGACCATAAATTTACCATTGTACTCTCCTAGAGCACCATCTGGTTTTTTATAATTAGGATATGGTAGGTAGGCACTTTCTGTCCATTCCCATCTGCTACCATGAGAAAAATGAGACTGTGCTGCTTCCCATTCAAATTCTGTAGGTAATCTCATTCCTTTCCATTGAGCAAAAGCAAATGCTTCATAATATGAAATATGTGTTACTGCTGCTTTATTTTCAATCTCTTGTGAGCCGCTAAGTAAATACTGTGACCATTTATTGTCTTGTAAATGCCAGTACATCGGTGCATAAATCGAGTTCTTTTTTACCCAATCCCAGCCTTCTGTATGCCAAAACATAGGGTTTTCATAACCACCAGCATTTATGAAATCCATCCAGTCACCGTTGGTTATTAATGTGTTGGATATAGCATAAGGTTCTAAGAAGACTCTATGTTTTGGCAATTCATTATCATAACAAAAAAGGTTTGAATCGTGACCTATATGGTAGATGCCTTCTTTCATTTCAGTAAAGTCACTATTACCTTTTTCTAAGAGAATTTCATCTTTGATTTTCCCATAAGTAGGTTGTAATGGGTTATTTCCTAAGATGTATTTTATATCTGTTAGCAATAATTCTTGGTGTTGTTTTTCATGATGGATTCCTATTTCTAGAACCGGAATCATTTCTTCTGTAAGGTGATTTTCTATTAAGGTTTTCATATGAGAGGTCACATGTGCACGATATTCATAGATATCTTTGACACTAGGTCTAGAAAGGTTGCCTCTGTCAGTTCTTACTACTCTTTTACCGATACTTTCATAATAACTATTAAATACATAAGCATAGTTTTTATGGTATCTTTTATAATTAGGGAAGTGACCGTCTAGTAGAAACTCTTCAAAAAACCAAGTGGTATGACCTAAGTGCCATTTAGGTGGTGACACGTCTACAATAGGTTGTACCACGTAATCTTCGGTTTGTAACGGTTCACAAATACGTTCAGAATCTGCTCTGGTTTTTGTAAACAGAAGAAGTTGTTCTTTAAAATTCATCTTCTCAAAGTTATGATCTTTTTATGTATTTCGCTTTCGCGAAAGCGTTAATCTCGTATTAAATGGAGATTTATTAATAATATTTTATCTCCAGAACGCTTTTTACTGTAAAGATTGCTGCTTTTGATATAAATAGTTTTCTAGATGTATTATAGAGTAATATCGGTATTATTAGGTTATTAAATGAATGGAACAATCTGATTTTCCATTTGTTTTCCTTGAAATAGTATAGAAGGGTAAGAATATATTGTGTGTAGCAGTCTTATTATCCTTACAAAAATTTCTTTTTTTTAAAATAGAAATATACTGCCGTGCTTACGGTAAGAAATAGAGGTATAATGGCCATTATTTCCCAAAAACCGGAATAAGGATCTTTTTTGAAAGCAATGTCGTTGTAATGTTTTGTCACAGGACCACCTATACTACCGTTGCGATAAGGAAAGATAGTGTAAGATTGATTTTTAGGTATTTCAATAGATGATGATGGGTATACTTTTCTATGAAAAAGCTTTTTATTAAGATCGTATCTCATTTCTATAAGAAAAGAGGTAATGGAAGGATCTTGGTTCCAATTAAGGGAAGCTGTGTTGGTATACTTGTGTTCCAATGCCAAGCCTTTAGCTTTTGTAGAATATAGGATTTGGTATGGAATAGTATCAATGGTTTATCAAGGTTTAAAGTAGGCATTGCTCAAAGAATCCATTCTTTTAAAATTAACTAGAAAATGATTTTTGAGACCATCTGTTTCTTGCTTTTGTGAAAGAGATAAGTGATTAAAGAATGGGAAAACATACAGAGCAAAAGCTGTTTCAGCCCCATTTCTTTTTGTTTTCCTTAATTTCTTGACGGGATAGTTCTTTAGGTTTTGTAAGGTATCTTACTAACCATATCGCAATCACGATAAGCACTGAAAAGAAAAGTACAATTAATATCAGAAGAAAGACTTTAGGTGTTATTTTGTTTGCACGTTCTTCTTCATATTTTTTAATAGCTTCTAACTCTTGCTTTTCTCTTTCTTTTAGAGCTGCCTTTTTTTGATCAATTTCATTTTGCTGTTCTACAAACCTATAGTAGCTGGATGGGCTGATAGGTTCAAAATTTCTAGATTTGGCATCTTTAAGATTTATGGAAACAGCCTCGCCTTTTTGCTTTTTGAAAATAGGGTAAATGGTAAACTCTCCATTACGTGGAAATTCGGCAATATTTGTATAATGCTTTTGTCTATAAATCAATTCTTGAGTTGATGGATCGCGCATTTCTATCATGTGATAGGTAATATTGCGCTGCTTTTTCCATTCTAAAATTACTTTTCCTTCGTTATGCGACTCTTGTAAAGTAACATCATATAAGAAGAGTGCTTTTGTAAAATGGAACTGCGTGGTGTCAACCATTCTGTAATTTTCATAAATGTCAATTTGTGAAGTGCAAAATAACGGGCTTACGAATAATACAATTAAGAAGAGTTTCATTTTAATAGATTTATACAGCAACAATTCCTTTGATTGCAGGATGAGGATCATAATTTTCTAGTGTAAAATCTTCATATTTAAAATCAAAAATATCTTTGATCTCTGGATTAAGTTTCATTTGTGGAAGTGCTCTAGGTTCTCTAGTAAGTTGCAGTTCTACTTGTTCTCTAAGATTATTGTAGATATGTACGTCACCAAAACTATGTATAAAGTCTCCATATTCTAGATCGCAAACTTGTGCCACCATCATAGTAAGTAATGCATAACTTGCTATATTAAATGGTACTCCTAGAAACACATCAGCGCTGCGTTGATATAACTGGCAGCTTAATTTGTTATTAGCAACATAAAATTGAAAAAACGCATGGCATGGTGGTAATGCTGCTTTGCCATTTGCAACATTTTCAGAAAAGCTTTTACTTGTGTCTGGCATAACGCTAGGATTCCAAGCGGTTACCATCATGCGACGGCTATTAGGGTTTGTTTTCAAGGTGTTGATGACCTCTTTGATCTGATCGATGCCTCGACTATCCCAGTTGCGCCATTGATGTCCATAAACGGGACCTAAATTTCCATCTTCATCTGCCCATTCGTTCCAGATACGCACATTGTTATCTTTAAGATACTGGATGTTAGTATCTCCAGATAACAACCATAACAATTCATGCACAATTGATTTAAGGTGTACTTTTTTTGTAGTAACAAGAGGAAATCCTTTTTGAAGATCAAATCGCATTTGATGGCCAAACAAGCTGCGCGTACCAGTTCCTGTTCTATCGCCTTTATCAACGCCGTTATCTAGTATGTCTTGAAGTAAATCTTGATATTGTTTCATAATTAGGTAGGGTAATTTGCTGTGCTTTCGCAAAAGCGTAACAGAAACACAAAGTACTGAAAACTAATTTTAAAAAAGATGAAAAGGCTAATTTTTCTATCCTGCAGATAAGGTGTGAGAATCTATAGTAAATGATTTTGCCCATTCTATGGCGCTATCGATATGATTAAAATAACCAAAAGGACCATTATAAAGAGATTGTTCTGTTGTCGCTTGAACTTTTTGTTCTTGTGACTTACCAACAATAGCGATGCCTATAATCGTTTTTGAATTTACTAGCTGATATACTTTGGGATCCACAGAATGTCCAAATTCTCTGTTAGAAATGAATATGATTTTCTTCTTTTTGTAGTAGTCATTTATATCAGTAAGCATGCGCATAGCAATATCATTGGTGACCACTATATCTAAATTTAATTGACCTATTACATAAGTTCCAAAGCAAAACATGGAGCCAAATGTGTAATTAAATCGATATTGAGAATTTTTAAAATTCAACGCTTTGCATTTTCTTAAATGTTAATGTAAAGCAAAAATAAGAATTTTCATTAACAAAATATTAAGGCTGTAGAATTAATTCAAAGCCTATCCAAAAAGCATACCTGCTATGGTTGCGGTTAATAGAGCAGCACATGTACCACCTATTAGGGCTTTGATACCGAATGCAGCAAGGGTTTTGCGCTGGCTAGGTGCAAGAACACCTATTCCGCCTATTTGTATACCGATGGAAGCAAAATTTGCAAATCCGCAAAGCGCGTACGTAGCAATAATGATAGATTTAGGATGTATGATTTTACCTGCTTCTTTCAGATCCTTAAGAGATCCATAGGCAATGAACTCATTTAATATTGTTTTTTCTCCTAATAACTGACCTACAAGAACGATGTCATCTGTATGAACACCGATTACCCATGCAATAGGAGCAAACAAATTACCTAGAATGTATTGCATAGAAAAACCATCGTACCTGCCACTACTAGAGTCTGCTATGATGGAATTAAGTCCAGTATATTCTCCTATAATATCTTTAAGACCAAAGTTAACTACAGCGATCAATGCAGTAAATACCAGCAACATAGCGCCTACATTTACAGCTAATTTTAAACCATCAGTTGTACCACGTGAAATGGCGTCTAGAATATTGCTTCCTATTTTATCTTTAGAAACTTTCAAAGATCTATCTACATCTGTTGTTTTTTCTTCTGGATAAAGCATTTTTGCGATCACAATTGCTGCCGGTGCACTCATTATAGAGGCTGTAAGTAAATGCTTTGTAAATAAGATTTGCTGGGCTTCACTTTCTCCTCCTAGAAATCCTATAAATGCAGCAAGAACTCCACCAGCGATTGTTGCCATTCCACCTACCATCAGGCATAAAATTTCAGATTTTGTCATTTTCTCTAGGTACGGTTTTACCACAAGCGGTGCTTCTGTTTGGCCTATAAAAATGTTTGCAGCTGCAGCTAGCGATTCTGCACCACTTAAACGCATGGTTTTGCTCATGATCCAGGCAAGAACGTAAACTACTTTTTGAAGAATCCCTAAATAGTATAATAACGAGGTAAATGCAGAAAAGAATATAATGGTAGGTAACACTTTGAAAGCAAATATGTAACCCCAACTATTGTTTGCATCAATTAAGTTCCCAAAAACAAACTCGGCACCAGCCTCACTTACGGCTAGAAATCTTACCACACCAGTAGATATAGCATCAAAAACATATGCAACGCTTTCAAATTTTAAAACAGATATAGCAAAGACTATTTGTAATGTGATACCTACTATTACAAGTCTCCAATCTATTTTTTTCTTGTTCTTACTAAGTAAAAAACATAATCCTAATATAAAAATGATGCCAATAACGCCGCGGTAAAAGCTTTCTAGACTAAATCCAAGGTCGTTTTTAATTTCTATATTATTTGAAGGAAGAACTTCTTTTTCTAAAAGAAATGTATAGGTAATATCTTTGTTTTTAAGAATTAAACTGTCACCGTTAATTTTCTTTAAATCAAATTTGTTTAATTGTGAGTCTACTTCATTAGGATAAAGAGCTATAAAATCTCCTTGTACTATAAATCGTCCTTGAGAATTTAAACTGTCCACTCCAGTAAAGTACTTATAGTTTTGTTGTTGGAATGAGATACTGTCCAATCTATAAGCAGTCTCAGATGAGTTGCTTTCTGTTTGAGAAGAGTTAAAAATCCAGGTTCCTTCTATAAGAGTATTCTCCTGGCCGGTAACGTGAATAGTAAAAAAAAGAAAAATAGTTGCAGCAAAAAATCTAGCGATAATAGAATTCATAGTTTTTGGTAAGGTTATCGTTTAGATATTTCGTCTCTAATTTGAGCAGCAAGTTCATAATCTTCGTTAGAAACCGCTTCACCTAACATATTGTTTAATTCAGATAGGCTATATTTACTATAATCATCTACCTCTTCTGTGGCTGCGTTGATCAATTCTTCTATCATTTCTTCACTATCAAATTCTTCAACAACTAATTCCTTATCTGGTTTGATGTGCTGTTGGATTCCTGCTTCTTCTAAAATATTTTCATAAGTAAAAACAGGCGCTTTAAATCTAACTGCAAGGGCAATCGCGTCGCTAGTACGAGCATCAATAATTTCTTCTATCTTATCTCGTTCACAAATAAGGCTGCTGTAAAAAACACCATCCACTAATTTATGAATGATCACCTGTTTAACAACAATTGAGAATCGTTGCGCAAAGCTTTTAAATAAATCGTGAGTAAGTGGTCTAGGCGGGCTCAATTCCTTTTCTAAAGCGATCGCAATACTTTGCGCTTCAAACGCACCTATAACTATAGGCAGTTGTCTAGATCCGTCTACTTCCTTGAGCACTAATGCATAAGCGCCGTTTTGTGTTTGGCTATAGGAAATGCCTCGTATGTTAAGTCGCTTTAGACTCATTGTGGTATAATGATTAGAAATAAAAAAAGCTGTGCAAAAATGAGGTTTTTCTCTTATTGCACAGCCTTAAATCTAAGAAATTCTTAATTAATAATTAAAACACTAAGCATTTGCTGCTTTAAAAGCTTTTAATTTTTCTATTAGAGCAGGAACAACTTCAAAAGCATCACCTACTATACCATAGTCAGCAGCCTTAAAGAAAGGCGCTTCTGGATCTGTATTGATTACCACTTTAACTTTACAAGAGTTAACACCTGCAAGATGTTGTATAGCTCCAGAAATTCCTACTGCGATATAAAGATTTGAGGCAACTGGCTTACCAGTCTGTCCCACATGTTCTCCATGAGATCTCCATCCTAAATCACTTACTGGTTTAGAACAAGCGGTAGCAGCACCCAAAACGTCTGCAAGCTCTTCAATCATGCCCCAGTTTTCTGGTCCTTTTAATCCGCGACCAGCACTTACAACTACTTCAGCGTCTGCAATGGTTACTTTGTCTGTTGCTTTATCTACAGATTGAACAGAAACATTAAAATCTGTATCTGCAATAGATGGTGCAAAATCTTGTACGGCACAATCAGTTACATTCTCTTTAAGTCCGTAAGCATTTTTTGAAAGACCCAGCAACTTAACATCTGTAGTGATTTCTGTATTAGAATATGCTTTATTAGTGAACACAGTTCTTTTTACCGTAAAAGGAGAAGCGTTAGAAGGAAGTTCTGTTACGTTAGATACGTAACCTGCCTCTAAATGAACACTTACTAGCGACCCTAAATATTTAGAATCTGCACTAGAACTTATAACAACCACTTTTGCTCCTTCGGCTTTTGCAGCCTGTGCAATTGCATTTGCATAAGCGGCAGCATTAAATTTATCTAATTTTGAATCACTTACATTATGAAGTCTATTGACACCATAAGTTCCTAATTCACCAGCATCATTTGCATTAAAAGATATAGCGGCAACATCTGTTCCCATCATATCTGCAATACCTTTAGCATAACTGGCTACTTCATAAGCAGTTTTCTTAAAACTACCATTTTCTGATTCTGTATATACGAGTACTGACATATAATTTATTTTTTGCGCCCATGAACAGGACGTTTGCTTAATATTTTATTTGTAATTCCGCTTTCGCGAAAGCGAGATCAATATGAATTCTTATGAATTAAATTGCTTTTGCTTCATTGTGAAGTAAGTCAATCAATTTATCAAGATTATCGGCATCTACTAATGTAACTGCGCCTTTAGGCTCTGGCTTTGTAAAGGAAACGCTCTTTGTTTCTGAAGAAGCTTCAGTCGCAGGCACAACATTCAATGGTTTTTTACGAGCCATCATGATACCGCGCATGTTAGGAATCCTTAAGTCGCTTTCCTCTACCAGACCTTTCTGTCCACCTATAACTAGAGGTAATGTCGCGGTAGATGTTTCTTTACCACCATCGATTTCTCGTATCGCAGTAGCTTTATCACCTTCTATTTCTAGAGAAATACAAGTGTTTACAAAACTGGCACCTGTCATTGCAGCTACCATTCCAGGAACCATTCCACCATTGTAATCTATAGATTCACGACCAGCAATGACTAGGTCATAACCACCGTTTTTAACAACAGCGCTTAACTGTTTTGCCACCTGATAACCGTCTAAAGCAGGAGTATCTACTCTTATTGCACTATCAGCACCTATGGCTAGTGCTTTTCTTAAAGTTGGTTCTACTTCTGCGCCACCTACAGTAACCACATCTACACTGGCACCTTGTTTTTCTTTAAACCACATAGCGCGTGTAAGACCAAATTCATCATTAGGATTGATTACATATTGAACACCAGCAGTGTCAAATTTTGTATCATTATCTGTAAAATTGATTTTTGAAGTGGTATCTGGCACGTGGCTGATACATACTAATATTTTCATATTTTAGAGTCTTTATATTTCTTTTTCAATCGTTTGCGAAAATACAGAAAAAACAAATAATAAACTATGCATGCATAATAAAATTTTGTTTAATTTTTAATTATTTAATTGTTTTTACTTTTTTTAAAAATTGATGAAGTCTTACTATTTCTAGCTTTTTAATGACTAGATCGATTTCGTTAAAATAATAGTAGCTTATTTTGGTGTTTTTTACCTCAAAATTCTCGTATGCTAAGTTTATGTAAGTTATTTTTGTTTTTTATTATTTGATACTATTTATATCATACATATATGAAAACAATACAATTTCGTGAGGCGATTTGCGAGGCGATGAGTGAAGAAATGAGACGCGACGAGACTATCTATTTGATGGGTGAAGAAGTGGCAGAATATAATGGTGCTTACAAGGCTTCAAAAGGAATGTTAGATGAGTTTGGTGAAAAGCGTGTTATCGATACACCTATTGCCGAGTTAGGTTTTGCTGGTGTAGCTATAGGGTCTACCATGACTGGTTGTCGTCCTATCGTAGAATACATGACATTTAACTTTTCACTGGTAGGAATTGATCAGATTATCAATAACGCTGCAAAAATACGTCAAATGTCTGGTGGGCAATTCAAGTGTCCTATCGTTTTCCGTGGTCCTACGGCGAGTGCTGGACAACTGGCAGCAACTCATTCTCAAGCATTTGAAAATTGGTTTGCAAACACGCCAGGTCTTAAAGTCATTGTTCCTTCTAATCCTTATGATGCAAAAGGACTTCTTAAAGCTGCTATACGCGATGATGATCCAGTAATTTTCATGGAATCAGAACAAATGTATGGTGATAAAGGTGAGGTGCCAGAAGGTGAATATGTTTTACCTATAGGTGTTGCTGACATCAAAAGGGAAGGATCTGATGTAACTATTGTCTCTTTTGGTAAAATTATTAAGGAAGCATACACTGCTGCAGACCAATTAGAGAAAGAAGGTATTTCTTGCGAAATAATAGATTTAAGAACTGTGCGTCCTTATGATAAAGAAGCTATCTTGAAATCTGTAAAGAAAACCAACCGTTTAATTATTCTTGAAGAAGCATGGCCATTTGGTAATGTATCTACAGAAATCTCGCACATGGTGCAAGCAGAGGCTTTTGATTATCTAGACGCACCTATTTATAAAATCAATACACAAGATACACCAGCGCCATACTCTCCAGCATTATTTGCAGAGTGGTTGCCTAATGCTTCTCATGTCGTAGAAGGTGTTAAAAAAGTGATGTATAGAAAGTAATATTTTTAGAAAAATTAGTAAAAAACCCATTTTGAAAAAAATGGGTTTTTTTATTTTTAATAATATCACAACTTTTTTAAAGTTAAACAAGTAACTTTAAGTAGAGTAGTTCTACATTTGACTTTTGCATTACAAGTTTATGAAAAATTATAGGAGTTCCGCTTTCGCGAAAGCGAGATCACATCACATTATTATGATAGGGTTGCTGTTTTTAACAACAATTTCTATTGCGCAGACTAAAGTAGGAGGCGTGATCTATGACGATTTTGGTGACACAGTTCCATTTGCAAATGTGGTTTTTCCAGGCTCTAGTGAAGGAACTATTTCTAATGATAATGGTAGGTTTTACTTACAATCAGATAAAACTTATAAAGAAGTGGAATTTTCTTTTGTAGGTTACAAGACGCAAATTGTAAAGCTAGAAAGCCAGGTGAACCTAGATATGAAGGTTACCCTGCAAACCGATACTGCAGAGCTTGATGCCGTTGTCGTTTATGCTGGTAAAACTTCAAAGAAGAATAATCCAGCCATCGATATATTGCGTAAAGTATGGGAAAATAGGCGTAAAAATGGACTGTCTCAATTCAAACAATATCAATATGATAAGTATGAGAAACTAGAATTTGACATGAACACTATTGATAGTGCCATGATCAACTCTAAGCTTTTTAGAGGAATGGAGTTCATTTTCAATTATGCCGACACTAGCCGAGTAACTGGAAAAACCTATTTGCCTATATTTATAAATGAGTCATTAGCATCAGTATATGGTGATAATGAATCTAACAAAGAGAAAGAAGTTATTAAGGCAAATAAGAACTCTGGTTTTTCAGATAATCAAACCATTATAGCTTTTGTAAAAGATCTCTATGCAGATATCGATGTCTACGAGCGTTACCTGAAATTTTTTGACAAAAGCTTTACAAGTCCTGTAGGTAGAGCAGGAATAGACACCTACAATTATGTGCTAAGAGATACTGCGATCGTAGATGGAGTAGAAGCATACAACATCGTTTATTATCCACGTCGTAAGGGTGAGTTGACTTTTAAAGGCGACTTCTGGGTCGCTACTGATTCCTACGCAATAAAAGAAATCAACTTACAAGCGACTAAAAGTGCTAATGTGAATTGGGTAAAAGAAATATACATCGAGCAAGAGTATGATGTTTTAAATGACAGTTTATTTCTTATCACTAGGGATTATTTCATGAGTGATTTTGCTCTTAACAAGAAAGAAGAATCTAAGGGGATTTATGGTAAACGTACCACCTTGTTTGATAATTATCAATTTGATATTAAAAAAGAAGAAGATTTTTATAGACGTAGAGTTAACGACTATGATCCAGAAATTTATGATCGCGATGAAGCCTACTGGGATGAAAACCGACTAGAAAAACTCAATAAAGACGAAAAGCAAATCTACACTATGCTAGATACGCTCAAGACTAATAAAAAGTTTAAGCGCCTATATAACATAGGGACTATTCTTGCCTCGGGATATTATGAGATAGATAATTTTGATATAGGACCTGTTTTTGGACTTTTAGGTTTTAATCAGGTAGAAGGAATGCGAGTTAGATTAGGTGGAAGAACCTATTTTTCTGCAAATGACTTATGGAGATTAGAAGGTTATGGAGCCTATGGTTTTAGAGATAATCAATTTAAGTATGGAATAGCAGGTAAATGGCTTATCGATAAGAAAAGTAGGCTTACTATATCTGGAGGAAATAGACGCGATATTGAACAATTAGGTGCTAGCTTGACTAATACTAACGATGTTTTAGGACGTAGTCTCGCTTCAAGTTCACTGATTACTGCTGGAAACAATAATAGTCTTTCCAGTATTAATTTGACCACGCTAGCAGTAAGTTTTGAGCCTAAATACAATCTAGAATTTAGATTAGGTACTAGTTATAGAACCATTAAAAGTGGAGCTCCAGATATTTTTAGTTTGAATTATTTTGATCCAGATTCTCCTACAGGTATTGAGACAGAAACAAGACAGGCAGATGCGTCTCTAACTATGACTTACACTCCAGGGCGTAAAACCTCTAATTATGGAGTAGATAGAACGCTTATCAATAGTGGTGAATACCCTATTCTTTACGCTAGTTATACTAAGGGTTTTGACGGTTTTTTAGAAAGTGATTTTAATTTTGATAAAGTTCAGTTTTACTACAGTCATCCATTTCAATTAGGTCCTTTTGGGAGATTAACAGCAAGAGTTGAAGCAGGTAAAACCTTTGGAGAGGTACCACTTGCTTTACTAAATGTTGTCCCTGGTAACCAGACTTACTTTAATTTAACAGGTGCTTTTAATACGCTCAATTTCTACGAATTTGTAACAGATGAATATGTTACCATGCACTTAGATCACAATTTCAACGGTCGTATATTTTCTAGAATTCCAGGATTGCGCGATCTTAATTTGCGAGAGCTGGTAGGAATTCGTGCGGTGTATGGAAAAATAAGCGATGAGAACATTGCACTTAATGCTGGTAACATTAATTACCTCGCTCCAGAAGATGTGTTTTGGGAATACAGTGCAGGAATAGGAAACATTTTTAAAATTCTACGACTGGACGTGAGTTTTAGAGGCGGCTATAATTTCTTGCCAGATGCACGTTCTATGGCGATTACAGGTAGTTTTGGTTTTAGTTTCTAGTACGTCATTACGAGGAGTGCACGACGAAGTAATCTGCTTATTCTTTTCAACTTTCATACCGTTGCATAGCGGTATCGGCTAGCAATGATCCTAATCTTGTTTCCTGCTTTTTTTTACCGTTTTCTATTTTCTTTTTTGAAAATAGAAGTTTATCCTGAGGCAGCTCAGGGCGAAAGCGAGATCACATAAATTCCTCTTTTGTAAGAATATGCCGTGATAATCTTCTATTTTAGCGCAAATTATATTTTTATGAGGCTTTTTACTTTTATAGCTGTTTTGTTTTTTGGATTTATTGCAAGTGCGCAGACCGTGGATGATTTTGTTTTTGAGGTTGATTTGACAAATAGTCCTTCAACTACTTACTCTTTTGAAATCACTACTGGTAATACAGTTATCGTAGATTGGGGTGATGGTACAAATGATAGTTATACAAACGTCACTAGCCAAATAATTTCGCATAGCTATACAACGCAAATGACTTACACAGTTTTTGTTAATGATCAATTAGATTCGTTTAAATTTTCATCAGATACGCCATTAACAATAACCCAATGGGGAACGACATCTTGGCAAACAATGTTTGAAGCATTCAAAGGTTGCACTGATTTGACCTTTTCCTCTACTACTTTACCAGATCTAAGCCTAGTGACTGATATGAGTTATATGTTTGCTGAGACAGGAAATTTTAATCAATCAATAAGCTCATGGAATGTTTCAAACGTCGTTAACATGTCTCATCTTTTTTTTGAAGCCTATAGTTTTAATCAACGATTAGGCTTTTGGGATGTTTCTGATGTGTCTGATATGTCTTCTATGTTTAAGGACGCTAGTAGATTCGATCAATCCTTAAGCACTTGGAATGTTTCTAATGTTTCCAATATGAGTAATATGTTTGAAGGTGCAGGCTATTTCAACCAAGATCTACAAACATGGGATGTTTCTAATGTGTCTGACATGTCTTCTATGTTCGAAAGGGCTAGAAAGTTCAATCAACCTATAAACAATTGGAATGTTTCTAATGTTACCAACATGAGCGGCATGTTTAATGGTGCTAATGATTTCAATCAGCCTATCGATAATTGGAATGTTGCAAATGTTACAAATATGGAATTTATGTTTAACAGTATAAATACCTTTAATCAGCCATTAAATAATTGGGATGTTTCTAATGTAACAAATATGAATCGAATGTTTGCTTTTACTACCTCATACAATCAACCTTTAAATTCTTGGAATGTTTCTAATGTTTCTAATATGGATAGCATGTTTTGGGGAGCTGTTGCTTTCAATCAGCCTTTAAATTCTTGGAACGTTTCTAATGTTACACGTATGTTCAACATGTTCTCAGAAGCTACTTCTTTTAATCAGCCGATAGACAATTGGGATGTTTCTAATGTTACTTCTATGAATTATATGTTTGACGGCGCCACCTCTTTTAATCAGCCATTAGGCGGTTGGGATATTTCTAATGTAACTTTTATGAGTTTGATGTTTAACGAAGCCTCTTCTTTCAACCAAGATTTATCTTCATGGAATTTCAACTCGAATGTTTTATTAGAGATTTATGTGCGGAATTCTGGTCTTGATGTCGATAATTACGATGCGTTGTTACGACGCTTTGTTCAGCTTAACTTATTATTTAATGCTAATGCCAGAAATGGTGTTTTTAATCCCAATGGTTTAAAGTATTGTGATAATTTTTCGAGAGATATACTTGTCCAAAATGGTTGGCCAATATCTGGAGATTCTCAATCAAATACCTGTCCCGCTAATACCTTTAGCGGTTCTGTTTATTACGATTTTGATTTAAATGGTTGCGACCCTTCAGATTTAGAAGCTCAAAATGTAGCTGTAAATATTGTAAATAGTACAAATGACATAACTGTGTATACCTATAATGGTCAGTACAGTGCAAACTTACCAGATGGGACTTATACCGTAACTGCGTCAACAAATAATAATTTGTTTTCTGGCATCCCATTAAATGCCAATGTCACTATATCTAATAATAGTGTTGTCACCCAAGACTTCTGCCTCACCGCAACAACTCCAGTTGATGACCTAGAAATCTCTATCCTACCACTAGAAGATGCCCGACCAGGATTTGATACTAATTACAAACTCATTTATAAAAACAAAGGGAATACTCGTTTATCAGGCTCTGTAAATTTCACTTATGAAGATGATTTTATGAATTTTCTAAATTCAAATCCAGCGACCACTTCTTCAAGTGTAGGGATGTTGAGTTGGGACTTTGTATACCTTGATCCATTTGAAACTCGTGAGATTGAGTTTACTATGAACCTCAATACGCCTACAGATTCTACTTTTCCTTTAAATAGTAATGATTTGTTAGACTTTAGTACGACTATAAACCCAACGGCAAATGACGACACGCCACTAGATAATGTTTTTGATTTACAGCAAACGGTGGTGAACTCTTATGATCCTAATGACAAAACTTGCTTACAAGGCGAGACTATTTTACCAACTATGGTAGGAGAATATGTGCATTATAGAATCCGCTTTGAGAATGAAGGAACGGCAAGTGCCATTACAGTAAGAATCGTAGATTATATTGATACTTCAAAATTTGATATCACAACCTTGACGCCATTGAGTGCCAGCCACGATTATACAACGACTATTACAGAAGGTAACAAAGTAGAGTTTATCTTTGATAACATCATGTTACCATTTACGGCTCCAGCGAGTCAAGGTTATGTGTTGTTTAAAATTAAAACGGTAGATACGCTTGTTTTAGATGATACATTTTCCAATCAAGCTGAAATTTATTTTGACTTTAATTTCCCAATTATTACCAATCTTGAAACGACAGCAGTTGCTGTTCCATTAAGTATAAATCAGAATGATCTTTTTCAAGTAAGTCTGTTTCCTAACCCAGCTCAAAGCACGATTAGTTTGAGCAGTAATTTGGAGTTTAATCAATACACGATTTATGATACTTTGGGAGCAATTGTCTTACAGCAAAAAGTAGATAGTCCAACTTTAAGTCAGGATATTCTCGTGGATCATTTAGTTTCAGGATTGTATTTTGTTGAGGTGAAAAGCGATCAAATGAGCTCGGTTTTAAAATTGATAAAGGAGTAATTCTCTTATTTTTAAAATATTTAAGCCCATTTACTTCATTGTAGATGGGCTTATTTAGTTTCCGCTTTCGCGAAAGCAGAATTCAAATAGCTTTATTTAAACAGATGATTATGTAAATCTTAGTTTATTATATTTCTGTTTGCTCGATTGGTAGCATTGTAGGTAAATATTTAGTCAATTCGAAATATCACGATCGTTTTGTTAACATAAATTTATTACATTAGCGAGATTTTTAAACCAAATACCAACTTTTTTATGGAAATGTACATGATTTATTTGCCAATACTTTTGGCAGTATTAGGGCTAATTTATATGCTTATTAAAAAATCCTGGGTGATGAAACAGGATGCCGGCGACGGTAAGATGAAAGAAATTTCTGATCATATATATGAGGGCGCACTTGCCTTCCTTAAAGCAGAGTACCGTCTACTTGCCGTCTTTGTGGTCATTGTAAGTGTTCTTCTTGCTGTTGTTTCTTACTTTGTTCCATCGACACACTGGATGATTGTTATCGCTTTTGTATTTGGAGCAGTAATGTCTGCTTATGCAGGTAATATAGGGATGAAGATTGCTACAAAAACAAATGTAAGAACTACACAAGCGGCTCGTACCAGTTTACCTAACGCATTGAATATCTCTTTTAGCGGTGGTACGGTGATGGGATTAGGAGTTGCAGGTCTTGCTGTTTTAGGATTGACTGGTTTTTTCATTGTATTCTTTCATCTTTTTATGGGTGGCGAATGGGCTGCTGCAGAATTCATGGGTGAAAATAGAAGCGCGAGTGATTTAATGACTATTGTATTAGAAACACTTGCTGGATTCTCTCTAGGAGCAGAATCTATCGCGCTTTTTGCACGTGTAGGTGGCGGTATTTATACAAAAGCAGCTGATGTAGGTGCGGATCTAGTAGGTAAAGTAGAAGCAGGAATTCCTGAAGATGATCCACGTAATCCAGCAACTATTGCAGATAATGTAGGTGATAATGTAGGTGATGTGGCAGGTATGGGAGCAGATTTATTTGGTTCTTACGTAGCGACAGTTCTTGCAGCTATGGTTTTAGGTAACTATGTAATTAAAGATATGGGTGGTGATATCGTAAATGAAGGTTTTGGAGGAATAGGACCTATACTATTACCAATGGCTATAGCTGGTGTAGGAATTATCATTTCTATTATAGGAACGATACTAGTTAAAATAAAAAGTAATGATGCAAAGGAGCCTCAAGTTATGGGTGCTTTGAATGTAGGTAATTGGACTTCTATTATTTTAGTAGCTGTAGCATGTTACGGTCTTTGCGTATGGATGCTTCCAGAAACGATGCAAATGGAATTTTTTGGAGAAGGAATGATTGAAATCTCTTCTATGAATGTATTCTACTCAACATTAGTTGGACTAGTTGTAGGAGCCGTTATTTCATCGGTTACAGAGTATTATACAGGTTTGGGCAAAAAACCTATTCTTAAGATTGTACAACAATCCTCAACTGGTGCAGGAACTAATATTATTGCTGGTCTAGCAACTGGTATGATTTCTACATTCCCATCGGTTTTGTTGTTTGCTGGTGCGATCTGGGCATCTTATGCTTTTGCAGGATTTTATGGTGTTGCGCTAGCAGCCAGTGCTATGATGGCTACTACAGCAATGCAGCTGGCTATTGATGCTTTTGGTCCTATATCAGATAATGCTGGTGGTATTGCAGAAATGAGTGAACAAGAACCTATCGTACGTGAACGTACTGATATACTTGATTCTGTAGGTAATACAACAGCAGCGACAGGAAAAGGATTTGCCATCGCATCTGCTGCGTTAACGTCATTAGCTTTATTTGCAGCCTATGTGACTTTTACAGGAATAGATGGAATTAATATTTTCAAAGCGCCAGTTCTTGCTATGTTATTTGTAGGTGGAATGGTGCCAGTAGTATTCTCTGCACTTGCCATGAACGCCGTAGGAAAGGCAGCTATGGAAATGGTAGAAGAGGTGAGAAGACAGTTTAGAGATATTCCTGGAATTATGGAAGGAACTGGAAAACCACAATATGATAAATGTGTTGATATTTCTACAAAGGCTTCTCTTAAAGAAATGATGTTGCCAGGTTTATTGACTATCGGTTTTCCGTTAGTAATTGCTTTTGTACCTATGATTTTTGGTATGGATCATCTAGCCATTGCCGAGATGTTAGGTGGTTATATGGCTGGTGTTACTGTAAGTGGTGTTCTTTGGGCTATTTTTCAAAATAACGCTGGTGGTGCATGGGATAATGCAAAAAAATCTTTTGAAGCTGGTGTAGAAATTAATGGAGAGATGACTTTTAAAGGGTCTGACGCACACAAAGCAGCTGTTACAGGTGATACAGTAGGTGACCCATTCAAAGATACTTCTGGTCCTTCTATGAATATTTTAATTAAACTAACTTGTTTAATAGGACTTGTGGTAGCTCCTATATTAGGTGGTCATGCTAGTGAATCAAAAGCGGCCTTGTCATTACCAGTACCTGTCGTTGAAGAAGTGATTACAAATAGCAACCAATTAAATAATATTAAAGATGTCGATATTCAAAAGTCGGTTGATGAATCGACTGGAATAGTAACAGCAAAAGTGACCATTAATAGAAAAATCAATGGTGCGACCGTAAGAAAAACACATAATCTAAAAGGCACGAAAGCTGAGGTTGATGCAAAAATTGCTCAGTTAGATAAAGAGATAAATAATTTCAAATAAGATCTTTATTTTCTAAACGAAAAATCCCATTACAAATTTATTGTAATGGGATTTTTTATGATTCGTGTCTAAATCATTTTATGCGATAAATAATCGCTGAAATGTCTCGCAAGCCGTTTTTCTTATGTCTATGGGAAGTAAACTATATAGGTTATTAAATTAATTCTCATAATTTTTCACAATTGAAATAGCAGCATTAGCGATTGCATTTTTATGTTTGGTTGTTGCGTCTTCATCTATCATTCCCATGAACATTAAACAGGACTCTTTGTTATACTTTACACAATAAATAGTGCTAGATAATTTTTTCCCCTCAGATTCTGTATAGCCATTGACATATAAAAAGGTAATACCATTTACTGTTTTTTCTCCTTGTTCGGTCACGACAATTTCTTCTGAAATTTTGTTATTCAGTGTTTCTTTAGCTTTTTGATAACTTTCAGGTACAATCAAGGTCATAATTAAACCTTTTGGTTTTTCTGAAACATAAGTATTGATAGCCACAGGAGTAAACATTTCTGTATTGACATCTATTTCAATCTTTGTAGACAACAATTTTTCTGCCTTTTCTTTTTTTGATAAAGACTCTTTAATAGGCTCTTGAGCAACTATATAGAATACGGATAGCAAAGAGAAGAATAAGGTAAATACGTTTTTCATAACATTTTTTTCTAAATCTTAATATAGGAAATAAAAAAACTCTTCAAGTCAGTCGTCAACTTGAAGAGTTTTAATTCTTTAATAAAATTATTACAAAGAAAAAGCCTTTTTCACTTCATCTACAAAATCTAACTTTTCCCAAGTAAAGAATTCTACTTTGCGTTCTACTCTTCCATTATAAGGAGATTCAAAAACACGCTTTTCAGTACGTGGTGTTCTACCCATATGGCCGTAAGCTGCCGTTTCTTGATAAATTGGGTTTCTTAATTTCAATCTGGATTCAATCGCTGCAGGACGCATGTCAAAAATTTCGGCTACTTTCTTTGAGATTTCTCCATCAGTTAAATCAACAGTAGAGGTTCCATAAGTATCTACATTTATAGAAGTTGGTTTCACAACACCTATCGCATAAGAAACTTGTACCAATACTTCTGTACAAAGACCAGCTGCCACAAGGTTTTTTGCTACATGGCGTGATGCATAAGCCGCACTTCTATCTACTTTAGAAGGGTCTTTACCAGAAAAAGCACCACCACCATGAGCACCTTTACCACCATAAGTATCTACTATAATCTTACGGCCAGTTAATCCAGTATCTCCATGCGGTCCACCTATAACAAACTTACCAGTCGGATTAATATGATAAGTGATATCATCATTGAATAACTTCTGAGCATAATCTGGAAGTAGTTTTTTAACCCTAGGAATTAATATTTCAACAAGATCTTTTTTGATTTGCGCTAGCATTGTATCCTCATCATCGTTAAAATCGTCGTGCTGTGTAGAGATAACGATCGCATCAATACGTTGCGGTACGTTATCATCGCTATACTCAATCGTTACTTGTGATTTTGCATCTGGTCGTAAATACGTGATGTCTTTCATTTCACGACGTAAAGCAGCAAGTTCAATTAATATTTTATGAGAAATATCTAATGCAAGAGGCATGTAGTTCTCGGTCTCATTTGTAGCATAACCGAACATCATTCCTTGATCTCCAGCACCTTGTTCTTCTTTAGTAGCGCGAACTACACCTTGATTGATATCTGGTGATTGCTCATGAATCAAAGAAATAACCCCACAAGAATCTCCAGAAAACTGGTAAGCACCTTTGGTATAACCTATCTTATTGATTACATCGCGGGCTATTTGGGCTGCATCGATATACGTATTTGACTTGACTTCTCCAGCAAGAACTACCTGTCCAGTAGTAACCAGCGTTTCACAAGCCACTTTTGACTCTGGATCAAAAGCTAGAAAATTATCAAGTAAAGCATCACTGATTTGATCAGCAACTTTGTCTGGATGTCCTTCACTAACAGACTCTGATGTAAATAAATATGGCATTTTATATGTGCGCTTTCGCGAAAGCGTAATAATTACAAATCTCGCGTGATTAATAAAAAATAGAAGATAAAGTGGCTGTATTGTTTTGCGCAGTACACTGTTTTAGCGTTTTATGTTTTCTTATGAAAACGAGGTCGCAAGCAGCCAAATCTTTCCTCTTTATTGAAATGCAAATGTAATATATTACAATTGTTTTTGTACAGCTTTATAGCTTTCTTAACGATCACTATAGGTTTGATATTTAGAAAAACCTCTTCTTTTTATTATTAATAACTTAATTATCAAATACCTGCATTAACCCTATCAATTTACTAGGACTAAAAACAGTTAAAAATTTGGAAATAACAAATAGTTTTCTGAATCTTTGTTTCAACGTTCATAACCTTATTGAAATTATCAAGAAAGGACGAGGGATCAGACCCATCGACTCCTTAGCAACCCTTAACTCTCGTTAAGAAGGTGCTAAATTCTGCCCACATATTTGGGAATAGATGATACACGTGTAAGTAGGTTATACTAACAAGTTTCTTTTTTGATTTTCTATCTAGGCAAAGCGTCTAGACAGGAAGTGCTTTTTCAATTTGGTTTTGTTCTTCAACTAATTTTTAATTAAAAAAAGAAACAAAATGTCAAATCAAAAATTTTCAACAAACGCACTTCATGCTGGTCATGATGTAAAAGTGAACGGTGGTACAAGAGCAGTACCTTTGTATCAATCTACCAGTTATGTATTTAATAATAGCGATCACGCCGCAAATTTATTTGCACTTGCAGAGCCTGGATACATTTACACAAGAATTAATAATCCTACAGTAGATGTTTTAGAGCAACGTCTTGCAGCACTAGAAGGTGGAATTGCAGCCGTTGCAACTGCCTCTGGAACTAGTGCCATTTCTACTACTTTATTAACACTATTAAGAGCAGGAGATCACATTGTGGCTAGCAACTCTCTTTATGGTGGTACATTTAATTTACTTTCTGTGACTTTACCACGTTTGGGAATTACTACTACGTTTGTAAACCCTAATGAAGAGGACGCTTTTGCAAAAGCGACACAAGAAAACACTCGCGCCATATTTGTAGAATCTCTAGGAAACCCAAAGTTAGACGTACTAGATCTCAAGAAAATTGGAAAGCAAGCCAAAGAAGCTAGAGTTCCTCTAATAGTAGATAATACGGTAGCAACTCCTTATTTACTAAATCCAATTGAATATGGAGCAGATATTGTAATTCACTCTCTTACTAAATACATCAATGGTAATGGAACCGCTTTAGGTGGCGTGATTATCGATGCAGGAAACTTTGACTGGACTAACGGTAAGTTTCCAGAATTCACAGAGCCTAGTGCAGGATATCATGGACTGGTTTATAGTGAGGCTTTAGAAGCAGCAGCTTTTATTGCAAAAGTACGCATTGAAGGACTGCGCGATCTAGGTGGTGCTATTTCACCATTTAACGCATGGCAAATTATACAAGGCCTAGAGACTCTATCATTAAGAGTTGCTCAACATTCTAAAAATGCGCTAGCATTAGCAACATGGTTGCAAAGTAAAGAAGAGGTAGAATGGGTTAATTATCCAGGTCTAGAAACGAGCGAGTATCATAACCTGGCAAAAGAATATTTGCCTAAAGGCCAAAGCGGTATTGTAACCTTTGGAGTAAAAGGTGGTTATGAAAATGCAAAAAAAGTAGTGGACAGTGCAAAAGTATTTTCGTTACTCGCAAACATAGGCGATAGCAAGTCACTTATTATACATCCAGCAAGTACGACGCACCAACAATTAAAAGATGAAGACCAGTTAAGCACTGGTGTAACTAAAGACCTGATCAGACTTTCTGTAGGTCTTGAAGATGTGAGCGATCTCACTGCAGATCTGGAACAAGCGTTTGCAACCATCAATAAAAAAGTTCTTGCATAAATGGCTCAAAAGCTAAAACATATCGAGCTTCCTAACTTTAAATTGAAGTCAGGAAAAGTGCAGGATATTAGTGTTTCCTATCAGATTTTTGGGCGTGTGTTGCATACAGCGCCTATTATTCTGGTAAATCATGCGTTAACTGGTAATTCTTCAGTACCTGAATGGTGGGATGCGCTTTTAGGTAGTCGTAAAGCAATTGATACTAATAAGTTTACCATCGTTGCCTTAGATATTCCTGGAAATGGTTTTGATGAAAATATTGATCATCTTATTTTTAATTATCAGGATTGGACGCTAGAAGATGTGGCGCAGGCTTTTGTGGTCACGTTGAATGAACTTAAAATTTGCTACATACACGCTGGCATAGGCGGCAGTATAGGTGGATGTTTACTTTGGGAAATGACTGTCATCTATCCAGAACTATTCGGTGTCATTATTCCTATAGCAGCAGATTGGAAAGCCACTGACTGGATCATTGCAAATTGTCATATTCAAGAAAGAATATTGAGTCATTCTTCACAACCTATAGAAGATGCTAGACAACACGCGATGACTTTTTATAGAACCCCACAAAGTTTTAGAAATAAGTTTAATAGAGAAAAAGAACAAGACTTTAAAGTAATCAACTGGTTAAATTATCATGGTTTACAACTAAAAGAACGATTTACGTTTCCAGCTTATCGTCTTTTAAATCATTTGTTAAGTACAGCAAATGCTGCAAAAAAATACAACGATAATATTTTGAAAGCGGTCGCTAGTAGTGAAACAAAAATCAGGTTGATTGCTATAAATAGTGATGGTTTTTTTACAGCTCAAGAAGATCGAGAAACTTATGAATTATTGAGAAATTATAAAGATATAGAATACCACGAGATAGACAGTATTCATGGTCACGATGCTTTTTTAATTGAACAGGATCAAGTAGCCAGACTTCTTAAGGAACAACTGGATAAAATACAACCGCATTTTGCAAAAAGAAAATGCATTTAATACAACAACAAATGAATACTATACATATATATTTATTCGGTTTAGGAAATGTAGGAAGTACATTAATTAAACAGATTCTAGACAGTCAGCAGTTTTTTAAAGAAAATCAAGGGATTGATTTAAAAATTGTAGGTCTTGCAAACAGTAAAAAAGTTTTGACAGATAAGGATGGAATAAGTAAAGATTGGAAAGAAGTTTTTGCTGAGCAATCTGTCACTAGAAATGCAGATCATTTTTATAGGTTTTCTAGTGGTGATCTAACGATTCGTATAGCAGTAGACGCTACAGCTAGTAAAGAACTTTCTCAGTTTTATCCAGAGCTAATAGAACATGGATTTCATGTAGTAACTGCAAATAAAATTGCTAATACTCTTTCACAAAGTTTCTATGATGACTTGAGAATATTACTACAAGAAAAAGAACTATCTTTTGAATATGAAACTAACGTAGGCGCAGGATTACCCATCGTAGAAACAGTTAGAAATTTACATAAAAGTGGCGAGCAACTATTTGCTGTAAACGGTGTTTTTTCAGGTTCATTAGGATATATGTTCAATCGCTTTTCTCAGGAAGAAGTGCCTTTTTCTGAAATTGTACTCGACGCTCTTAAAAATGGCTTTACAGAACCTGACCCTAGAGAAGATCTTTCTGGTAATGATGTGGCTAGAAAGCTACTGGTTTTAGCAAGAGAATCAGGATTAAAACTTGAGTTTAATGATATAGCAATTGAGAATTTAGTTATGCCAGAATTACGTCCTGCGTCTTTAAACCAGTTTATTGATCAAATTGAAAAGTTAGATCACTCTTTAGAGGAAAAGAAATCACAATTACAACCAGATGAAGTCTTAAGACATCTAGGGCAATTAGATGTTTTAAACAAAACTCTAACAGTTTCATTGCAAGCGGTAAAAAAGGAAAGTCCAGCAGGTCAATTGCAAGGAAGTGACGGATTTTTTGAAATTTATTCAGAATCCTATGCAGCACATCCATTGGTCATTAAAGGCGCTGGCGCTGGAAAGGCAGTTACCGCTCGTGGTCTATTGTCAGATATTATAAAAATAAGTAAAGCCACAAAAAAGGTTTTTCAAGTGATTTAATCAGTGAATAAGCTCGATGATTATTTCGCTTTCGCGAAAGCGAATAAAGTTAAAATCGTTCAATTCAAATAAAAAATCTTTACACCTTACCTATGAGAATCATATGAGTTGCGTTGTACTTCATTACAGAAAGTAGTAGATTTGGAAGATGCTTTCAAGAAAAACTAAATACGGAATTAAAGCCCTAACTTTTCTGGCAAGATTGGATGATAATAAACCTACATCTATCGCTACTATTGCAGATTCAGAAAATATATCACATAAATTTCTAGAGGCGATTTTATTAGAATTGCGTAAAAATAGTATTTTGGGTAGTCGTAAAGGAAAAGGTGGCGGCTACTATTTAATGCAAGCTCCATCAAAGATAAGAATGTCTACTGTCCATCGTATCTTAGAAGGACCTATTGCAATGCTACCATGTGTAAGTCTCAACTTTTATGAAAAATGTGAAGACTGTGTAGATGAAGATTCTTGTGCGGTGAATAAATTGATGACGCAAGTAAGAGACAATACACTTGAGATTTTGGACAATCAAACTTTACAAGATTTAGTTTAATACATTATAAAAGTTTATCTTTATAAACATGGATTTTTACTTAATACTCACAATTCATTAAGGTATTTTCAACTTTTAATGAATATTTTATGATTATTTTATTAATTCATTAATACGAAATTAACCTATAGGGGTTGTAGGGTAATAATAATGACCTATATTTGTACTGTTAAGTTTTAACAAGTAGTTTTTGGATAGGTCATACAAGGCGAGATGATTACGATATTAAGATGGGCTGTTTTCTTATTTTAGCATCTCGCTGTTGGCCGTTCAAATAACATTTTTTCTATCTCAATTCAGCAAAATTTTTATTAAAGTATTTCTTTCGTACAAGGGCAAAAATTACCTGCCTTTTAAATCTGTTGATCCTATCAATAGATATCAAAAATCATTTGTTTAGCTGCCTTTTCATAACGACCTTTGCATAATGCTAATTTGTTAGCCCTAAAGTTGCTATGACATAAGATATGATTACTACAGATATATTGATTATAGGTGCTGGACCTACAGGACTATTTACCGTTTTTGAAGCTGGGTTATTAAAGCTGAAGTGCCATATTATTGATGCGCTGGCACAACCAGGTGGTCAATGTTCTGAATTGTATCCTAAAAAGCCTATCTATGATATTCCTGGTTTTCCAGAAGTACTGGCTGGCGACCTAGTAGATAATCTTATGAAACAAATTGAGCCTTTTCAACCAGGTTTTACACTTGGAGAACGCGCTCAAACCATAGAAAAGCAAGAAGATGGTTCATTTATAGTTACAACTAGTAAAGGAACAAAACATCATGCAAAAGTAGTAGCTATTGCAGGTGGCTTAGGATCCTTTGAACCGCGTAAACCAGCTATTGAAGGAATTGAAAAGTACGAAGACAATGGTGTTTCATACATGATTAAAGATCCAGAAGTATATCGTGACAAAAAAGTAGTGATTGCTGGCGGCGGTGACTCTGCTCTGGACTGGTCCATTTTCTTAGCAGATGTCGCTGCCGAGGTAACCTTGGTTCACAGAAGAGAAGAATTCCGTGGTGCGCTGGATAGTGTAGAAAAAGTTCAAGATCTTGTTAATGAAAATAAAATACGTTTAGTGACTCCAGCTGAGGTATTAGATATCAAAGGTGAGGACAAAGTGGAGTCTGTTTTATTACAACATAATGATAAAGCTAAGAGAATGGAAGTTATCGAGTGCGATGCATTAATTCCCTTATTCGGACTTGCACCTAAACTAGGTCCTATTGCAGATTGGGGACTTGAGATTGAAAAAAATGCGATTAAAGTAGATAACACTTTAGATTATCAGACAAATATTCCTGGCATATATGCTATAGGAGATGTCAATACTTATCCAGGTAAGTTAAAACTTATATTATGTGGTTTCCACGAAGCTACATTAATGTGTCAAAGTGCTTACCAGCGCATTTTTCCAGATAAGCGATATGTAATGAAATACACAACGGTAGGTGGAATAGATGGTTTTGATGGTTCTCGCAAAGAGGCAGAAAAAGCAGTAGTTAAGAAAATAGGAAATAACTAATGTCAGATGTAAATATAACCATCATAGATCGAGAAGGGAAAGAACATAAAGTTCTTGCTCCTACAGATATGAACATGAACCTGATGGAGGTTTGTAAGGCTTATGATCTTCCAGTGCAAGCTGTTTGTGGCGGCATGGCCATGTGTGCTACTTGTCAGTGTTATATCATTAGTGATCATGTTCTGGGAGAACGCAATGATGACGAGCAAGCAATGCTTTGGGAAGCATATAACGTTAAAGAAAATTCACGTTTAGGCTGTCAGATTCCTATAACAGAAACCCTAGAAGGTCTTATTATAGAACTAGCTCCAGAAGAGTAAGGATTATATTTCATTTATACAGATTAAGTAAATACGAGAACCTATAGTTGATTATTAGCGCTATTTTTTTAGTTTAAAAAGATTTATAGCCTTTTCATCGATTAAATTACACAGAGATTTCTGGAGATTGATTTTTGGATACTTTTCTATCGTAGTTTCGTTCTTATGTTTAAAAAGTGTTTAGGTTTATTAATTTGTCTCGCTTTCGCGAAAGCGGTTACTGCACAAACTAAAGAAGAATTTCCAAAGGTGGCGACGCTAGACGCCTCTTTTTTGTACGGCTCGATATTAGAACACAATCCAGATATCGCACATTTAATTACAGATCATCCTACAGGAATCTTATTGAGTTACAACCGTAAAACCTTTGGTGAAGAAGAATGGCAATCTAGATTTGGGTTTCCAGATTGGGGATTTAGTGCAGCTTATCAAGACATGAAAACCTTTGAGCTGGGCGAGGCTTACAGTGCTTATGCGCATTATAACTTTCATTTTTTTAATCGTAATTTTCAATTGAGAATAGGGCAAGGGCTTGCTTATGTGACAAAGCCTTTTGATGAAATTGAAAATCCGCGTAATAATGCCTATGGTTCTACCATAACAAGTACAACTTACCTTAATGCAGTTTACAGGAAAGAGAATATTGTAAAAGGTTTGGGTTTTCACGCTGGTGCAACTATTATTCATTATTCTAATGCAAATGTGCGAGCGCCTAATAATTCTACAAACACTTGGTTTTTTCAGGCAGGATTGAATTATACATTGAATAAAGAAAATATTCCAGAGTTCAAGATTTGGGAGAAAAGAAAATATTCTGAGCCTATTCATTACAACTTTGTTGCTAGAATGGGTGTTAATGAGAGTGATTTTCGTGGTAGTGGGCAATTTCCATTTTATGACTTTTCATTTTATATCGATAAAAGAATCAATATCAAGAGTAGTTTGAATGCAGGAACAGAGGTTTTTATCAGTGAATTTCTCAAGGAATTTAGAGATTTTCAAGCTAATAGTTTTCCTGAAGAAGGAATTACTGGTGATGAAAATTTTCAGCGAGTAGGTGTTTTTATAGGTCATGAATTACACTTAGGTAAAACCAGTGTTTTAACGCAATTCGGTTATTATGTGTATTGGCCTATTCCATTTGAATCCAGAATTTATAATAGAATGGGACTGCAAAGAAGACTTAACGATCGCGTTTTTGCAAGTTTAACACTCAAATCTCATGGCGCTGCTGCCGAAGGTGTGAGTTTAGGAATAGGATATAGATTATGAACCTGAACTTGAGCTTGAACCTGAACCTGAACCTGAACTCGAAATTCAATTTTGAATAAAAAAGAATTAAGCTCAAAAGCTTATTTTAATGCAGGATCGGTTCTTTCCTCAGGAAAAAAATTAAGATAGGAAAAAGAGTTCTAAAATAAAACACTGTCAGACTAAGCTTGTCAAAGTCGGTATAAAAGTAATAGATGATTAAAATATTAAATATAAAATATCTGAAGTCGCTCAAATTGTTGTTTGTAATAGCAATGGTAATTTTTACACACGGCTGTGATTCAGAAGATGGTTTGAACTGTACTCAAGCTGCCGGCGACTTCATTGAGCAGGAATATGAGCTAGAGTCATTTGATAAAATACTAATTTTTGAACGTTTAAAACTTACCGTAAAAGATGGGCCAAATCAAAAAGTGGTAGTAAAAACTGGAGAGAACCTTTTAAATGATGTGGATGTTACTGTAAATGATGGTAGACTAGAAGTCGTTAATAATAATGGTTGCAACCTTGTTAGAGATTACGGCATCACCGAGGTTGTAGTCACGTCGCCTAATATTACGGAGATAAGATCCAGTACTGGCGAAGATGTAAGGTCAGAAGGTGTTATAGGATGGAACAGTCTAACCTTACTCTCTAACGATGGTCCAGAGGAAGATTTTTATCATTCTACTGGAGATTTTAGATTGCAACTTAATGTTCAAAATCTTATTATCCATACTAATAAATTGAGCAACTTCTACCTCACAGGATCTGTAGAAAATGCCAATTTGAATTGGGATAAAGGCGATGGAAGGTTAATTGCAAATGATCTTATTATTCAAAATGCGCAGATCTTTCATCGTGGTACAGCTTCTTGGAATATGGACGTAAGAGAGAATATATCTGGAATTATCAATGGTTACGGCGATGTGATTTTAAAATCAAGACCTGTAACAGTGTACGTTCAAGAAACCTGGCAAGGTAGATTGATTATTGATCAGTAGATTATTTCTGATTTCACTTTCGCGAGAGCGGACATAAAAAAGCACCTCAATAAATTAAAATTGAAGTGCTTATTTGAAGGGGATTTTTGTTATCTCAATACTATAGGAAGTTCAGTTCTATATTTTCCCCATCCCGTTTTAAGATGTACTGTGTTATCTTTATTAGGAGAATACATAGTGATGCTTAATTGTTCCAAACTTTTATCGTTCATAGTTACAGGAACCGAAACTGTTACCACATCAAGTTCTGGTTTATGAGAATAATTTCCCCAACCATCATTTTCTGAATTGATATGAAAGGTCCACTCTTTCTCTGTAGGAGTTACCACGATAGAATAACGACCAGCCTTAACTAGTTTATCGCCTATCATGGCATCTTGCATTAAAAGAAGCTCGGTACTTTCATTGGCACCCAATCTCCATGACTTGCCATAAACAGTTATGCCATCTTTTTTCTTATCCTCCGTAGTAAATATGTTTCTATCATTTAAACTAGGTCTGCTATAAAGAACTCTAATTTTAGGCTCGGTAACACCTTTTCTGAAGGCACGTTTTGCAGCATCTGCAGGGAAGAAAGAGGCGTCTAGTGGACTTTTATCTACTGGACTAAAATCTTGAGCAAAAAGCGATGAGGTAGAAAGTACTACAGCTAACAATAAAATGTATTTTTTCATGATGTATTTTTATTTGGTTTAAAAATAAAGACTACTTATCACGAATACATCACTTTAACAATAATCTAAGAATCAATGTTATGTGAACTCACTTTTATAAAGCATTAAACCGCTAGGTGGAGCGATGTGAGAAAGGTGTATTTTTTTATTACCATCTAGTGTTTCTATAAACTCTTCTAATGAGAATTTATGCATTCCTAGGTCAAACAACATGCCCATCATCAGTCGTATTTGATGACGTTTGAATCCTGCTCCTGTAACTCTAAAGACAAAACTTTTTTCTGGAAAAAAGTTTGCGGTAAAAAGCTCATTCTTTTCAATGTAACAGCTTTCAATAGTTGAGGTAGTTTCTGTGGTTTCAGAAGGTTTATAAGTATAGGACCAGAAGTTATGTGTTCCTTCAAATAATCTAGCTGCCGTTTGCATCAATTTGATGTCCAGCTCACTTTTCATATACACCATCATAGAGGCACAAAAAGGATGGAACTTTTCTCCGTGCGAAAAGAGATAGATGTATTCCTTAATTTTAGGAGCCTGAATAACGTTAAAATCTTTGTCTGTTTTTTCAATTTCTAACGCTCTAATGTCGCTAGGTAAATTTTGATTGAAATCGGCTAGAAACTGATCTACTTCTAACTCCTGGGAATCGTCTAGGAATAATTCAATCCAGGTTTCATTTACAGAAACCTTAGCATCAGTTCTGCCGGCGGCGAGTACCTTAAAATTAGAATGGTCAAAAACATAACGCAAGGTTCTCAACACCATACGTTCTACCGTTGGGACATTGTTAGGTTGTTTTTGCCAGCCATGAAATCTAAAACCTAGGTATTGCAGCTTGATCAGGAAAAACTGACGGTTATTTTGAGCAAAAGGTCCTGGATTCATAGAATTAAGTAGAAAGCAAAATTAGTTATTTCTCACCATTCCATTCGGCATAGAACTGGTTTAAAAACTCCTGCATAAAGTAGTGACGTTGCTGTGCAATTTTCTTACCTGTTTTGGTGTTCATTAAGTCTTTAAGCAACAGCAGTTTTTCATAAAAATGGTTGATGGTAGGAGCAGTACTGTTTTTATATTGCTCTTTAGTCATGTTTAAATCTGGAGCAATTTCAGGATCATAAATAGCCCTGTTTTTAAAACCTCCATAATTAAAAGTACGTGCTATTCCTATCGCACCTATGGCATCCAGTCTATCGGCATCTTGAACAATGTCTAGTTCTATGCTGGTAAAATCTTTACTTTGATGACCACCTTTATAAGAAATGTATTTGATAATGTTTTCTACGTGAAGAATGACGTCTTCTGTAACCTCAAGAGATTCTAGAAATGCTCTTGCTACCTTAGGACCAACTGTTTCATCACCATTGTGAAATTTGGAATCGGCGATGTCGTGAAGAAGCGCTCCTAATTCTACGATGGCACGATCGCACTTTTCGTTTTGCGCGATTAATTTGGCATTTTTCCATACACGTTCTATATGGAACCAGTCGTGTCCACCTTCTGCGTTTTGTAATTTTTGTTTAACAAACTCTACGGTTTTATCTATGATTTGTTGTTGGGTCATGTTGTAAAGGTAAGAAGCTTGTTTTGATCTCGCTTTCTTTTAGTCTCGCTTTCGCGAAAGCAAGACTAAAAGAAGTTTATATCTAACCTGTTGCAGTACCAAGGTGAAATTAATAAAAACAGTTGCTAATATTTTATATTTAAGTTCTTAAATAACTATTTAGAAAGACTTTACCATGACAAAAGAACAAAGAGAAACGTTAGAACGATTGACCGATTTTGATTATGCATGGTACAAAGAGAATGTGCTGGATAAGAAATTGAGTAACGATCCATCTACAGAAACAGTAGAAGAACCAGCTCGTGATTATGAAAATATTCCTCAACATCATATTGCTGCCATAGAAAGAGGAATTGCTCAGGCTGATGCTGGAGAAATGATTTCTGGAAAAGATTTTAGACGAGAAATGAGACAAAAGCGTGGATTATGATTTAACGACTGAGGCTAAATCAGGCCTTAATGATATATTGGAATATCTGGATGGCGAATTTGGACAAGATTTTGGAGATTCTTATTATGTAGACTTCGAGCATATTCTTTATTTAGCAACTATCTTTCCAATGAGTTATCCAATTGCAAGCGATTCTCGTGGCATCAGAAAATTAGTTTTTAGAAAACGCACTACTATCTATTACAGGATTACAGATTTGATAGAAATTCTAGCTATAATTGATAATCAAAGAGATTTTGATTCTAGTAATATAAAATAAATAATTACTAATACAGCTTAGTAAACGTAGGTTTATTAATCGACTTTTGTAATTTGATTAGACTTTTTATATCAAAATTGTACTGTAATGAATCTATATCTAACTCTTAGTAATTCCAAAGGTCTCTTTTTAATCCATTATTGTATTTACTGGTTCTTTAAGACGTTTGAGTTATTGACGATCCATTCCACCATACTTCTTACGCCAATAGTAAAAGGTACTCTTGTCAATACCTAACTCTCTAGATAGATCACCTACTGATCTGCCTTGTTCATTTTCTTTGAGTGCCTTGATAATCTGGCT